>RZZX01000132.1 GCA_009929715.1 Bacteroidia bacterium
CTAAAAATCAGCCACTTGACCATTCTTTTTATGCTAACTCTTGTTAATGTAACTCATTGTTTTTGAGATAGTTAATCAATTATTTACCGAAGTATTGATTGTAAAGAAATACAGCGTTTATTTTCTCTTCAGAAACTCATATCCGAACCGACAATGCAGGCATTTTTTCTTCTCACAATAACCCTTTTCCAACTGGATCAGCGCCTGACTATCGGCCGCCGATTCAATTTGAATCCCGGCACTTCGCCACTTTCTTGTGATGTAATTCTCCTCGGCTTTCAACTCCTCCATGAATTGTTGCGCTCGTACCGAACGACGCTCATCACCTTTATGTACACCATACGCCTGTAAAAAAGGGACAACGGTATTAAGAATCAGCAAATCGACCGATCGCGTCCCCATGCTCCGCTCCTGCTGTTTGCTCTCTTTACCAAAGAGAAAGTGTGTTTCCCAATAGGCTGAGGTACGAGTGGAGAGCAATGCTCGCAAGTCGGCTAAGGAGTCGGCTTCCATCAGTTGCGAAAAAAGATTTTCACTGCGATGGTACAAATAGGCGAGTTGGGCTAAACGGATGTAGGGAAAATTGCCGGGACGTAAACGCAAAAGTCGCCACAGACTTTTATCCATTGGTGAGGGTAACTCGAACTTATGGGCCAGATAAAGGTATTCTCTGTGTAGGGACTCATAGTAGGTGTCTCCGGAGGCATCGGCCAACAAGCCGGCTTGTCCGAAAAAGAAAGCCTCTACTTGAAAGAGATTGTCGCGGTGCTTGTTGATGGCTCTAAAAGCTAGCTGCTTGCTCCAACGCTCAAAGATATCCCCATTGAGTCCGAACCCAAAGTTGCGCGCCAAAGCGATAAAGAAAGCCTCCTCCCAATCGCCGTTGCAGTGCGCTAACCAAGCCTTGAGAACCAACACTTTGGCATCAATTCGTTCGGCTTGAAGGGCTGCCATCCAGGCATGAACCGTGAACCGGCTCAGCGTGGGAAGGATCTCAACACAAGCCGGATGTTCTTGTTGATGACACAACCGTTCATAATGCTCACGCATCTGATCTGGACAATTCAAAAGGAGCTGCGGCACGGCTTCACCATCGGACCGCCTCACCTCTGCATCGACCGAAGCAACCACATGCAAAATCACTGAATCATAGGCTTTATCGTGGTCATGTCCATGCCGATACCAATCGGACGAACGCTGATGGACCTCTACATTGCCTACCCACAAAGTGCTGTCAATCTTTAGCTTGGCATTAAAAAAGTCGGGACCGGCATCTCTGTTCCATAAGCCGGTATCAATAACTTCTACAGGCACTCCCGCTACTGTCTGTAAGGGTTTAAGAGGAAATATCTTGTGTTTCCAAAGATATTGCAGTAGAACTTCCATGTTAACAAGTCGTTAAAATACACAGCAAATGTAATAAAAATCTTATCTTTGCGTCTATAACAGTAAAAGATAAATCGGGAAACAATGAAAATAGCATTAATCGGTTACGGAAAGATGGGCAAAGAGATTGAGCAAATCGCCCTAAACCGCGGACACGAGATTGTCTGCATCATCGACGTAAATAACCAAGACGCTTTTGAATCGGCTGCTTTTAAATCGGCCGATGTGGCGATAGAGTTTACCAATCCGATGGTGGCTTATGCCAACTACATGAAAACGTTCAATGCGGGTGTGAAACTGGTATCGGGCAGCACGGGATGGATGGCGGAGCATGCCGACGAGATAAAATCTCTCTGCACCACCGGTGGCCAAACGCTGTTCTGGGCCTCTAACTTTAGCCTAGGGGTGGCTCTCTTTTCGGCTGTGAACAGCTATCTGGCGAAACTCATGAATCAATTCCCAGCGTATGACGTGAGCATGAGCGAAACACACCACGTTCATAAACTTGATGCTCCAAGCGGTACCGCTATCACGCTGGCAGAGGGGGTACTCGAACAACTTGACCGCAAAGCGCGTTGGGTGAAGGCTGAAGAGGCTACCGCTAAAGCCGAGGAACTGCCTATTGAGTCGATCCGCGAAGGTGAGGTGTTTGGACTGCACACCATACGCTACGAATCCGAGTCCGATAGCATCAGCATCACACACGATGCCAAGAACCGTAAAGGTTTTGCTCTCGGTGCTGTCTTAGTGGCCGAATATACGGCAACTCACCAGGGTTTTTTAGGGATGAAAGACCTCTTCCCATTTTTAAATAACTAACTGAATTAGATCACCATAATCCGTTCCATAATGAAACCAATAGCACGCATACAGTGGATAAAATGTACGATAGCCTTAGTGCTTTATCTAGCTTTTCTTATCTGGGTAAAAAGTTGGCTGGGCCTCATCGTTATCCCATTCATCTTTGACGTTTATATCACTAAAAAAATCCCTTGGTCGTTCTGGCGTAAAGCGAAGAATCCGGCTGTTCGGGCTGTTATGAGTTGGGTAGATGCTATTGTGTTTGCGTTGGTGGCTGTCTACTTTGTGAACATCTATGTGTTTCAGAACTACCAAATCCCGTCTTCTTCATTGGAAAAATCACTGTTGGTGGGCGACTTCCTTTATGTGAGTAAGATGAGTTACGGTCCTCGGGTGCCCAATACGCCCCTATCCATGCCGCTAGCACAACATACGTTGCCCATTTTCAATAGCAAATCGTATATCGAATGGCCACAGTGGAAGTACAAACGGGTGCCAGGGTTCGGTAAGGTGAAACGCAACGACATCGTGGTGTTCAACTTCCCGGCAGGGGACACGGTGGCGGTGAATTACCAACAAACAGACTTCTACTCGCTGGCTTATGCGGAAGGACAAAGTCTCTACCCGAAAGCGGTCAACATGGACAGCTTGACTCGGGCACAGCAACGGGAGATTTATGACTTTTATTATGCAGCAGGACGCAAAGCGATCTTGTCTAATCCTCGGGAGTATGGCGAAGTGGTGGTGCGCCCGGTGGATCGTCGCGAGAATTACGTGAAGCGTTGTGTGGGGCTTCCAGGCGATACGCTGCAGATCATCGACGGGCAGGTGAGGATCGATGGAAAAGCGATTGAGAATCCGGAAAATTTGCAGTTCAATTACTTTGTGCAGACTACCGGAGGTTATATCCCCGAAGAGATGCTGAGAGAGATGGGCATCAGCAAGGATGATCAGGCCTTAATAGAGAGCGGCCATGCCGAAGAGGGATTGGTCAACATGGGGTTGAATAGCCGGAATGCAACGGGGGGCTTGAATCCTGTTTACCATTTGCCCTTGACCAAGAAGATGTTTCAGACGTTCTCGGGCAACAAAAAGTTGATTAGCAGAATCGTGATGGAACCGGAAGATTATGCCGGACAGCTCTATCCGCAAAATCTTTATACTAAATGGAACCGAAATAATTACGGACCGATCTGGATACCGGCCAAAGGTTCTACCGTCACACTAACGGATGAGAACTTAGCTATCTACGAGCGTTGCATCAAGGCGTATGAAGGGAATACGCTGGAAGTGAAAGCCGATGGATTTTACATCAACGGTAAGAAGACAACCACCTACACCTTCAAGTTGGATTATTACTGGATGATGGGCGACAACCGCCATAACTCGGCCGACTCACGTTACTGGGGATTCGTACCGGAAGATCACGTGGTGGGTAAGCCGATTGTTGTTTGGCTGTCGTTAGATAAAGATCGGGGATGGTTCGATGGTAAGATTCGCTGGAGCCGCCTATTCAAATGGGTCGGATAAGGGATTAAAACCAACTGGTTGCCTCTCAGGGAGGATAAACAGCAGAAGGTATCAAGGATGAATAAACGAACATTGAAATGGATCGGAGCTTTCACCGGAGCAATAGTGGCTGTCCTGTTGCTCCGTGGCTTCTTATGGGCCTCTTGCCTGATTCCGTCGACCGGCATGGCACCTACCCTACTTCAAGGCGAACGCCTCATCGTGAACCAATGGAGTTATGGATTACGAACGCCTCTAATGAAGTGGTTCGGTTATCACCGTTGGCACGAAAAGAGTATCACACGCGGAGAGGTTGTCTTGTTTAATAACCCAGGGAATTTTAAAGAGCCGGTCATTGACCGCCGGGAGCTTTTTATCAGTCGTTGTGCCGGCATACCGGGCGATACGCTGCTGGTCGACTCTACCTTCCTACTGATCACGCAACCACCAGGGAAAAAGGGGCTTCTGAAGTCTCTTTACAGCTATCCGGATACACTGGAGATGCGCTTGGTTTCGATACTTACCCGACTGGGGCTAGAGGCTGATGCCCCACTCGACACTACTTCACAAACACACATCCGAGCTTTCGATGTATACCAATATAACCGCCTGAAAGCGAGCATGAAAGGCCCTGTTTGGTTGCGACCAATGAATGAACCCGGGCAACGACAAGTCTACCCGATCGTCGTACCGGGTAAAGGACGCGCGGTCCGTGTCTATCCGTGGAACATCTTGTTGTTAAGAAATACGCTGGTTCTCCACGAAGGGAAAAAGGCCTCTATTCAAAACGAGACACTTTACGTCGACGGTCGCCCAACGCAGCACTGTATCTTTACCAAAGATTATTATTGGATGTGTGCCAATCAGACGCGCATTCCATCGGATTCCCGCTTATTCGGGCTGGTACCGAAAGACCACATTATCGGAAGAGCGGGGTTCATCTGGTTCTCGAAAGAGCCCTACAGTGGCCCTCTGAAGGGGTATCGTTGGGACAGACTCTTCCACTCGATTAACTAACTTGTATTACTCTTGTCATGGATTCAACAAACTTAAAAACCGCTTACCTCACATCGGCTTACTTAGCCCCTGTGCAATATTATAGTAAACTAGCCAATTACGGAAAGATTTGTATCGAGCAACACGATCATTACGTGAAGCAGACCTATCGCAACCGATGTACCATTGCTGGGCCAAACGGGCAATTGGACCTTTCTGTGCCCATCGTGCGCCCGGAAACCAACAAGGCACCGATGAAGGATATCCGTATCTCTGATCATGGCAACTGGCGACATCTGCATTGGAATGCCATCGAATCGGCTTATAACAGCACCCCGTTCTTTGAGTATTACAAGGATGACTTCCGCCCATTCTATGAACAGAAGTACGATTTCCTGATCGACTTCAATGAGGAGTTGTGCCACCTTATTTGCCGCCTCATAGATATCAATCCGCTCATGGAACGAACAGCAGCGTATCAAACGGTCTTTAGTGAACAAGAGGTGGATTTTCGCGAACTCATTCATCCCAAAAAAGAGTTTCGTGAAACCGATCCAGAGTTTACTGCTCGCCCTTACTATCAAGTTTTCGATTCTAAACGGGGCTTCCAACCGAATCTCAGCATCATCGATTTGCTTTTCAATATGGGCCCTGAAGCTCTTTTAATACTCAAAAACACGAAATAAAACCACCAAGGAGTGTGCTTTGGCTCTTCACCCCAACAGCCTGATTATCCCAAGTGCCAATACACTGGGGAGGGGGAATTTTATGCGTGTAGCTTTCTTGCAGTTGACTTACCATGTCTAAGAGATTGAAAGACGATGACTAAGGAGTTTCTTTGCGATGGCTTAATCGTTTGCTTATAAGCGATGTTTCGTTTGCTTATAAGCAATGTTTCGTTTGCCTATAAGCGATGTTTCGTTTGCTTATAAGCAAACGATTAGCATGCAACGACCAAAAGGCTTAGCCATAGCGATCAAAACGATAAATGGAGTAAAGAATGGAACTCATACCTATTGATACAACAGGAGCAATCAACTGTAAAAAAATGCAGTGTATAGGCGTATGAAGATTTATCCATGACCCTTTAAGAGATAAAGAAATCGATTGCAGATCTTTTTCCTGAAAAAACGGTCTTTCATTATCGCTAAAAAAACGTAAAAAAATACCTTTGCGCAAAATAACGAAAAATCAATAAATATGAAAAAAACATTTTTCCCTGTTTTACTTTTATTCATTTTTCTGGGATGCAGAGAAGAAAAAATCACAAGTTTTATGGCCAAACCTCACCCCAATGAACTAAAAAATGAGCAAACCACTTTAAAGTATGAGAACTATGAAATTCAAGCGAAAATCAAACTGGTAGAGAAACAGACACGATCTTCTGTCGAGAGTTCTAACGTATACGACTTGGTTTTAACCTCGAAAAACCTTAAGAACCCTGTCATCACTCAACTTGTACAGAAATTCAACAAAGACAATAGTTTTGTACTTATCCACTATGTTGAAGGATTAAAAATTGCAACTCTGTATTTTAGTAAAGAAAACAAATTGTACGATATAGAAATAGAAGAAAACGTCTCTTCCACAAGAGCACTTCCAATTAAGCTTTCAAAGTTTAGAGAATGTTTCAATTCAAAATACTCGCAGTTGAAAAATGAATACATTGATTTTGTCGGGGAATTTGCAGCAGACATGAGTTTAAACATGCTTGCCCCAGCCATGGCAGCAACTGCAGCTGCTGATTGTGCAGGAATGTTTACTACAATTGGAATCAAATAAATGGAACCTATTACACTTTTATACAGCCTCCTACCACTATGGGGAGTCGCTATTTTTATGTTTGTCAAAAATGGGCATCAACTCAAAAATGATTGGAAATCATGGTTTCTAACCCTTTCACTGACAGTGCCAATCCTATTCTTTCCCCTTTGTGCTTATTTAGATAAGAAAAGAAAAGAAAAGACCAATACAAATCAAACTATATTAAACCAGGAATTCAAACTTCGGATATGGATCTGTATTAGTTGCTACGTCGGCGAACTTGCCACAAGCTTTATCTTAAAGCAAATGGGGCTATCCAGCTATGGGGAATTGGCAATCACTTGCGCCAACATCTGTTTAGTGATATTGATTCTCTCTTGTTGGAATGCGTTTAAGCCTTTTCAGGAGAACCTCTAATTAAAAACAGGAACCATCTCCTTCTTAAAGAGATGGTTCCTGTTTTTAATTAGAATAAGCTACTCTTATTTATAAATCAAAGTCGAGAGATATGTT
>RZZX01000334.1 GCA_009929715.1 Bacteroidia bacterium
CCTGCAACCGGGTGCTGGAAGCGGGTAGGGTTGGTTGAGTTACCTGTGATAGATACATCAACACCTTCTGCACGCATGATGGCAACACCTTCACGTACATCGTCTGCACCGTAGCATTTTACTTTTGCACGAAGACCTGTAGAATAAGGAGTTTCCTTAACTACGTTCAGGTCGCCTGTGTTATAGTCGAACTGAGTCTGTACATAGGTAAAACCATTGATACGAGAGATAATCATAGCAGCGTCTTTTCCTAAACCGTTCAGGATAACGCGCAATGGTTCTTTACGTACCTTATTTGCCATTTCGGCGATTTTGATTGCACCTTCGGCAGCTGCGAATGATTCGTGACCGGCAAGGAATGCAAAACATTTTGTTTCTTCGCGAAGCAAACGTGCACCCAGGTTACCGTGACCGATACCTACTTTGCGGTCGTCGGCTACAGAACCTTTGATACAGAATGACTGCAGACCGATACCGATAGCTTCAGCTGCGTCGGCTGCATTTTTACAACCTTTCTTGATTGCGATTGCTGCACCTACAACGTAAGCCCATGCTGCATTTTCAAAACAGATTGGTTGTGTTTCCTTACACATGGTATAAGGATCGATACCGGCAGCATCGCAGATAGCTTTTGCTTCGTCGATGTCTTTGATATCGTATTGGTTTAATACCGCGTTGATGTTATCGATACGACGGTCATAACTTTCAAATAAAGCCATAATGATATTGTCTTTAAATTTTTTTACCTTGTTGTTGTTTAGCTATTTGTAAGCTACTTTTTAAAGTTTTTGCTTACAAAGAATAAGGATAGAAGAAGGTTGATAATAATCACGCCTCCACAGCACGCCAGATAAAATGCTTTCCAGGGTGGTAACACCATGTAGCAGATTACAGAAGCAATCACAATGATTACAATAAGCCCGATGAGGACACGCTGTATTATCTTCTTATTCATTACGAGGATCGATGTATTTTACAGCTTCTTTAAAACGACCGTAAGAGCCTTTCGCTTTTTCTAGCGCTTCATTGGCTTCAACACCTTTCTTCACCATTTCCATAAACTTGCCAAGGTGAACAAATTCGTAACCGATAACTTCGTCATTTGCATCAAGAGCCATGCGGGTGCAATAACCTTCTGCCATTTCAAGGTAACGGGTTCCTTTCGCCAAAGTTCCGTACATAGTACCAACCTGGCTACGCAGACCTTTACCTAAGTCTTCAAGACCTGCTCCGATAGGAAGACCGTCTTCAGAGAAAGCCGACTGTGTACGACCGTAAACGATCTGCAGGAACAATTCGCGCATGGCGGTATTGAT
>RZZX01000335.1 GCA_009929715.1 Bacteroidia bacterium
GATAAAGTCCATATAATTGTGTAAAAGTTAAAAGGCCATGTAACAGCCCTTTTTACGGTACAATGTTTTTAACCACAAAAACATACCCAGGAGGACGTTACATGACCCAAGTACATTTTACACTGAACAACAAAGAGGTTCAAAGTATTATTGAACATTCGATAAAAGATGATGTATCTAAAAACATTCTAACCACTATTTTCAATCAATTGATGGAAAATCAACGAACCGAATATATTCAAGCCGATGACTATGAACGATCAGAAAGTCGTCAGAGTCAAAGAAACGGCTATTATGAGCGAGATTTTACGACTCGTGTGGGTACACTTGAATTAAAAGTGCCTAGAACACGTGATGGTGAATTTGCACCGACGGTGTTTGAGCGTTATCAGCGAAATGAAAAGGCACTGCTCGCTTCCATGTTAGAGATGTATGTCTCAGGTGTTTCTACCCGTAAAGTTTCAAAGATTGTTGAAGAACTATGTGGAAAATCGGTATCGAAATCTTTTGTTTCTAGCCTGACTGAGCAGTTAGACCCGATGGTCAACGAATGGCAGAACCGTTCACTCTCAGGCACGAATTACCCTTATCTGATGACAGATGTTCTCTACATAAAAGTTCGTGAGGACCATCGAGTGCTTTCTAAAAGCTGCCATATTGCGATTGGGATAACAGAAGGTGGCGATCGTGAAATCATTGGCTTCATGATTCAAAATGAAGAAAGTGATGACACATGGTCCATCTTCTTTGACTACTTAAAAGAACGCGGCCTACAGGGAACAGAACTCATCATTTCTGATGCCCATAAAGGCCTAGTGTCTGCGATTCGTAAGTCCTTTACCAACGCAAGTTGGCAGAGATGCCAGGTCCATTTTTTAAGAAACATCTTCAGTTCAATCCCAAAAAAGAATTCAAAACCGTTTAGAGAAGCAGTAAAAGCGATCTTTAAGTTCACGGATATTGAACTCGCTCGAACAGCTAAGAATGCCTTAGTCGGTGAATATATTGACCAGTCCAAATATACAAAAGCATGCGAAACATTGGATAATGGCTTCGAAGATGCCTTTCAATATACGGTTATCGGAAATGGTCACAATCGGCTAAAAAGCACCAACCTTCTTGAACGACTGAACCAGGAAGTCCGCAGAAGAGAAAAGATTATTCGTATCTTTCCCAACCGAGCGTCCGCCAATCGATTAATTGGAGCTGTCCTTATGGACCTTCATGATGAATGGCTCAGTTCTACAAGAAAATATATTAAGTTTAATCAATGAGTGACCGGTAAAACATTGTATAGTATTTTACACAGGATTAT
>RZZX01000336.1 GCA_009929715.1 Bacteroidia bacterium
ATTGCAAAGAGTTTATCCATTTTGGCTTAACATCCCAGGATATAAACAATACATCAGTTCCGTTGTCTCTGAAAGATGCCCTCAATGAGGTGTATTATCCTTCATTGCAAGAGGTGATTGATATGCTTAAACAATATGCTACGCAATGGATGGATATACCTATGTTGGCAAAAACACACGGTCAGCCTGCTTCTCCAACCCGTTTGGGTAAGGAGGTCATGGTTTTTGTTTACCGTCTGGAGCAGCAACTGGCGTTATTGAAATCTGTTCCTATTTCTGCCAAGTTCGGTGGTGCAACCGGAAACTTTAATGCTCATCATGTGGCTTATCCCGCATCAGACTGGCGCGCCTTCGGTAACCGGTTTGTAGGAGAGGTGCTGGGGCTTCAAAGGGAAGAGTGGACAACACAGATATCGAACTATGATAATCTTTCGGCAGTGTTTGACGGGATGAAACGTATTAATACGATCCTGATCGACTTGAATCGCGATTTCTGGCAATATATATCCATGGAGTATTTCAAACAGAAGATTAAAGCTGGTGAAGTGGGCTCGTCTGCCATGCCTCATAAAGTTAATCCCATCGATTTTGAAAATGCGGAAGGAAACCTTGGAATGGCTAATGCTATTCTGGAACATTTGTCTGTTAAGCTGCCGGTTTCGCGTTTACAACGCGACCTTACAGACTCTACTGTATTGAGAAATATAGGTGTTCCGATGGCGCATATAGAAATTGCGTTTAAAAGTTTAACAAAAGGCCTCGGTAAGTTGTTATTAAATGAACAAGCTTTGTATCGTGATCTTGATGCCTGTTGGGCAGTGGTTGCCGAAGGTATTCAGACCATCTTGCGTAGAGAAGGTTATCCAAAGCCTTATGAAGCTCTTAAAGCACTTACAAGAACAAACGAAGGTATCACTGCTCAGTCAATTAGTAGTTTTATAGATGAATTAAATGTTAGTGACGAGGTAAAGAATGAATTAAAGGCTATAACGCCGCATAATTATACAGGAGTTTAGTGTTAACAAAGGGCAACCGTGAGGTTGCTAGTAATTACTTATTATTCAATTATATCAAATGAGCACAGAAGAAAGAGATGAATCTCAACCGCGTCCGAGAAAGATAATTCCAAGTATCAGACGGGAAAACACAGACCAGGAAGGTGAAAGAAGACCTTACAATCAGGGTTACAACAGACCTGAGGGAAATAACTATGAACGTAGACCCTATAATCGTCCCGAGCGTGATGATCGTGGAGGTTACAGATCTTACGACAATCGTCCGTCGTATGGAGAAAACCGGAATTCATACGGAAA
>RZZX01000337.1 GCA_009929715.1 Bacteroidia bacterium
TAAATCGTGCGGAGAGCTTACTCTTCGCACGACATAATACATTTACCGTTAAAACGCGCATTGGGCTCAATCTCGATTGATCGGATACAGATATCACCTGCTATCCGGGCAGTCGATTTTAGTACCAGCTTGCCATTCACTTTTACACAACCGGCTATTTCTCCCATTATCTCCGCATTTTCGGCAGTAACATTGCCTAAAACAGAACCTTTAGGACCTATCACTATTTTCCCGCCACAAAGAATATCACCTTCCACCTTACCATCAAGACGAAAATCAGTATCAGCCATTACATTCCCTTTTATTGCAGAACCTGACGACAATACATTATGCAGTCCGCCAGCAGGAGTTTCCTCCTTATGTTTTAGATTCATCATATCCTATTTCTTTTGTGAAGAGACAAATATAGACTTTTTTTGTCAGATATGTTTAAATTCATTACTTTTACCTCTAATTTAAAACAATATGACAACACAAATTGAATTAAGGGAAATGATATTCCACGCTTATCACGGAGTTCTTCAACAAGAAAAGCTGGTTGGAAATACTTTTGTCGTCAATTTATTACTTACTGCAGACCTTTCCAATGCCATTCAAAGTGATCGGTTAGAAGATACCATTGATTATAGTCAGCTATTCGGTCTGGTAAAAGATGAAATGAGTATACCTTCCCAACTCCTTGAGCATGTAGCTGGCAGGATAGTTCACTCTATAAAAGAGAAATATCCAATCGTAAAAGAGATAACGCTAAAGCTTTCCAAACTCAATCCTCCATTCTCGGGAGAGGTACACAGCGCATCAATAATTCTTAACGAAAAGTTCCGTTGATATATCAGGGCTTTTTATGTATCTTTGTACCCTAAAGTTCAAACATCGTCTATGGCTTTTACCAATAACGTAATGATTGTGCGTCATAAATTGCTGGCGCAATTGGTCAGACTCTGGAATGAAAACCGTCTTCTGGATGAAATTGACCGCCTTCCTTTGGAATTAAGTCCCCGTAAATCAAAAGTAATAGGTCGCTGTTGTGTACACAAAGAGCGAGCTGTCTGGAAGTACAAATCCTTTCCATTACTTGGGTTTGACATGAGCGATGAAGTTGACGAGCTAACACCATTGTCTGAATATGCAAAAAAGGCTCTGCTGCGTACTGAAAATAAAAAAGAGAATCTGCTATGCGTAATTGATGAAGCATGCTCTTCTTGTGTACAAGTCAATTACGAAATCACCAACCTTTGCCGTGGATGTGTAGCCCGTAGCTGCTACATGAACTGTCCCAAAGACTCCATCGTATTTCAAAAGAACGGTCAGGC
>RZZX01000338.1 GCA_009929715.1 Bacteroidia bacterium
AACTTGTAATGTCCTGTCCACCATAATGATGAGAAACGGCCGAATTGCGTCGAGGGAACAACAATCCGGCTGTTTTAACACTACATTATGAAAGAGCCTTCAACCAGGAAAGAAGTTTTGTATCCTTTACCCATTCTGCTTCAACCTGGGGCAAGACGTTTGGGTATGAGGCTTCCATTGCAGCTCTCTTCAATCTCGAATCAGCTTTGGCGTACAATTCTGTCGTTTCTACATGAACATGACCCAGAATATCGCGAATGTAAACCAAATTGACACCTTCCTGAAGAAGATGCATTGCCCTCGAGTGTCTGATACAATGGCAGGTGAAGTTTTTGGGGACCAAACCGGGGTTGCTTTTCCTTATTTGGACAAGATATTTTTCAAGCATATAAGAGACTCCGGACCTGGTCATTTTATGTCCATTCCTATTCGGAAACAAAGGATATTCCCATCTTGAAGGATTATCCAGATTTGCACGTGCTATATAGCTCAAGAGAATTGACCCGGCTGCCTTTGAGATGGGTACGATGCGTTCCTTCCTGCCTTTGCCGAGAATTCTGACCGTCATGGGGTATTCAAGATGAAGGCGTGACCTTGTCAGGTCACACACTTCTTGGACTCTTGCCCCGGTCTCATACATGCACGTCATCATTGCAAGATCACGCAGCCCCTGGGAAGTCCGCTGGTCAGGTTGCTCGAGCAAGATTTTTATACCAGTAACGCTCATGTAGGCAATATCTGGTTCTTCACACTTTTTTGCCTTGATGGACAACGCTTGGTTCCATTGGTCGATATGTGCAACATCCTTGTATTGCATGTATCTGAAGAAGGAATGCAATGCCCCCAGACGTACGTTCCTGGTTGAAACGCAACACTTTCTATCCTTCTCAAGCCAGCTTAGGAATGAAACGATGTTCTCCTTCGAAAGATGTTCAATGGTCAATCTCTCAGGTTTGACGAGGAGCTCTTCCTCGAAGAACATAAGCAAAAGGGAGAAGCAGTCACTGTAGGATGCAATGGTATTGGTTGAGACGCCTCTTTCCCCGGGAAGGTACTCCAAGAAGAATTTTTGAAGGTAGTATGACAAAGTTTCATGTTTCATCATACACCTCCGGGAATACCAAGCGACTGACAACCGATAAGTTCTCGAGTAGCTCCGGGTACACTTCCGCGGTCAATCTAACATAGGAGTCGGTAGAGTTTAGGCTTTCATGGCCCAAGAACCTACAGAGAATGGGCAGGCAATAGTACAAGTCCATTCCTTGCTCATGCATTTGGTGCAATGAGTGAACTGCAAATGTATGACGGAGA
>RZZX01000339.1 GCA_009929715.1 Bacteroidia bacterium
ACTCCAAATTCGTTATGATTGAAGGAATGCCCCAATTTGTAAAAGGAGACGTTTACAGCGGCATGATGGCTAATTTTGCCACAACCTTCGGCAACAAGATGGACATAAGTCAATTTACCCCTTCGGTCACCGTAGGCAAAGATGCAAAAGAAAACTGGGCGGGTGTCGAATTCAAATTCTCACCGGGGGCATCGTCAGACTTCCCCGCTGCCAGCATCCTTATCGGGGGGAAAGTATACTATACCCATTTCACTCCGGTGGCTAATATGCACATGAGTGCACTCCAGATTACCAGTCTTGAAGCCGTAGACGCTCAATTGGCGGGATTGGAACATGCCAAAGCAAGCGGAGCCACCACTTTCATCGGCGGGCATGGCGGTGCTACAGCTTCGGCAGAGGCTGTAAACTTCCAGATAGAATACCTGAAGAAAGTAAAGGAAACCAGGTTGCAGATACAAACCGGCGACGAGTTTGTACTTGTAATGCAGTTGACCTATCCAGACATAGCCGGCGAAGAAAATCTTACTGCCGTTGCTACTAATTTATACAAAAAATAAAAAATCTAGAAGATGAAGAAAATACTATTTATCATACTGATGGCAACATGCACAATCAGTATCAGCGCACAGAAAAAGAATGTAATTATCGACGTTTCTCACGATGTGGATACAATCTACACCTACGTTAATCCCAATATATTTAATTTGTATAAGGATATTGTAGAGAAGCAGATGGGCGCCAACCTGATTATCAATAAAGACAAAGAACTAAACGAAGCATTGTTAAGCGAGGCAGACCTGCTTGTAATTCTTTCGCCACTAAACAGAGAGAGGGTGACAACCAAAAGAGATCTTACCTCAGTAGAAAGGAAAGACATTGTAAACTATGTACAGAACGGAGGAAGGTTGATCCTTTTCATGGACGAAGAGCACCGGGTCGATATGAAAGCCTTTGGGGGTAACGACATTGTTGTGCCTTTCGGGATGGAATATGGGATTGACCTGCCACCTAAACCCAATGCAGGGGCAACAACAGTCAAATCTGAAGTAATTCAAAACGAGTACGAATTATCATACAGCGGAAGCCGGTCTATAACAGGCGGAACACCCATCAGCCGGATGAACAGCGACGCAGCTCCGGTTCACGGCGCCTATGTAAAGCTGGATAGCAACGGGAAAATAGCCGCTTTTGGCGAAACGATGACAGGTCTGATGATGGGTGGCGTAGAAGCAACCTTCCCCAACGGCATGAAGGTTGTCTGGAAAGGAAAAGACGACGCCACTTTTATGAAGGAACTAATGGAGTGGATG
>RZZX01000340.1 GCA_009929715.1 Bacteroidia bacterium
GCCTTGTATTGTTCGAATGCTTCGTGACGGAATGTGGGGCCCGACGGATCGAATCCTACGGCGATATGGGTTGGGCTTTCCCGTTTTAATATATCTTCGAGGGTATTTACAAAGCCAAATATGGCGGATGTGTTTACTCCTTTGGAATTTATGCGGGGTGCTTTAATAAAGGCGTAATAGGATCTGTAGATCAGCGCATAGGCATCTATGAGGAAAAGCTTCATTGTTTTACAAGTTTTTGAGACATAAACTTCGGTAAATGTACGAAATTTATCGCTTACTTGTAAGATTTTGCTACTTTTGCATATCTTTGAAGGTAAGTATGAATACACGAAGTAAAATAGAAGAGCCGGTTGCTAAAGAGTTTCAACAGTTCAATGATGAATTTGCCAACTCCCTTAAGAGCGAAACGCGCAGGCTACAGTCGGCTATCATTCAGATACAGCATGCTGTCGGTAAGCATGTGCGTCCTTTATTGGTGCTTTTAACAGCAAAAGCATGCGGTAAGATTACAGAGCATACGATAAATGCGGCCGTGTTACTCGAACTGCTTCATACGGCAACGTTAATTCATGATGATGTAATTGATGAGACCAAAGAGCGCAGGGGGTTGCCTTCCCTGAATGCTATATTTGATAACCGCGTATCGGTGCTGGTTGGAGACTATATTTTGTCTTCTGCTTTGATACGAGCCATTCAAACACGCAATCTTCAGATTATATCCATCGTGTCCAACTTGGGGCGCGACCTGTCCGAAGGCGAGATTAAACAGCTTGAAACGGCAGAAGAGTCCATCGTGGATGAAGAGGCCTATATGCAGGTTATTAAAAAGAAAACAGCTACGTTATTGTCGGCTTGCACCGAAATAGGAGCCATCTGTGCCGATGCACCGGCCGATATCGTGGAGAAAAGCAAGTTGCTGGGAGAGTATCTTGGCTATGCTTTCCAGATAAAAGACGATATATTCGATTACTATAAGAACGAAGACCTGGGTAAACCTACCGGAAACGATATTCGCGAAGGCAAAGTTACCCTTCCTTTGCTTTACGCCCTTCAGCATGCCGGCCCTGCCGAACTCGAAACCTATATGACGTTGTTACGCTCAAAAGTGTTTACTCCTGTTCAGGTAGATCAGTTGATTGATTTTGCAATTCGGAAGGGTGGGATAGAGTATGCAGAAAATCGCATGCGCCATTATCATTCCAAAGCTATTGAACTGGTAGATTCATACCCCGATTCGGATGCAAAAGAGGCATTGATTCTTTTGGCTAACTATATTATCGAACGGAAAAAGTAAGG
>RZZX01000023.1 GCA_009929715.1 Bacteroidia bacterium
GCCTTACTTTTCAAAAACAAAACCCGAAGCACCATTTTAAAGGGCTTCGGGAAGGATTTCTATGCTGTTTTGAGTTTTACCGGACAGCAATAAAAAAAAACTTAATAGTCTATTCTGTCTTCTTTTTCGGTCCAAGCTTCAAATGCTTTGATAGCTTCTTCACGCAATAAAACTTCAGAAGGAAGTTTCCTATCCGTTGGAGCTAATTCTAACTCATCGTAAATAAAGGAATCATCAAAGCCGATATTTTTAGCATCTGTCTTCGTATTAGCATAATACATCTTATCCAAACGAGCCCAATAGATGGCTCCTAAACACATCGGGCAAGGCTCACAAGAGGTATATATTTCATACCCACTCAAATTAAATGTTCCTAATTTCGCAGTTGCCGCCCGAATGGCACTCACTTCTGCATGTGCGGTGGGGTCACAAGATGAAGTCACTCGATTAACCCCTGTTGCTACAATTTCTCCTTCGGCCGTTGCAATAACAGCTCCAAAAGGACCACCACCATTTAATACATTTTCTTTAGATAGCGCAATCGCTTTGCGCATAAGTTCTTCTTTTGTCATTTATTTATCTGATCTGATTGAATCTTCTATTGTCTATTTTTTAGCAAATATAAAAAAATACAATAAAAAGAATTCACGATTAATCTTTTTTATAACTGTTTTTTTTAACTAAGATGCTTAATGCTCTCACACGCTATATCGTCTTAAAAACATATTACTCTTTCATTACATTTTCCCCAATATCTTATCCATCACCCAGTTTGTCATGGTAGCGTCTTCACCATCGCAGGCACAGATTTCTTTTTTTAGAAGATGATTAACAACCGATTGAATAAGAGGCTGCTGAACATACATGGGATTAGGTACGCTAATTTCTTCACGACCTCGTTCTGTTTGAATGACAATTGGCGCATAAGTATAAACCGAAAAACTGATTAGACCTTTATCTCCAATCACCTCTATCCGATCTTCATGAATGGAGTCATGACTCACAAAGCACCAAGAACCACTCCCTACTAAGCCGTTTTCAAACTTAAAACAAGCACTGATAGAGTCTTCAGCCTGATACAACCCACCGCGATTACTTTTATACCCGCTTACTTCTAAAATACAGCCAAACAGTTCTTGCAATAGGTCTATCTGATGAGGAGCTAGATCATAAAAATACCCTCCACCGGAGATGTCTTTTTGAACCCTCCAAGGTAAGTTATCACTGTTGTAATCTAAATTACGTGGTGGCTGAGCAAAATGAATCTGCACGTTAAGCACATGACCGATGGTACCGCTTGTGATTAGCTCTTTGACTTTCAAAAAATAGGGCAAATAACGTCGGTAGTAAGCCACAAAACAAGGTACACCTGTCTCTTTAGATATTCGATTAATCCGACAACACTCTTCATAAGTTTGCGCCATCGGTTTCTCTATATAAACAGGTTTCCCGGCTTTCATGGCCATAATGGCGTAAGTTGCATGTGAAGAAGGTGGTGTGGCAATATAAACAGCCGTAACATCGGGATCGTCGACTAGCTCTTGCGCATCATCGTACCATCTGGCTATTCCCCTCTCTTGGGCATAAGCTTTTGCTTTATCACCATCGCGGCTCATAACAGCTACGACTTCAGAATGTTCTATAGACTCAAAAGCGGGACCGCTTTTAGTCTTAGTAACCTCACCACAACCGATAAATCCCCATTTTACTATTTCTTCACACATATTAAATAAGATATTACAAGAAAGAACTACAAATATATTATTTCTTTTTGTAATATTTATTATATAGGTCGTTATATTTTTTCGTCTGCCGCATTTTTTCAATCCACTGATTCAAACTATCTAATAAGATAGGCGAATGCTTGCTTACTCCCCACGAATAAAACTGAGTAAAACTGATCGCAGTCCGGATATCTATTTGAGGCAAGGAGTCGGCTGCAATAAGGGCGATTGCTTCATCGCAAACCACATAATCAATTTCTCCATGAGCAACCCTAGAGATCAGTTGTTCTGGTCCATATTGAGCTTCTTCATGAATAAAGACTGTGTCGCCTATCTCATTACTAAGATTTCGGATGCGTAATATAGCAGGAGAATCTTTTATAACCCACAGTGTGCATTGGGCTAAACCCAACTGACTTTCAATATAGATAGAATCATTGTTTCCTCTTTTTTCCCTTTGAACGAGCACTTGCTTATTAAGCGCAATAGGGGAAGTCAGAAGTAGAGAGTCTTTAAACTCACTGGTGCTAACTAAACCGAAAGTCACAATGTCATATTTACCGCTATTTAGTCCTTCCAATCTTTCTTCAAAACTCATGATAGGAACGATTTCAACTTTCAGTTTTTTATCTTTGGCAAAAGCGTGTATTAATTCATAATCAAACCCTGTTACCTTTACTGTATCTTGCTTATCGATATAGTAGCTTATCGAGTTATACTCTGCAGCTACACGTAAAACGCCCTCTGCTTGTATGGCTTGGTAATCACGTGGATGCCCACTCTCTTGATGAAGGTTTTGATATTGCCTAATACAGAAAAGCACTGCTGCGATGGTAATGGACAGCAAGACTAATCTCAGCAAGGTTATTTGACTTCTAATTCTCTTCATAACATGGGCCGGTTAATCATATAAGTTCCAAGAAAGTCCGAATTCTAACACACGGGGATTGATCGGATAATGGGGGGCCATAAAATAGTTTGATTTTCCCATTCCTTGATTGACGTGAGTCATCATAACGTAGATACGCGTCCGTTTTAAATGTAAATTGGCATAGACATTAACTACCGGGTAACCACCTATCTTTATCTTATCGCCAGATTGAAGGTGGAATTGCTGTGTGGCTGGCATATAAGCAGGTGCATAATATTCTGTAAAATAACGCACGTCGGCACCCAACTGAACACTAAGAACCTTCTTGGCAACTTTGAATTGCAAATAGAGATTGTGATACAACGATAAATCGGGCAATGGAAGAACCGTTTCATTGCTTGTCTTTTGCCACACCACCTCATTGTCTAAATGCAACAGTCCAACTTGAAAATCTTGTTTCACGGTAGCAGATAAGAGTTGGATATTTCCACTGTACTGCTGCGGTTTCGCTAATTCATTAAAATAAGTATAGTTTTTTATATTTTCAACACCAGCTTGTAGCTTAGTCTTCCAACGCTCAATAGTCAGTTCTCCTTCTATGCGCGTGCGGAATTCTTTATCTAACTCGTCATCCCACCAGAAATGTTTGGAATGGTAATGACGCATATAGAACGGAGCAACTTTATGACTAACCATTCCACGGGCAACTAAACTAACGGTGTCTTTCCATAAAGAGAAATTTAAGTCCAAATCTCCTTTTACATCAAATTGACCGAGGGCTTTTCCCGCTACACCAACTTCACCAATAGCGTGATAATGCAACAAATGTCCTTCACGCTTAGAGAGTTCGCCGCCAACATAAATTTCATTTTCGGTATATTCACTTAATCGAGTAGCATCAAGACTCATTAAGGAGTATTTCTTCATTCGATGAGAAGCAAAGGCTGTGAGCCCTGCTTTCGCATATTTATTAAACCCTTCGACTAAAGCCAAACCAAAGGTGTTAGTGATTCCAACATACGTCGTAGAATCTCTCACATACTTCGTTTCAGGAGCAAGGAAAGTCTCTTTATAATAGTCTTTGACATCATCCTCTGAATTAAATAAATGCCTCGAACGTTCTAGTTTAAAGGTATGAATAAAACTGGTTACCGGCACAAATTCTTGCTTCGGAGGAGTGGTATCATTCTCGGCAACAGGTATCTCTTTTTTAAAACCTAGATTATACCGATGATTTAAATAAATGTAAAAATCCTTATTCCGATTCGTACTTTTATTTAAGACCGTAGGAATATCTTTCGATTCATATTCTTTTTTATTACCAGCCATTTCTTCGGGTGCTGTAATGTATCGATCGTCTGTTATTCCACCATTTTCATTGGTTTTTAGAAAGTTATTGCTATACATGGTTTGAAGCTGATACCGATCTCCGATATAACTACCAAATAAGGTTGCATTAAAATAAGCGGTATTTTGATGGTTGTAAAACCCTCTACCATACAGATAATCGATATTAAAACCAAAAGCAAGCCGCTTATTGGCATTGACCGAAAAATAAGACTTAAACCGTTCATCACCAGAGAGCTTATCGCCTGCCTTATGGTAAGTCAAATTAGTGTAAGGCACATTGCTGTTGGTGAAATTAAATTGATCCGGCCGTAAGAAGAAGCTGGAGAAAGACTCCATAAAAATAGTTGGCGATGGCTGTTGCACACGTTCAAAAAAGAGATGCGACAATCTAGGCGAACCGAGATTAGCTAAATGGTTGTAGTGCCCTGTAACCCCTTCCGTAAAATTAGAATTTTGGAAATGATGGTACACCGTATCTGCAGGGATGATCGTTCTATTGCCCAAAAGCTCATGAATACGCCACATGTATAATTTAGGCGGTAACCCTTGAACTTCGACATTTGTGCTATCCAAGTTTTCCGGTCTCATACTCGGGTCTACTTGGTTTCCGTATTGGTCACGTCCATACTGATCAACTTGTTGACGAGCAGGAGTTAGCTGAGCCTGTACAGACAACAAGCTCACCAACAGTAAAAATATAGGTAGTAATATAATTCGTTTCATAACTAGACGCAAAGATAAATGAAAAAATTGACAACTGACAAGTGCCTCTGTACAATTAATACGTAGTAGTACTAATTTTATACCCAGAGTCAAACAAGGTCAGTTATCAATTTTTAGGTCTATTTATTCCGAACCCAATACGGTTTCGTCATACCAGACATTATATCCTTAAACTTCGCGAATCAGCTCCATTCCTTTTTTGATGGCCTCTTCATTCATAGGAATCAAATGGTGATGCCGTTCAGGCAATGTTTTCTTCAAACCCTTAATAACGCTTTCTAAGCTCACAACTGGATGTAGCTTAAGCAAACCACCAAGAACAATCATGTTAAAAGCCTTAGCATTATTCATTTCATTAGCAGCATCCATCGCATCAATACGATAAACCTTGATATCCTTACGCGTAGGCGGATTAATAATACCATAGCCATCGTAAATAAGAATACCACCCGGCTTCACTTTAGCCTCAAACTTCTCCAACGAAGGTTGATTCAAGATAATTGCAGCATCATATGTACTCAAGATAGGCGATGATATTTTCTTATCACTCACAATAACCGTAACATTTGCAGTTCCTCCGCGTTGTTCAGGACCATAAGCGGGCATCCAAGTGACTTCTTTACCTTCCATCAAACCGGAATAAGCCAAAATCTTCCCCATAGACAAAACACCTTGTCCACCGAATCCTGCTATAATTAGTTCTTCTTTCATTGTTTTATTCACTTTTAGCATTACTCTTTATCTTTCAAATCACCCAATGGATAATAAGGGAACATGTTTTCCTCCATCCATTGATTAGCCTTTTCAGGTGTCATTTTCCAACCAGAATTACACGTCGACACAATCTCAACAAGATTTGAACCTTTACCATTCATCGAGTTTTCGAAAGCTTTTCTTATAGCCTTTTTAGCCTTACGGATAGCCGGAACAGACTGAACAGACTGCCTAGTCACATAAGCAGTACCTTCTAATTGCGCTGCAATTTCCGTTATTTTAAGAGGATAGCCATGAAGATCAACATCACGACCATAAGGACAAGTAGCAGTCTTCATCCCCACCAAGGTTGTTGGAGCCATCTGCCCACCAGTCATACCATAAATAGCGTTATTGATAAAAATGATCGTAATATTTTCACCTCTATTCAACGCATGAATGGTTTCGGCTGTACCAATACAAGCCAAATCACCATCGCCTTGATAAGTAAACACCAAGCGATCAGGCCACAAGCGTTTAATAGCCGTAGCTACAGCAGGAGCACGTCCGTGAGCTGCCTCTTCCCAATCAATATCAATGTAGTTATAAATAAAAACAGCACAACCAACCGGTGAGATACCGATAGATTTATCCGCCATTCCCATCTCCTCAATAACTTCTGCAACAAGCTTGTGAACAACCCCATGACTACACCCCGGGCAATAATGCATAGGCGTATCATTCATCAACGTTGGTTTCTTATAAACCAAGTTCTCAGGTTTAATTATATCTTCTCTAGTCATAATTTACTCTCCTTATCTATTGGTGAACCGTATAAAAAACTCCATCAGCTTTACAAAAATGGCTGCTCCGCAAACATAAATAAACAACTTAAAGTCGTCTTTAGCCACAAAATAAACGATAATAGACGCTAAAGCCAATACCATGAACAAAAGGTTCAATACGTTTCTTATTTTATCAGGATTCATCTTTTAGTTTCTGAATTAATAGAATAACGATTTATTTTTAATCGTACAAAATTTATAAACACCAATTAAAGTAATTTCTCTTTCAGTGCCTCGACGATCTCTTCCGGATCTGGTACGATACCTCCAAGACGGCCGAAATGTTCGACTTTCACCTTGCCATTAACAGCCAAACGAACATCTTCAACCATTTGTCCGGCATTAAGCTCAGTAACCAACATCCCTTTCACCTTACCGGCATAAGAAGCAATAGCCTCAGTTGGGAAAGGCCACAAAGTGATAGGACGAAGAATGCCTATCTTGATGCCTTGTTCGCGAGCAATCTCCATAGCCTTTTGTCCAATACGAGCCATCGAACCAAAAGCGATAATCAAATAATCAGCATCTTCACAATCGATTGTTTCAAAACGAACCTCGTTTTGTTCGATCAAGCGGTATTTAGCCTGGAAGCGAATGTTATTTTTCTCCATCTCCTCCGAACGAAGTTCCAGCGACGTGATCACATTGGGTTTGCGTCCATTTACCCGACCTGTTGCAGCCCAAGGACATTGAGTTAAGATCTCCTCTTCTGTCCGACGCGGTTTCATCGGTGGTAAAACAACCTTTTCCATCATTTGGCCGATAACACCATCTGCAAGTATAATAGCCGGATTACGGTATTTAAAAGCTAATTCAAAGCCTAAGCCAACAAAATCGGCCATTTCTTGAACAGACGAAGGAGCCAGTGCGATCAATTTATAATCACCATGACCACCACCTTTTACTGTCTGAAAATAATCGGCTTGACTAGGTTGTATCGTACCTAAACCTGGACCTCCACGCATAACATTAACCACAAGACAAGGAAGTTCAGCACCAGCTAAATATGAAATGCCTTCTTGTTTTAAACTAACACCTGGGCTAGAAGATGAAGTCAGGACCATCTTGCCGCATCCTGCACCACCATAAACCATATTGATGGCTGCAACTTCACTTTCTGCCTGAAGAACCACCATACCGGTAGTTTCCCATGGTTTTTCTTCAGTCAACGTTTCAAGAACTTCAGACTGTGGAGTAATAGGATAACCGAAATATCCATCTGCACCATAACGAATAGCTGCGTGTGCGATGGCTTCATTACCTTTCATTAATACAATTTCTTCTGACATAATAATTCAATGTTGGATAGTGTGCCTTTAAGTCAACACGTTTAATCAAAGTTACGTATTGAGGTATGGGCCATTTTTATGAGTACTATTATTCTACTTTCATTTTATAAACCGAGATGCAACCATCCGGACAGACCATTGCGCAAGAGTTACACCCGATGCAAGCCTCTTCATTGACTGCTTGGGCATAATTATACCCCTTGATATTCACCTCTTTTCCTAAAGAAATTACTTGAACCGGACACGCTACCACGCAAAGGCGACAGCCTTTACAGCGTTCGGTATCAACGACTATTGCTCCTTTTATTTTAGCCATAACTTAGTTTAATTTATTACGTTTATTGGTTATACATATCCTTATGATAGAAATTTAAAATATCGATAAGCATCGTTCGAGCTTGAACAGCGGGACTTTGTGGGTTTAGGTCAATAGCCATCTGATAACTATTTAAGGCTTGCTGCCAGTTTTCCTGTTTTCGATAAGCGTTTCCACGCAAATAAAACAAGGTGTCTTTTTCTATAGTATTATCGGTTAGCAGTTGATCCAAAACACGTAAAGCCTCCTCTATCCCACCCTCATTTATAAGATTTTGCAGGTAATTAAGTTGCTCCATTTCCTTCTTTTTTTGGAATTCTGATTCACAAAGATAAACTTTATTTCAATAAAACAACTATTCAAAAGAGAAAAAAAGTGACTTTATTTTCTCTTTTTAGTTAAAATTCAGACGAGGGGAAGCGTTTTCTAACAGTTTGCTAGTTACACTCCCAAATAATACAAAATCGTCACATTTTCAATGATTTAAGATTAAAAATAAAAGCAAAGGCAAACTCGAATAATTTAAAAACAGCCACCAATCATTCGGGTTGCTTTTTTAATTTATTCAGCACAAAGTTACAGCTAAGAAGAAAAACGGTCTAGAATTAGCCTTAGAAAAAAAGCACATTTTACACAAGTCCCTTTAAAAAAAACAAATCATAAGACGAAGACGTCTTTGTTTTTTCATTTAAATCTTGCGTCCCCAATAAAGTTTCGGTTTATCAATCACCTAACCATCCAAAATTAAAGCCAACTAGAATACAAAAGCTAGTAAACAGACAAAAAACCCTGCTCTTCAACATAAGAGCAGGGTTTTCAATCTTTAGAAACAGTATGAAAAGAGAGCGAGATCCCCCCCCCTATTCAAACCTTTCCTATTTTAAAGGAATCTTATCAATTCTATTCTGATGCCGTCCTCCCTCAAAATCCGTTGAGAAAAAGGCTGTTAATATAGCATCAGCTTCTTGGGTCGTAATAAAACGCCCCGGCATAACTAGCACATTGGCATCATTATGCAAACGAGCCAAGTGAGCTATTTCCGGAATCCAACACAAAGCCGCCCGAACACCTTGGTGTTTATTAAGCGTCATATTAATTCCGTTTCCACTCCCACAAATAGCAATACCAGGATAACATTCGCCACGCTCCACAGCCTCGGCCAATGGGTGAGCGAAATCCGGGTAATCCACACTCTCAGTAGAAGAAGTACCAAAGTCTTTATAAGCATACCCTTTCGCTTCAAGCCAAGTACGCACATACAACTTCAACTCATATCCAGCGTGATCAGAGCAAATTCCTATCATTTTCATTATAACATTTCTTTGACTTGTTTATAAACATTGTCGGCAGTAAATCCAAGCTTTTCATCCAAGACAGGATAAGGTGCCGAAAAACCGAATGATTCCAGACCGAAGACCTTGCCATTACCCCCTACAAGCCCCTGAAGATTGACAGGCAAGCCAGCCGTTAATCCAAATATTTTAGCTCGTGAAGGAAGGACCGTTTCCTGATAAGTCTTTGATTGGTTACGGAACAAGCCTTCGGAAGGAGCCGAAACAATGCGAACCTTAATATCATCTCTACGAAGCAATTCTGCCCCAGCCACTAAAGTCGCAACTTCCGACCCAGAAGCAACCAAGACAACATCTGCGTTATCGTCCGAACCGGCAATGGTATAAGCCCCTTTAGAAGCATCCTGATAAGGCGTACCCTCAGGCAGATTCATAATATTTTGACGAGACAAAATAAGGCCAGTAGGCGTGCTCATATTCTCCATAGCCAATTTCCAGGCAATAGTTGTTTCCTCCGCATCAGCCGGACGAAGTACAAGCATCGAGTTATGTCCCTTATGATTCTTCAACTTCTCCATCAAACGGATTTGTGCCTCTTGCTCTACAGGTTCATGAGTAGGACCATCCTCGCCCACTCTAAAAGCATCATGCGTCCAGATAAACTTCACTGGCTGTTCCATTAAGGCAGCCATACGAATAGCAGGCTTCATGTAGTCAGAGAAAACAAAGAACGTTCCACAAGCAGCTATTACCCCCCCATGAAGAGACATTCCGATACACACACAAGCCATTGTCAATTCAGAAACACCTGCTTGTAAAAACGCACCACTAAAATCATTGCGTTTAAACGCATGCGTTTTCTTTAAGAACCCATCCGTCTTATCAGAGTTCGACAAATCGGCCGATGAAACGACCATATTCTCCACTTGTTCTGCAAGCGCTCCCAACACAGTAGCCGAAGCAGCCCGTGTAGCGACATTTGCTTTTTGAGCAATAGCCTCCCAATTAACCTGAGGAGCTTTACCCGAGAAGAACAAGTCCAACTTTGCCGCCAACTCAGGATGCTTTGCTGCCCATTCTGCTTTAGCTGCATAAATAGCCTGAATCATCCCTTTCAGCTCCTCATTCCGTTTAGCATAAAGTTCTGCCACTTCAGGGAACACAATAAACGGATTCGTTGGATCTCCACCTAAATTCTTAATCGTATTTACATAAGCATCGCCACCCAACGGAGCACCATGAGTTGCACAATCGGCCTCATAGCTACTTCCATCAGCTCTTCTAGCCCCTTTGCCCATAACTGTTTTACCGATAATCAATGTTGGCCGATGCTTCTCATTTTTAGCTTCGGTAAGAGCTGAGCGGATCTCTTCCGGATCATTCCCATTGATTGTAAGAACCTTCCAGTCCCATGCTTCATACTTCATAGCCACATTTTCCACAGTCACATCACTCGTTTCTGTAGAAAGCTGTATGTCATTAGAGTCATAAAACATGATTAAGTTGTCAAGTCCCAATGTACCCGCCATACGTCCGGCACCTTGAGAAATCTCTTCCTGAATTCCACCATCTGAGATGTAAGCATAAATCGTTTGATTCATCACCTCACCAAAGCGAGCTTTCAAGAATTTAGCCGCGATAGCAGCTCCCACAGCAAACGTGTGTCCTTGACCGAGTGGTCCTGAGGTATTCTCTACACCGCGCATCACATCAACCTCCGGGTGTCCAGGAGTAGGACTTCCCCACTGACGGAACTCTTTCAGTTCATTAATAGTATATTTTCCAGTCAATGCTAACGTTGAATAAAGCATTGGAGACATGTGTCCCGGATCGAGAAAAAAACGGTCGCGCCCTTCCCAAGATGGGTTTTCAGGGTCATGGATTAAAAACTCAGTAAAGAGTACATTCATAAAATCGGCTCCACCCATTGCTCCACCCGGATGACCAGAATTTGCTTTCTCGACCATCGAAGCTGCTAGGATACGGATATTATCTGCAGCACGATTCATTAGTTTACTATCGTTCATGTTAGTGTAATATATAGTTTTTAATGTAGACTAAAAAGTTTGCCCTTTCAAAGCAATCGTATTAAAGTTGTGACAAAGATAGCGTTTTATGCTTAAAACTCCACTCAAAATAGTGATCTCTTTTCTCTAAGCTTCAAAAAATCAATTCTTGAAACGAACTTAAGAGTCCTTTCACTGCTTCAGATAAAGAAAGCCCCTAGCTTCTATAGACACTTAGAAACCAGGGGCAGGAACACACAAAAGTTATTATTTACTTGAAAACTATGCAATTAAAAACGCATACCTAACGTCAGCAAGACCTGACTGCGAGCATTTGTTACTTTGGTAACAGGAAGATCGACATGATCGAACGCGAAAAAATTCGCTTTATACGTACTGTATTGATAAGCCAAGTCGGCATAAAAGCAATTCCCTTGGTACCCCATACCTAATGTATAGTTATTTTGCGCCTTTATGTTAGCAAAATCGGTATCCGTATTGATAGAATTAGGACTTAAATCTTTATAAGCAGCAGACTCAAAAGCTTCTGATATATAGTTATAACCAGAGCGGAAAGCAACTTGTGGGATCACCTTCCATTCAACTCCCAAACGAATAGAATGCACCCCCTTCAACATCTCTTTAGCCGTAGAGTTCTCATACTGCATACTAGCGCCATCGGAGTAATTAAATCGCATTGAAGAATAATCCTGATATTCATACTCTGCTCCAAAAGCCACACTAGATCCAAAGACATACCCCAAACTGAAGTTATACTTCCACGGTGTACGAAGTCTAAAATCATACCCATAATCTAGATTATTCAGGTAATCATAAGAATCGACCACATGTTTAAGCACCTTTTTATCATTGGGCGAATAGATTTGTGAAACCGATCGAACATTCGTTTTTATAGTCAAATTATAGAAAACAGGCGAGTGGACAGCCACTCCAAAACGAAGCGGAAACTCATCAGATGGACGAAAGATAGCCCCAAACTTAAAGTCGACCCCCGAACCATCAATTTTATTCTCGGTAGTCATCTCATAGCTTTCGTTGCCATAATTGGTTGTCCCCTCCATATAATTGCCATAATCTTCGCCATAAGTCGATAACTTAGAATAATTCACATCATAAGCACCAATGGTAAATCCGAGATAAACCCTATCAGAGAAATTGAACGAGACATTAAAGTCATATTGATCAATCCCTCCCTTCTCGCGCGAGTTAAACCAAGCATCCGATTCCGGCAAAAAGCTTGCGTACCCCCCCTTATCGGCAGGCGAGAACAGATGTCCATCCCAGCCAACAGCAGGAAGCCATCCCACATAGTTACTCTGTAAGTTTACCGGATTTTTGCCACCATCCGTAATAGTCATCAAATCAGCATCAACGCCAAACTGATCCAACATCTGATTAGCCTTGTTGGCCATCTGAGCCGTTTGAGAAACCCCTTTTTGTAAGACCCCCTCCATCGTCATATACTTATCGAACGATTTAGAGCGTGTATAATTAAAGCCAAAGTTGACAAAACGCAAAGCCGAGATATTGCTTATTTTCGATGAGTAGACAAATCCCATATTATCGAACGACCAACGAAAGCGGTTAGAGTCGAACGTCTTTCCTACAAACGTCGATTCAACGTTATCGGTCGACACCCCAAACGATGTCATCACATCATTACTCCTATACAAAGCAATACCAGCCGGATTTGTTTTTATAGTAGAGATGTTCGCTCCCAATGCGCCCATAGCTCCACCCATGCCGACGAATCGAGCGGTCCCATTCAAGTCCTGATTAGTAAACTTCACGGCATCATATATGGTCTGAGAATAGGCATTTGCAGTCACCAAGAGAGCAAATGCGGCAAAATAGATTCCTTTTTTCATATTCATTTATGCATTAAATGGCTATACCTGTTATCTTCTACTGCTACCACGAGCCGATCCGCCCCCACTTGAAGAGCCACCGCCCGAAGAAGTTCTGCTGCTGCCCGACGACCTGCTTCCAGATGAATAACTTCTACCAGAACTAGAAGACGAAGAAGAATTATAAGACCGTCGGTTACTCTCTGTAGAATAGCTACGGCTAGAACTTCTGACAGGAGTTGTTGAGAAAGAAGAGCTTCCGGTACGTTGATTTACGCCATACCGTCCCGAGCTTGTTCCACGAGTAGAGTCGTAGGTACTTCTTGTACTACTAGGGCGAGTATACACATTGGTCCGTGAAGAGTTCGCTCCGGAACGGACACTATAGCCCGTGCGTTCACTAGTCCGCGTACCGATCACCCGACTACTCGTTCTGTTGGCCGATCCCGTCCGATTAGATTGATACCTATCGGCCGAAACATACCTGCTACCAGTTCTTTCACCTAGGCGATAGCTATCTCTAGAAGGCGAACGTCGGTTAGTGTAAAGCATATCTCTACCGCGTCCATAATAACTTCCACCCCATCCCCAATCAGAGTGATACCAATGGTTATGCCCCCAATGAGCACCTCCGTACCAGCCGCCCCAATAGCCACCGGCATACCAGCTATCCCAATAGCCAGGGTAGTATCCCCAACCAGAGTAATAAGGTCTATTCCAACCCCATCCCGAATAGTTATATCGCCAGTTCCACCAAAGCCGATTAGTATTGGTTGGGAAAGCATAAGCATACAACCCATCGGTATAAACATTCCAATCGAAAGAGTTGGCACCATACACGATGTCCCAATAAAGCGGGCTACTAATACTTATCGCAAACCGCGGATTGCGGAAGCGTATAATGCGTTCGGCATACTCATAATCATCCTGTGTTCCTCTAAAATCGCCATTAACCCATTCACCATCCAGATCAGGGCGTGATTTTTCTTCGATAAACAAGGTATCGTTCTCCATTGAGAACTCATTTTCACGTGAGGAGTAACGACGGTTATACTCATCGACATCCCTCGCATTTCCTTTACGGTCTTTTACCACAACAGTCGTCACACCAGGCGAAGTATAAACGCGGGTTGTCGTCACCCTCTTTGGAGTCTGACTCTTCACCGACGCCTCTTTCTTAGCCTGCTTATCCTTAGACGGTACGAAGTAAAGATCATCTTCAACCTGCTGGCCAGCCATCCATAGCGGGAAGCTCAGCATTGCAAACAATAAAAAAACAATCTTTTTCATATTATTCAGGTTTACGTTATTATTAAATCTTTTATTCACGATACAAAGATAACAAAGGATTTAGGCTTATCAGGAAGAAATTCCCCAAACAAAAATAGGGTTTTCCCTATTTAATCAACAAAGAGCAGCGGCGGTTCTCTTGAAAGAATATCAGAGTTGCCCGATGAGATAAGATCAAGAACGATTATTATTTCGGTATTTTTAGCAATCTGATGTCAGAATCAAAAAATTATCATGTACATTTGCACATTATTATTCCCAATAGACCCAAGTATGAAATATTTTGAATTTACGTTTAACACGGCTCCATGTACAGAAATCGTCAACGATGTTTTAGCGGCCGTGCTAGGAGAGATAGGCTTTGAGAGCTTCACAGAACATAAAAATGGTTTGAAAGGCTATATACAGCAACAACTGTGCAACGAAGCGGTTGTTAAAGAGACATTGAAAGAATTTCCCTTGCCCGATACATTGGTCACCTATAGTTATGTAGAAGCCGAAGATAAGAATTGGAACGAAGAGTGGGAAAAGAACTTTTTCCAGCCCATCATCATCGGCGATCGTTGTGTGATCCACAGCACCTTTCACCAAGATGTTCCGCAAGCCGAATACGACATTGTTATCAACCCTCAAATGGCTTTTGGGACGGGACATCACGAGACAACAAGCCTCATCATCAGCGAGCTGCTAGAGAGTGATGTGGCCGATAAATCGTTGCTCGACATGGGCTGTGGTACTTCCATCTTAGCCATCCTAGGACGAATGCGTGGAGCCAAGCCTTGCCTCGCCATAGATATCGACGATTGGTGTGTGCGTAATTCTATTGAGAACATCGCTCTGAATCAAGTCGACCAGATCACGGTTCTTCAAGGCGATGCGTCGTCACTGAGCGATAAAGGGGTTTTTGATCTTTTTATAGCCAACATCAATCGCAACATTCTAATCAATGACATGCAGCAATATGTGCAATGTATGCGTAGCGGAAGCGTGCTCTTGATGAGTGGATTCTACGTCGAAGACGTTCCTGTCATCCGCCAAGAAGCCGAACGATTAGGTCTGACATTCTGCCACCAAAGAGAGAAAAACAGATGGGCGATGGTGAAACTGATCTTAGAATAACCGAATGTAAACCGGTAAAAAGCACTTTGATCAGCATAAGACAATAGACACCTCTTACTGACCTCGTTTTAACCGTGCAACTTCTAAACAGATAAAAAAGGAGCGGTCGTTTCAATGAATACGACCGCTCCTTTCGTCCAAACGGACCGCTCGTATTACTCAAACGGACCGCTCGTATTACTCAAACGGACCGCTCGTATTGATCAAACGGACCGCTCGTATTGATCAAACGGACCGCTCCTTTTTTTAAGATTCTACCTCTGATATTATTGAGCTCTATAAAGTAAGGTATAATCCCCCACCTAACATTTAGTGCACCTGTGAGATTGTCATTTTTTTCAAGTCATCGACAGAGCCATTAAAAACATTCAAATCGACCTCCTCTTCAATGCCCTCTACGCTGCCTACATCTGTATGCTGCCAGAAGTCCCAATGCCCCTGATATTTCACAGAATCGACATAATAATGAGCTATCCAATAGGGGTAAGCATTGAACAACGAATCGTCTAAATAAGTCATTTTAAACTTGTAAGAGGTATATAAGATAGGCTTCACGCCATAATGCCCTTCCACCCTATCCAGCCAACGCTTCACTGAACGTTGAAGTTCTTTTTTACTCCTCCTGCCCGTTGTCTCAACATCAAGCACCGGAGGCAAATCGCCGGAATCAAGCCGAACCGTCCGAATAAAGAAATCGGCTTGTTTCAAAGCATCGGTTGTTGGTATAAAATAATGATAAGCCCCCCGTATAAACCCATGCGTACGAGCCAAAGAGAAATTACGTTGAAAAGTGGTATCACCATGATCGCCACCCTCAGTGGCCTTCAAGAAAATAAAATGCAAAGGAAAGTTGGCTTCTCTGTTCTCCTCCAGCTTATGCCAATCTATCTTACCTTGATAATGAGAGATATCAATGCCATGAACACTGTACCCGCAAGGGATACAAACCCCATACGACTTGCTTCCATGACAAGGTTTCCACCGATAAGCATAAGGGCGTACAAAAAAATAATAAAAGCCTATCGCAAACCAAACAACCACACAAAGAGCCAATAAATTACGTACCCAATTAGGCATCGTACGTCGGCTTTTCACCGGCTTCTTAGAACGTTTTTTTTTCTGAGGAGACGGTTTCGGTTTACGGCGAACAGGCTTAGAAGCTATAGTCATAGGATAAAAAAGAAAAAGTGCTTCCCTCGATCCTTTCAGTTACCTAACGGAGGAACAAAGAAAGCACTTTAATTAATTTTTCAATTGAAAGGACTCTTTGGGGCTTTTCAAAAAGCGAAAAAGAGTCACCTGTCAGATCTTATTTACTTTGTTCCAACTGCAAAGTCTTCGTTGGCTCGTCGCAAACTTCGGTCGGTCCGAAATATTGAATTGGACCCGGATAAACGTAATCTGTTTCAAGCGCCCAACGCTCACGTTGTGCAGCCAAAGCCATAAACGGTTTGCCGTCGAGCTTAACCAAAGCCTTCTGAATAACCGGTTTCATCTCGCCATGACGACGTTCCATGTTCATCATCATTGTGATAGGAATACCTCCTGCAATCCATTCCGAAGCAGGCGCCGTGGTGTTACGAACAGAAGCCATGTAACCGGTTCTTCCGCTAGCAATAAGTACAGAAGCTGTGAATCCTAATGAGTAGCAGTAGTCTGCATCGAAATTCGATGGAGCAGCACAACGACCTTCGTAACCGAAGAAGTGATGTTGAGCGGCAAATTTGCCAACAAATTTACCCTCTTCCTTCCATGTAGCCAACTTAGTAGCAACCATTTCAGACAACAATTTTTCTGTTTCGATCAGAGAAACTTGTACGTTGCCGTGAGGGTCACGATCTAACGTCAGCTGACGAGCAACTCCTTCTGGCAAGCTAGCATAAATAGCCGAATTAACCGGAGACAATTTGCTCACGATATAATCACGTTGGTGTGATCTCTTGATATGCGAGAACTCTTCCGAGTTAGCCGCTAAGAAATCATTCAACTCAGCAATCAGGCGCTTCATAGCCGGAATAAATTCCACCAAACCTTCAGGAATAAGTACGGTACCGAAGTTATTTCCTTGCGTAGCCCGATCGGCTACCACCTGAGCGATGGCCGTAACAACATCGTCCAAAGACATATCTTTCGCTTCAACCTCCTCAGAAATGATACACAAGTTCGGCTGTACTTGCAAAGCACACTCCAAAGCAATGTGAGAAGCAGAACGACCCATCAACTTGATAAAGTGCCAGTACTTACGAGCCGAGTTACAGTCGCGTTGGATGTTACCGATAACCTCAGCATACGTTTTACATGCCGTATCAAATCCAAAAGACGTTTCGATCATCTCGTTCTTCAAATCGCCATCAATGGTCTTCGGACAGCCGATAACCTGAACACCTGTGTTTTTAGCCGCATAGTATTCAGCCAACACACACGCATTCGTATTGGAGTCATCACCACCGATGATAACAAGCGCTTTGATGCCTAATTCCTTAATGATCTCGTAGCCTTTTTCAAATTGGCTTTCAGACTCCAACTTCGTACGACCAGAACCGATAATATCAAATCCACCAGTATTCCGGTATTCATCGATCACATCAGCAGTCAATTCTGTGTAATTATGATCGACCAAACCACCAGGACCCAAAATGAAACCGTAGAGCTTATTCTCTGAGTTCAATTTCTTAATTCCATCGAACAAACCAGAGATCACGTTGTGTCCACCAGGAGCTTGTCCACCCGAAAGAATCACACCAACATTCATTACCGCTTGTTCAGAAGCAGCCACGTTTTCGAATGTGATCAACGGCATACCATACGTATTAGGGAACAACGCTTTAATAGCATCTTGGTCGGCTACAGATTGAGTTGCAGCACCCTCTACTGCTTTTACTGCTCCCGCAGCAAGCGCCTTAGGAAGTTTCGGCTGATAAGCAGCCCTTGCAATTTGCAATGCACTTTTAGTCATTTTCTTTATTTATTTAAAGGTGTTAGTAAGTTCTTTTTATGTTAAACCCGAAAAGCGATGCAAATTTCGCATTTTTTTCCGAAATATAAAAATACGCCCCTACTTTAAATCGGTCACGACCCATTTTTCACTAGAAAAACGCAACCAATCGCTCCACGACGTCCGATTTAAGTCCAGCCTATTTGACCTCCCCTTTTTCCACTTTTCAACGCGTCATTTAAACTTTATCTCGCAAATAATTGTTTCTATCTGAAATAATCTGAATATATTTGTAACGTATCAAACTAAAACCGACTAATGATGAAAAGATTTTCACTCTTTCTTTTAGTTTTATTGACTTTATCGTCTTCCTTCTTAACCGTTTCGGCACAGCAAGTCCGTAAAAAAGTAGGTGTGGTACTCAGCGGTGGCGGTGCTAAAGGAGTGGCCCATATCAAGGCTCTAAAAGTCATCGAAGAAGCAGGAATCCCGATCGATTACATTGTGGGAACAAGCATGGGATCGATCGTTGGCGGACTATATGCTATCGGTTACACACCGGCACAACTCGAAGAAATGGTACGCCAGCAAGATTGGAGTTTTCTATTGAGTGACCGCATCAGAAGAAGTGACATGTCTATGGCCGATCGTGAACGTGCTGAGAAATACGTCTTATCGATCCCTTTTTCAAAGAAGAAACAAGACAATCTCTTTGGAGGAATTATCAAAGGACAGAATTTAGCCAACTTATTTTCAAACTTAACAGTTGGCTACCATGACTCGATCGATTTCAACCGGTTGCCAATCCCCTTCGCTTGTGTGGCAAGCAACGTTGTCAATGGCGATCAAATCGTCTTTCATTCGGGCGAATTAGCCACGGCAATGCGCGCCAGCATGGCCATTCCTGGTGTTTTCACACCGGTCAGGATGGACAACATGGTCTTGGTCGACGGAGGAATCATCAATAACTACCCAGCCGATGTAGCCAAATCCATGGGCGCAGACATCCTCATCGGAATAGACGTACAAAGTGACCTTAAAGAGGCCGATCAGCTAACAAGTGCCCCTAACATCATCTCACAAATCATCGACTTAACCTGCCAAGGTGGTCACCAACAAAATGTCGAAATAACCGATGTGTATATCAAAGTCAATGTCGAAGGGTACTCTTCGGCCAGCTTTAACACAACGGCACTTGATACCTTGATGCAACGGGGGGAAGAAGCTGCACGCCACCATTGGGAGGCACTCGTTAAACTTAAAGAAAAAATAGGTATCGAAGAGGCATTTGTCCCGGATCCTCATGGCCCATACCACGCGCTCCAAGCGGCGCAGAAAGTACGCATCAAAAAGATCGTCTTTTCAGGGGTGGAACAACAAGATAAGAAGTATCTTTTAAAAAGATGCCACCTGAAGGAAAATACGGAGATCACCGCTACACAGATCGATCAAGCACTGAATCAATTGCGCGGTATCCAGTCTTATTCAAGTGCAAGTTACAAACTGACTAAAATCGATGAGGGGTATCTCCTCACCTTTTTACTCGAAGAGAAGTATGAAAAATACGTCAACTTAGGTATCCGATTTGACTCAGAAGATATCGCTTCTCTACTAGTCAATGCCAGTTCACAACTAAATACCAACCTTCCCTCGCAACTTTCGGTCACTGCGCGGTTGGGCAAACGGTATGCCGCTCGCTTAGACTACATCTTAGAGCCGGCAGAACAACGGAACATCGCCTTTTCTTATCTCTTTGAGCACAACGATCTCAATATTTATGACAAAGGCGAACGGGCGTATAATGTGACTTACGACCACCATTTAGGAGAATTCGGCTTCTCTGATGTTTGGTTTAAAAATCTCCGATTCGGACTTGGTAGTCGATTTGAGTATTTCCATTATCGCGATATCTTATTCAGAAAACCGGAATATGCCATCGATATCCAATCTGAACACTTCTTTAGCTATTATGCACAACTGCGTTATAACACGTTCGATAAAGCTTATTTCCCAACACAAGGAACAGACTTGCAAGGCTCTTATTCGGTCTATACCGATAATTTAGCTCAATATAACGGACACTCACCGTTTTCGGCTTTAAGTGCCTCATGGAACAAAGTGGTGCCTATCACTCGCCGCTTTTCTGTTTTACCAGCTGTATACGGACGTGTGCTTATCGGCAGGGATTTCCCATACGCTTATAGCAATGCTTTAGGAGGGAATACGTTTGGAACGTATATGCCTCAGCAACTTCCTTTTGCAGGCTTGCCCAACACAGAGCTTGCCGGAAGTGCTTTAATGATCGGATCGCTCCAATTTAGACAACGCATGGGTAATATCCACTACCTGACGCTACGTACAGATTATGGCCTAACTAATAGTAATTTCTTTGACCTACTCAAAGGTAAACAACTCTACGGAGTCGCTATCGGTTATGGAATGGATAGTATTTTTGGCCCTTTGGAATTCTCTATCGGCTATTCTAATTGCAGTCAAAAAGGCGTATCTTATCTTAACTTAGGCTATTACTTTTAAACCAAACAGCGGGTGAAACAGAACCTCAAAGAGTTTTAAAAGAAGTCATCAACAGATAAGATTTCAGTTATTCAGTTGCGCAAACCACAGAAAGTGACTATCTTTACACCTGTATTTTTTATTATTCATCACTAATTGTAAATATTATGGCAAATAGAAGAGATCTGAAAAAGAACGTAAACTATATCGCAGGAGAGTTGTTTCAAGAGTGTTTAGTACAGAGCATGTTTATTCCTGGAATCGATAAAACGAAATTAGACGAACTGATGAGCAGCGTCTTAGTCATGCAAGATGAATTTATCAGCCGCATCAATCACACAGAACCGGGTAATGTGAAAAAATTCTACAAGAAGTTCTACATTGACTTCGACCAAAAAGTGAATGAAATTATTGAAGCGATCGAAAAATTGAATTAATGAAAAAAGCGATCTACAGTTTTATCTACTATCGCATTTTAGGCTGGAAAATAGACGTTACTGTGCCTAATTATGATAAATGCGTTGTCTGTGCAGCGCCTCATACAGCTAATTTCGATTTAATCATAGGAAAGCTTTTCTATGGAGTTATCGGCGGAAAGACTAGTTTCATGATGAAAAAAGAGTGGTTCTTTTTCCCACTCGGCCTATTCTTTAAAGCTGTAGGTGGTATCCCTGTAGACAGAAGCCGCAACAACTCATTGGTAGACCAAATGGCTAAACGTTTCGAAGAAAGCAAAAAATTCCACCTGGCCATCACGCCGGAAGGAACACGCAAGCCGAACGCCAACTGGAAAAAGGGGTTTTATTTCATCGCACTCAAAGCACAAGTACCTATTGTTCTTATCGGCATTGATTATGAGAAAAAAACCATCACGTCGACTAAATCGATTATACCATCGGGCGATATTGATAAAGACATGAAAGAAATTAAGCTTTATTTTAAAGACTTTAAAGGTAAAAACCCGGAAAATTTTCTTCTTGGTAAAATTTAACTCCTTATAACATGGATGCTATCCGAATAACGCTGTTGCAAACAGACATCGTTTGGGAAAATAAAGCAGAAAATCTCCGTTTGATCCACAACAAGCTTAAAAAGCTCTGTGGGACAACGGAGATTGTTGTTTTACCCGAAATGTTTTCTACTGGATTTAGTATGAAAAGCCAAGAATTGGCTGAATCGATCGATCAAGAAACCATCACGTTGCTAAAGTCTTGGAGCCAAACTTTTCAACTGGCCATCACAGGCAGTTACATCGCAACCGAAAAGGGACGATACTTTAACCGAGGATTCTTCTTAACACCCGAAGGAGATGCTTATTATTACGATAAAAAGCACCTCTTCCGAATGGGGCATGAAGCACAGCATTTCGAAGCTGGAGATAAAAGGTGTATCATACCGTATCGCGGCTGGAACATCTGCCTACTTGTTTGTTATGATTTGCGCTTCCCAGTATGGAGCCGCAATTGTCAGAATGACTATGACATGCTTATTTATGTAGCCAACTGGCCTACAAGCAGACGAAACGTGTGGGACGCATTGCTTCTGGCACGAGCATTAGAAAACCAATGTTATGTTTGCGCCGTTAATAGAATAGGAACCGATGGCTATGGCCTAACGTATAATGGCGGTAGTGTGATCTATTCGCCTAAAGGAGAAATATTTACGTCAGCTATGGATGATGCTGAAGATTTTGCGTCGGCTACACTCTCTTTAAAATCACTCCAAGAGTTTAGAGAGAAATTCCCGGTATGGAAAGATGCCGACGCCTTTCAACTTCTGCAACCGGAGTGAAACAAATGTTAAAAAGGAGCAAAAACAGCAACAATACCTATTATGTGGTAGTTTATACTATAAACATCTTTTGTATCTTTGTAGCGTATTAACAACACAGTCGCAAAAGACTCTAATCCTACATAACTTAATATACAACTTTATGAAAACAAATCTCAGTTCTCAAATCACTCTCAATAGGGTCTCCCCCAGATACTACAGACCAGAGAATGCATTTGAAAAGTCAGTTTTGACTCGTTTAGAAAAAATCCCCACGGATATTTATGAATCGATAGAAGAAGGGGCTAGCAATGTGGCTTGCGAAATCGCTCAAGTGATTCGCGAAAAACAAAAAGCAGGCCGCTTCTGCGTTTTGGCTCTCCCAGGAGGAAACTCTCCAAGCCCAGTGTATAAGGAATTAATCCGTATGCATAAAGAAGAGGGATTGAGCTTCCGAAACGTCATCGTGTTTAATATGTATGAATATTATCCACTCACCGCAGAGGCTATCAATAGCAATTTTAATGCTTTGAAGGAGATGTTTCTTAACCATATTGACATCGAAAAACAAAACATTTTCTCTCCGGATGGCACAATCGCCAAAGATACGATCTTTGAATACTGCCGCTTATACGAACAACGCATCGAAAGCTTCGGCGGAATTGATATCGCTCTTTTAGGGATTGGCCGCGTAGGTAATATCGCTTTTAACGAACCGGGATCGCGCCTAAACTCTACTACACGACTGATCTTATTGGATAATAGTAGCCGCAACGAGGCTGCCAAAATATTCGGTAGCATAGAAAATACACCGATCAGCTCTATTACAATGGGGGTTTCGACCATCTTGTCTGCAAAAAAAATCTATTTGCTGGCTTGGGGGGAAGATAAGGCTAAAATGATCAAAGAGTGTGTTGAAAGCCCAACATCGGATGCTATTCCGGCCTCTTATTTACAAACACACAACAATGCGCATGTCGCTATCGATTTATCAGCGGCTGCTAACCTGACTAGAATCCAACGCCCATGGCTCGTTACGTCTTGTGAATGGAACGATAAACTGATCAGAAGTGCGATCGTTTGGTTGTGCCAACTAACGGGAAAACCAATCCTAAAACTAACTAACAAGGATTATAACGAAAATGGGTTGAGTGAACTCTTGGCGCTTTATGGCTCGGCATACAACGTGAATATCAAAATATTCAATGACTTGCAGCATACCATCACCGGATGGCCAGGGGGCAAACCAAATGCTGATGATACTTACCGACCGGAACGCGCTAAACCGTTCCCTAAAAAGGTGATTGTGTTCTCACCACACCCGGATGATGATGTGATCTCTATGGGGGGTACCATTCGCCGATTGGTGGAACAGAAACATGAAGTGCATGTGGCTTACCAGACTTCGGGCAATATCGCCGTAGGCGATGAAGAGGTGATCCGCTTCTTGCATTTTATCAATGGATTTAACCAACTTTTCAATAATAGCGAGGATCAGATGATCAACGAAAAGTATACCGATATCCGCCACTTCTTGAAAGAGAAGAAAGATGGTGATATGGATACACGTGACATCTTGACTATTAAAGGCTTGATCAGACGGGGCGAGGCGCGCACCGCTTGTATGTATAATAACATTCCTCTTGAGCGATGCCACTTCTTGGATCTGCCATTCTATGAAACGGGCAAAATCCAAAAGAACCCAATCAGTGAAGCGGATGTGGAGATTATCCGGAACTTGTTGCGCGAAATCAAACCTGAACAAATCTTTGTAGCAGGAGACTTGGCCGATCCACATGGTACCCATAAAGTTTGTACGGATAGTGTCTTTGCAGCAATCGACCTCGAGAAAGAGGAAGGTGCTGAATGGCTGAAAGAGTGCCGCATTTGGATGTATCGTGGTGCTTGGGCGGAATGGGAAATCGAAAACATCGAAATGGCTGTTCCTATTAGTCCGGAGGAGTTACGCGCTAAACGTAATTCGATCTTGAAACATCAATCGCAAATGGAAAGTGCACCTTTCTTAGGGAATGATGAACGCTTGTTCTGGCAACGGAGTGAGGAGCGCAACCGGGCTACGGCAGCTCTTTATGATAATTTAGGATTAGCTTCTTATGAAGCCATGGAGGCTTTTGTGGAGTATGTACCGCTTTAATTTTTTATAAAGTATAAGGGAAGAATGGGGGATGGTATCATCTCCCATTTTTTATTTCATTACCTTTGCATCCATAAAAACAACATGAATGATGAATAGATTCGCTGCATTAATCGTACTCTTAGTTATAAGCACCACACAAATAGTACAAGCACAAGCTATCGAAAAAGTGGCCCAACAACGCCTTCAGGACTTTTTCGGACAACATACGGCTACTGCTTCAATTCAATCGTTTAAACTAACGGACGTTCGGATAGATTATCCGAATAAACAACTAAATATCTATCTATCGGATAGTTTCTCTTACCAACCATTTACGCCTGAAACGGTAGAGAGAATCTATGCAGACATCAAAAAAATACTTCCAGGACCGATCTGCTTTTACCAAACAACCATCTGGAGCGATGGGAAAAGAGTAGAAGAACTGATACCCAACTTCTATCTGAAGAAAAAGGAGAAAGACCAACATAGACTCTTTAATGAGAGTTACCGCGGTGCACCGTGGGCCGAAAATGAATCAAAACCATACCGCCTCTCTCAAGGCCTACAAGGCAAGCACATAGCGCTTTGGCAAAGCCATGGTAAGTATTTTAGAAATGAGAAAAAAAGATGGGAATGGCAACGTCCGCCGCTGTTTTGTACCACAGAGGACCTTTTCACTCAGTCTTTTGTCATCCCATACTTGATTCCAATGTTGGAACGAGCCGGGGCGTATGTGTATACACCACGAGAACGCGATACGCAGGTGCATGAAGTTCTGGTAGATAATGATACCCCAAATGGATCGGTTTATTTGGAGAAAAACAGTCGCAAAGCGCATTGGCAACAAGCGGCTTCTAAAGGTTTTGCCTATTACAAACAGACTTACATCGACGGAGAAAATCCTTTTTCATTCGGCACTTCACGCTTTATTCAAACAGAGAAAAAAGGAAAAGCATTTGCCGAATGGGTGCCTACAATTCCTGAAACGGGACATTATGCTGTCTATGTTTCATACCACTCGCACCCCAACAGCATCAGTCAAGCACAATACTTGGTTTTTCACAAGGGAGGGGTTACTGAATTTAAGGTAAACCAACAAATGGGAGGAGGTACTTGGGTCTATTTAGGGACATTTGCCTTCGATAAAGGAAATAACGATTATGGGATGGTGGTGCTCACCAATGCCAGCAAAGAAAAAGGGGTGGTTTCGGCCGATGCTGTACGCTTTGGCGGTGGCATGGGGCATAGCCTGAGAGAGGGGAAGTTAAGTGAACTGCCTCGCTACTTGGAAGGGGCTAGATACCAGGCGCAATGGTGTGGTATGCCTACAGATGTATACACGAATCTCAACCGGAAGAACGATTACGCTGATGATATTAATACGCGCGCCAACGCCGTAAATTACCTGTCGGGCGGATCTGTTTTCAATCCACGTAATCAAGGGGTAAAGGTGCCCATCGAGATGACTTTGGCGCTACATAGTGATGCCGGATACAACCAAGAAAACCAGTATATCGGCTCACTTGGGGTGTATACCACCCGCTTCAATCAAGGGGTACTTGACAACGGAACGAGTCGCATGGCTTCACGTGATTTAACGGATCTCGTGCTCACGCAACTACAGAATGATATCAATAAGAGTTACGAAACATCGTGGACTAGACGGAGTATGTGGGACCGAAATTACAGCGAGACCCGTTTGCCTGGTGTCCCTTCGACAATTATCGAGCTGTTGTCTCACCAGAATTTTGCGGACATGCGCTTAGGGCATGACCCACATTTCAAATTTACCGCTAGTAGAGCCATCTACAAAGGCGTCTTGCGCTTTCTGGCTACTCAACACCATGAATCGTACACCATCCAGCCTCTTCCTGTCCAAACCTTTGCCATCGAATTTACAAAGAAGAAAAGAACCGTTTCACTCTCTTGGGAGCCGCAAAATGATCCGATAGAACCAACTGCCAAGGCCAAGGGATACATCGTTTATACACGTATAGGCTATGGCGACTTCGATAACGGGGTCTATGTCAGTCGCCCTCACCACACCTACAAACTAGAACCCGGACTCTTATACGCCTTTAAAGTAACAGCAGTCAATGAGGGAGGAGAGAGCTTTCCTTCCGAAACACTGGTGGCCTACCAGGCCCCTAAAGAAAAATCGAGAGTGCTCATCGTCAACGGCTTTAATCGGCTCTCCGGACCAGCAGTTGTCGACACCCCTACGGCCTCTGGATTCGACCTCAATAAAGATCCAGGCGTACCTTATTTATATAACCTATCCTTATGCGGTTCCCAACTCGTCTTCGATCGCCAAAAAGGGGGACAAGAGGGAGAAAAAGGATTAGGTTATAGCAACAATGAACTAGAAGGCATGAAAATAGCCGGTAATACCTTCGATTTCCCATTCGTTCATGGAAAAGCGATACAAGCAGTAGCCGGATTTAGCTTCGTATCGTGTAGCTCCAAAGCGGTTGAAAAGCAACGCATCACACTAGAGGATTATCCGGTGGTGGATTATCTCCTTGGCTTAGAAAAAGAGGACCAAGCGGCCACCCGATACTATAAAACGTTCCCTACAACCATACAACGTTTACTCACAAGTTATTGCCACTCGGGAGGAAACCTGTTAGTCAGCGGTTCTTATGTCGGAAGCGATATGAATACCACCGCAGGCGACCAAGCCTTCACGCAAAAACTATTGAAGTATCGCTACCAAAGATCAATAGAAAATAAACTTATCGGAGAGATCAGAGGACTAGGACGCACGCTGACCATCCCGCGCGAAATGAACGAAAAACAATATGCTGTAACAGCCCCAGAAATCCTCACACCAGTCTCACCCGCCTTTACACCGTTGGTCTATACCCCCACCCAAGAATCGGCTGGTGTAGCCTACAAAGGAGACGATTATCGGACTTTTATCTTAGGCTTCCCATTTGAAAGCATCGAGTCCGAAACCGATCGTTCACATCTCATGGCTACAATTCTTAAATTCTTTTCAGAAAAATAAATCATTTAAAAAGCTAATCTTTCATGAAAAGTTTTATCTTTGCTGAAAGTAATAACCCTAAAAATAAAGAACACCATGTACACCATTCAAACTAACACAAGCGCTACTCGCAGCATGGAGATTTCTGAAGAGCACTTAAAAACCATTGAAAAATATGCTTTGTTTCGTCACCTGATTGATAGTACTGGGATTATTGACGAAAGTGTCCTAGATAAACTCAAGCTCAATGTACGCTCACTTATTGCAAGCCAAGAAGAAGACAGCAAAGACCTACTGGATCTTTGCATCGATGTTATTTACCACAATAACATGAAAGCCTTTGGACTACAACAACTCGTTAAATTATACATCATCTGGATAAACAACCAAGAAACGGACGAAGACGAAGAATAATGATTACCATCAACACCTGTGAAGTGACGGCTTATAGCCCGTTAATACCTGCTATCAAAGCAATGTATCAGGCTAAGCCCGGCGAAACGATTGAACTGATAATGAATCAGCAACAAGCGTTCAAAGATATGAAAGAATTTCTATCAGAACAGAAAATAGGCTTTCGTGAGATATACGACGGCCGATCAATGACCCTCCAGTTTACGATGAAATAAAATAAACAAGAGAGCATTAAGTGACTATTGAGACTTTGGTTTAAAGCTTACAAAGCAACCAAAGTCTCACTTTTTTTATTTGACTCTTTTCAAAATTTTGCACTATCTTTGCAGCAAGAAATAAGAATTGAATAACTAAAACGATTAAAGTATGAAAAAGATTAAATTTATGGCACTTTTTATGAGTGCAGCACTACTATTCGGTAGTTGTGCAAGTATGAATAATACAGCCAAAGGGGGCGCTGTCGGTGCCGGTTCAGGAGCTGTATTAGGAGCCATTATCGGAGGCATTGCCGGAAAAGGCAAAGGTGCAGCGATCGGTGCAGCAATCGGAACAGCTGTTGGCGGTGGTGCTGGTGCACTTATCGGCAGAAAGATGGATAAGAAAGCAGAAGCGGCAGCCAAGATTGAAGGGGCACAAGTAGAGCAAGTGACAGACAGCAATGGATTAAAAGCGGTCAAAGTAACTTTTAACTCAGGTATTTTATTCCCTTTTAACTCGGCCAATTTAAGCAGTCATTCGAAAACCTCTTTAGCAGAATTTGCCAACCTATTAAAAAGCGACCCAACAATAGACATCGCTGTTATAGGACACACTGATAAAGTAGGAACTTATGAGGCCAACCAAAAGGTATCGACCAACAGAGCTTTTGCGGTACAACAATACCTGCAACGTTGCGGTGTTTCTCCTACCCAGTTTAAAGAGGTTAAAGGAGTGGGTTACGCTCAGTACGACGAGAGTCAAACAGCCGAACAAAACCGCCGTGTAGAAGTTTACATGTATGCCAGTGAAGAAATGATAAAAAATGCGGAAGCTGGTCGTTAAACTCTTACGTTACACACGAAATCTGCTAATCATCTTTTTGGTATCTTCCATCCTATCGGTGATAACCTACCGCTTTGTTCCGGTATACCTCACACCGCTTATGGTGATTAGATGCACCCAGCAGATTTTCTCAGGAAAGACACCCACCTTGAAACATACGTGGGTGTCTTTTGACAACCTATCTCCTCACCTCCCGATGGCTGTCATTGCTTCAGAAGACAATCGTTTTGCCACACACAATGGATTTGATGTGCTCGAAATAAAGAAAGCGATAAAGGAGAATGAAACAAGAAAGCGAAAACGAGGGGCAAGTACCATCAGCCAACAAACGGCAAAAAATGTCTTTCTATGGCCTCAATCATCCTGGATACGAAAAGGATTTGAAGTCTATTTCACCTTTTTAATAGAACATTGTTGGTCGAAAGAACGAATCATGGAAGTCTATCTTAACTCCATTGAAATGGGCGATGGCATCTATGGAGCAGAAGCAGCAGCAACAGCTAAATTTGGGACAATCGCCCGAAAATTAAGTCGCCCACAGTGCGCCTTGATAGCTGCCACCCTCCCCAACCCCATACGTTTCAATGCGGCCAAGCCTTCAAACTATATGCTCAAACGGCAAAGTCAAATATTAAAACTGATGAACTTGGTTCCGAAATTTCCACCGGTCGACACCCACTCTCCAAAGAAGCAAAAGAAGCATCAGAGAAGATAAAAGAAAATGGTGAGTACGCTATATCACTATAGCCTACTCACCCACTCTCTCTCTTACTAACTATCACCTTTAAATTATGCTAATATTCTATTCAGTGCGTTCGATATAAGCTAAAACATCCCCTTTATTAATCAGTCCGCCTTGCTTCACACACACTTCAATAATCCGTCCGTCGAAATTAGCCAACACCTTATCATGCGTATTCCAAGGCGTTGTGATATAACAGAACAAATCATCAGCTTTATATTTGCGTCCCACTTCCGGTGCCATAGAAGCCGACTCCACATCGATTTCCCAGATAACCCGTCCTTTTTCAGTAGCAGTGATGGGTTCCGCCTTAGCCCGTTTCATTTTTAGAACCTCCTCTGGCGAGAAACCCTGATTAGCAAGATCAGCATCCTTAGCCCGTTGCAATTCCTCTTGGAAACGTTTTTTAGCCACTCCCGATTTATAATCACGGTACTGTCTGTCATGCATAGCCAATTCAAAGAGCTCCTCATCATCAGGTCCGAAGTCCCAATTATTCTCTTTCATCTCTTTGCGGTACTCATCCAACTGATCCGGATAATTCTGTTGAGGATCCTCATCCGTAAATTCATACCCTTTATCTTTGGCCAAATCAATAATTTCCTGCGCCAACTCTCCTGGTAAACGGCCGCTCTTTCCTAAGATCATGTTCCAAGTATGGTTATCGATCATCGTCCAACGCTCCTCCCCTCTAACATGGGCCATAACGTTCATCAATGCCACGTTCTTCACATACTGACTAAAAGGAGTCACCAATGGAGGATAACCCAATTTAGGCCATACATATTCCACCTCATCAAAAAGCATAACCAGCAAATCATCAATGCTTAATTCCGGTTCATTCTTACTCTTCAAGATCATATTAATTCCAGAATGCACCCCTTTCAAGTCGGCCATCATAGACCCCATCATACCACCTGGAAGACCACATTTCAAGAGCAAAGAAGACATATGCTTATTCGTCGAATCCATGAAAAAGCCCAAGAAATCATCCATAAACTCCTGAGTCAAAGCACGCGCTTTCATATAAGCCTTCATATCAATTTCAGGCACACGGAAGCCAGCATCCTTAAGCATTGCTTGTACAGAAATCACGTCTGGATGCACCTTACCCCATGAAAGCGGCTCCATAGCCACATCGATAATATCGGCACCATTCTCACAAACCTCCAAGATAGAAGCCATTGATAGGCCTGGTCCACTGTGACCATGATACTGAACGATAATCTCTGGATGACTCTCTTTAATATTCTTAGTTAAGCGTCCCAACATAGCCGGCCGACCGATACCGGCCATATCCTTCAAACAGATCTCGGTTGCTCCCGCTTCGATAAGTTGCTTAGCAATCCCCGTATAATACTCTACCGTATGTACTGGAGAGAAAGTAATACACAGCGTAGCCTGAGGCGTCATTCCTCCTTCGAGTGCATACTTGATAGAAGGTATAATGTTTCTCACCTCATTCAACCCACAGAAGATGCGTGTAATATCCACCCCTTGGGCATGCTTCACCTTATACATCAAGCGGCGCACATCTGCCGGAACAGGATACATACGTAACCCATTGAGTCCACGATCCAACATGTGTGTTTTGATACCGGCATCATTAAAGAATTTGGTAAACGCCCGCACAGCTTTATTCGGATTTTCGCCATACAAAAGATTGACTTGTTCAAAGGCACCTCCGTTCGTTTCTACACGAGCAAAGCATCCCATTTCAACAATCAAAGGAGCAATACGCACTAATTGGTCAATACGGGGTTGATATTTCCCGGACGATTGAAACATGTCTCTATAAACGAGACTAAACTTTATCTCTTTTTTCATTATCACAGACAAATAAGTGATTTCATTTAATTAACTTCTACAAACGCAAATATAGTGGTTTATTTGACATAAAGACAAATAACAAACTAAAATATTCTTCAAAAAGATATGTTATATATCATATT
>RZZX01000341.1 GCA_009929715.1 Bacteroidia bacterium
CTTCACCTTTGGCAGAAGAAGTCTTTCAGTTATGGCGATATGGACAAAGTGCCTATATCCCTTCCGTTGCACAGATGAGATTACTGTACTCAATGAAGACTGTCATCAATCCCTACATCATTGCTTGTGGAGGAACACCATTACCCGACGAAGCCAATGAATGTTGGTATTGGACATCCACCGAAGTTAAGGGACAAGCCAGCGTCAAAGCATGGCTCTATTCTCTTGAAAGCGGTGGAATGTTGGAAACACCTAAGATTCAAGCACACAAAGCAAGACCTATTGTAACACTAAACAACTAACTAAAAATGAGAAAGAAAAATATGATGATTTTTATCCTGTTTCTATTGTTGGCAGCCTATATCACCGCTGTTATTTGTTATCCACATGAAACGGTCATCTTTACCGTTATTGCAACCATGGTATTCTCGACCATCTTCTTAGTGGGTGGCATTATCAACTGCTGTGATAAGCCCTGCAAGTCGAATATCCACTTCAATAAAAAGGTAGAAGTAGATGGAAATGAATACTATGTCATGTCAGCAGAATACAAGACTGCGATGGATAACTTACTCGATTATAATCAAAAGCTGATTGATTGTAATCTGAAACTAAAGGATCAGCTTGATACAATTTATAGTTGTAATACTGAATATAAAAATATGGTAGCTAAGATGAGTGAACGACAAGAGAAACAAATTGAAGAACAACAAGCAAGAGAGAAGGCGTACCTCCGTCAAATCGAAGAGTTGAAGACTGTGAACGCTGAGTTGCGTGAACTCTTGAAGGAGAAAGAACAACAGGATACCATTCTTCCACCAGTGTTGGTTTCAGAGAATGAAATATCAGTGGATAATGATTCTACAGAAACTGTTATTACTGACAATGACTCAATGGATGGTTGGATTGAATACGGATTACTGGGAAGCAATCTTTATCAGACAGGGTTATCTCTCAAAACCGTAGAAATATTGCAGAATGTAGGCATTGTAAAGGTCGGCGAACTTATTAGCCACACAAAGATGCAGATTGCCAGCATCAATGGCATCGGCGAACAGAAACTGAAAAAGATTGGAGACTTCTTAGCTGATACTAATCTAAATTATGGCACTGAGGTTAGGGAGCGCAATGGTAAATGGTACATCAAAGCAGTAACAGAGTAATAGAAACATAACACGATTATTATGGCAATGGAAGAAAGCAAAGAGTTACAGACCGCCTATAAGATATTCAGATCGCTCATCTACGTATCACTCGTACTTGAGTTCTTTATGTACGCCATCGA
>RZZX01000342.1 GCA_009929715.1 Bacteroidia bacterium
GGATTGTTCGATGGGCAGCACTTTGTGGCGACCGAAGAGACAGGGAAAAGACTCGGTAGATGGCTACGCGGGAGCAAAGGTGACGTGCTGGATATCAGCCCTGACCGTGCCGACCTTGTTCTACGCAGCCTAAGCGGGCTGGGGCTTTCAGCTCTTGAAAAGCCTTACCAGGACTATGTTTTCCACAAGTACGGCCTGGAGACTATGGGGGACATGAAGCCTGATCAGATCAATGAACAACTGGCCATTCTGAATCAATGCCGCGAAAGGCCGGGTAGGAAGAAGCAGTTTGAGGAGATGCTGCGCGGACGTAAGTCTGCGTAAACAGAAACTGGTTGGGGTAAAGTTCAAAAAAAGAGGGGCTGGGCAGACGATTTTGTCTCTCCAGCCTCCTTCAACCGCCTCCAGCTTCCGATTATTGAAGCTTTTAGCCGCAAATTGGACCTTTTTCTCTCCTTTTTAGCCCATTTTTTGACCGCTGGTGGCATCTATCCCCCCCCGCTTAAACGAGGAGACGCTCGATTTCGCTAATCAGCACTGGAAGTTTTTAGGATCTATATTACCGAAGGTGGGTTTGGTGGGTTATTTTAAAATCTAGCTGGTGAAAAAAATAAAAGCTAAAAAATTTATGTATGACGGGAATACTTAGATATAATACACCTAACCCACCACCGTAAAGATACATTTATTATCTTATGAATAATACTTTCAGCAAATATTGACGATTTAGAGCCACGCGTTTTAAAAAATACGAGTATAAAAAATGGCTCATAACCCACCATTATTACATTTGATGGAAATTATGAGCCATTTTTAGTTAATAATTATATATAAAATACGAAAATATGCACTATAAAACTAATTTTCACATTTAAAATTTACAGCCCATCGCGCAATTTTCTTAACTTTACCAGATTGAATTATAGACATTCCATCAACTGGTCGGTCTAAATTTTTACGCATCCAAGCAGATAAAATCCTATTATTGATCTCATTCCCCCTTCCAGCAATTTCGTAGAGAATGTCATAAAGACAGTCAAAAGATTCGTCGTCCCCTAAAGGCTCGTTATTCCTCATCTTCGCCGTCCTATCTTCTTCTGCGAGAGTCACTAGGTCCTTTAACGTTAGAGGCCGGTCAGCGAGAGAGTGCCAATGAGCAAGCAAGATTTTTAGCCTATTGGTTTCATTATCACCCTCGAAGTTCTTATTGATGGACAGCAAAGGATCATCCAGTTCAAAAGGAGCCAAACCTTTTGCAGCCACCCAGCACACCGCTTGTCGTAC
>RZZX01000343.1 GCA_009929715.1 Bacteroidia bacterium
AAAAAGCGAAGCGTGGGCTTACCGCCGAGGTAAACTCAGCGTTAGCGCAGTCATCACGAGCTTTGCTTGTGATGCGTGTTAAAAATGAAATTGAGGATATAAGATGAACCATTTAGACAGACTCGAAGCACAAAGTGTTTACATTTTACGAGAAGCCTATCGAAGCTTCCCAAATCTTGCCATGCTTTGGAGCATCGGCAAAGATAGCACGGTGCTCTTATGGCTCACACGAAAAGCATTTTTTGGGCATGTTCCTTATCCACTTGTTCATATCGATACGGCATTTAAAATCCCTGCGATGATTGCCTACCGTGATGAAATTGCGGTGCAATGGGATTTAAACTTGGTCGTGGGGCAAAATAAAGACGCCCTAGCGAAAGGTGAAACCTTTGTGAACGGTTTAGACAGGCTTAGTTGCTGTAAGAAGCTCAAAAGCGATGCACTCAAATATACGCTTGATGGAACATGGGCACGCCGTAAGTGGAACCCTTACAAAAAAGAGTGGGAAGAGGAGTTAAACGGAGCACCGTATACGGGTGTTATCGTGGGAGTAAGGGCAGATGAAGAGGGAAGCCGCTCCAAAGAGCGTGTCTTTTCCGCCCGTGATGAAAAGAGCGAGTGGGATGCCAGCACGCAACCTCCAGAGCTTTGGAATCAGTATAAAACTGATTTTGCTCCAGGAACACATGTAAGAATTCATCCGCTTTTAGAGTGGACAGAGCTTAATATTTGGGAATACATTCAAAGAGAAAACATTCCTATTATTGATTTGTATTTTAACAAAGGTAATGGCAAACGCTACCGCTCTTTAGGGTGTTTCCCGTGTACCGCTCCAGTTGATTCTGAAGCGCGTAACACACAAGAGATTATTGAAGAATTAACCAGCGGTAAGTTTAAAGACATCGCCGAGCGTTCAGGCCGTGCGCAAGACAAAGATGGTGGTGGAACACTTGAAGCCCTTAGAAAAGAAGGATATATGTAATGCAAAGACTTAATATTGTCATCACAGGACACGTCGATCATGGCAAAAGTACGCTTATTGGAAGGCTTCTAGCCGACACCGACTCATTGCCACAAGGGAAATTAGAGAGTGTGAAAAAGATGTGTGAAAACAACGCACGTCCTTTCGAGTATGCCTTCTTGCTTGACGCACTAGAGGATGAGCAAAAGCAAGGCATTACGATTGATAGTGCACGTGTCTTTTTTCAAAGTCAAAAACGTGAGTACATCATCATTGACGCCCCCGGACACATCGAGTTTTTGAAAAACATGATTAGCGGA
>RZZX01000344.1 GCA_009929715.1 Bacteroidia bacterium
CTTATCTCGTGTGACAATCCGGAGAGCATCTCTCCGAGAGCCGCCAGCCTGTCCATCCTGCTTACCTGTCTCTGTACCTCTTTCCATCTTTCCAGCTGTTTGGCCATATCATTAAAGCTGTCTGTAAGCTCGTGGAACTCGTATGGGCTCAGCGCATTATGCCTTATGGTCACCTGCCCTCCCTGTGCGATCTCTTTACACCCCCAGGCAAGACGCCTTAATGGTCTTGTAAGTACATAAGATATCAGTACGGCAAGTTCCACAGCGGCTATCAGACCGAGCAGACCTACAAGGATAAGGAAGCGCTCATCTTCTACGAGAGATATAATTATATTTTTTGGGTCAAGGATAAAACCTAAGTAATGATCTCCGTTTTTGATAACGAGCTCCGGTTTTTCATCATAAAGAGTCTCCCTCCAGAAAGGTCCGAGCTGACCCATCACTATCTCTTTGCGGAGAGAGAATTCCCTTTCCTCTGATATGACCATTAATTCCCTGCCGAATTCTTCAGCTGAGGTTTTCTTGGCGACGTAACTCTGATGGAGCCTGGCACCGAGTGTCAAAGCGACCATCGAGATGGCGAGGGACATAAATATCCATTTCATAAGGGTTTCAAGGCTGCACTTGTTAAACATTTCTTTCCTCTCTCCCCACAGTGCCTTCTATTTTAATTTTCTCCCCCAGGGTCGAATACTTAAACATTTTAAAGAGGAGCGCCTCAAGCATAAGCACAGCAAGCATCGCATTTTCGGGACTTATCTCTGCCGCAAAAACAAAAAAACATTGGACAGAGAGGGCCGTACTTAAGACGAAGAATAATTTATCTTTGATTATCCATGCAGGAAGAAAGAGAGGGAAGAAAAAGCAAATAGCCACAAGAGTCCAGCTAATGCGTCCCAGCATCAGATAACCGGGGAGCCCGGCGTGTGACAAAAGAAGCGCAATAGAGGCTATTACAGTTATAGCTATCCTGTTTATCACAAGAAACCGGTCTTCATAATATACAATGCTCTCTTTACTATTATCTTCCATTTTTATCGGGAAGAGGTCGTAACAGAGCGAGCACGCAGCAAGCAAAAGCTGAGAATTAGCTGTGCTTACCGCCGCAGCGATTACACCAATAAGTAAAAATGTGCTGGCAAAGGCGGGAAGATACTGCCCGAGCCTGGCAAAAGAGAGGGTTTCTTCGATGTTGACTATCGCAGGATAATAGGATCTGCAGACCAAAATGAAAAAAGTAACACAAATGTAGATCCACCCGACTATAAAGGGTGAAGCT
>RZZX01000345.1 GCA_009929715.1 Bacteroidia bacterium
GCGAAAGCTGTGTTTGGATTCCTTAGGAACCAGACAACGATAGAATCGTTGGTTAAGGAGTGATTGCATGGTGAAGTCTGAAAGTTTTACACGGGAGCATATCGAGGGCATCCGAAGCAGCTACTCTGTGGATGCCTTGATTCTTGAGAGAAGCATATTTGCATTGGCTTTGCTTGAGGCACTTGCAAAGGTGGGAATGCCATTCATCTTCAAAGGTGGAACAAGCCTGTTGCTTCTTCTCGAGAAGCCGAGAAGACTGTCTACCGATATCGATATCATCGTAGAGCCAGGCACCGATGTACAATCCTATCTTGAGCAGGTTGGAGAAATCTATCCATTCCACTCGATGGAGCAGCAGATTCGAACAGGCAACAATAAAATTGACAAAGCCCATTATAAATTTACCTATGACTCACCGATAAAAGGAGCTCAATTTCACATCCTATTGGACATCCTCTTTGAAAAGAGCCATTATTGTACCCTGGTCAAAAGAAGGGTCGATCATCCATTCCTAAGTACCGAAGAACCTTATGTAGAAGTGACGATGCCAAGCGTCAATTGTATACTTGGTGATAAATTGACAGCATTCGCACCTTATACCACTGGCATCCCATTCGGCGTCGACAAGGAATTGGAAATCATCAAGCAGTTGTATGATATTTCTGCCCTCGTGGATGTCCATGACGATTTTGATGATGTCTGTGACTCATATTTCGCAACAGTCAAAGCGGAACTGGCATATAGAGGGAAATCAAATTCCCCAGAAGAGGTATTGCAGGACACAATTGATGCAGCAGCTTGCATCGCAAGCAGAGGAGCCTACCACAGTGATGATTATCCCAAATATCTCCAAGGCCTCAGAGGTATCACCAATCATATCTATGGGGAGCGATTCAATACTGAAAAAGCAATTCTACCTGCTTGTAAAGCTATGTATATGGCTGCATGCATATTGAAAGGGGAGAGGTTTATCAAGATTCCAGACCCTTCCAGTTTCAAAGGAGCAAACATAGGAAATACCCGATATGCCAAATTATCATTGCTAAGAAAACTTAATGCAGAGGCTTTTGCGTATGCAGTACAAGCAATTGAATTGTTGCAGATGGAGTAATATGAGACTTGCATTATGGTGGCAAGGTTCTTTGTAGTCGTTTTTAAATTTCCCGCGCATTAACATCAAGGCAGAGGACCTCATCGCCTATGTACACCACCAGGCCACCAAGGCCGATATTGCCAAGCTGGCACCCTTGGTGACGGTGTTTGCCAAGGAGGGCGA
>RZZX01000346.1 GCA_009929715.1 Bacteroidia bacterium
ACTGAAATTGAATTTCTAAAAAAACTTGATGGTGTTAAAATAGCTGTTTTACCAAATCGTACAAATAAATTTATTCAACGAATTACAAACACAACAGGGTTTGCAAACAACGGTAGTACGATGATTATGGCACAGCAGGTACTAGAAGATTTATCATATGAAGTGCTTGTAGGAGATAACTTTGATGACTATGAAAAACTCAAAGACATTATGCTTAAAGGGAAAACAGTATATCCTCTGACACTTGGGCGAAAAGGATTTACAGCAAGCTACTCGAATGTCGAAGAGATCGAATCGGAATTATATACAGATTCAAATTTCGTAAAAGGATTTATGAGTTTTGAAAAGTTAGGTGAGATATCTGATAATGAAGAGTATGCACATGTTGAGTTGCCTATTGATTATAATGAGCATTTCATGTATAAATATAAGGATTATGTTGTCGGGGATTTATATAGTAATTATCGTGGCGAATTTATAGAGTTTAAGGGAGAAAAAATTTCGGTAATTTAGAACTCCGAGGTTTTGGAATAATGTAAAACTACATGGTATTAAAACAAAAATCTTGCGTTCGCCATATTGTAAATCGTTTTGGAATAATGTAAAACTACATGGTATTAAAACGAGGGCAAACCTCAGCACTGCTATTTGTTAGTTTTGGAATAATGTAAAACTACATGGTATTAAAACACTTCAACCAACAACTCAATAGACTTTGAAAGTTTTGGAATAATGATAAACTACATGGTATTAAAACTCCGCTGTGTCAAATTCACCAGTTTTCTCAGTTTTGGAATAATGATAAACTACATGGTATTAAAACACTTCTTTTAATTTGAGTTGATTCAAGTAAGTTTTGGAATAATGATAAACTACATGGTATTAAAACCCGAACGATTGGTTAGCTCGGATTAGGCTAGTTTTGGAATAATGTAAAACAACATGGTGTTAAAACTCACGATTACCGAGTTCATAATTTTCTTTAGTTTTGGAATAATGATAAACAACATGGTATTAAAACTAACGCTTTCAATAAATTCAATTTCTTGCGGTTTTGGAATAATGATAAACTACATGGTATTAAAACACAGTTATATTTAATTGATTTGTAAAACTGGTTTTGGAATAATGATAAACAACATGGTGTTAAAACAGTCTTGTGAAGAGTTCGATTCTGAGGCTATTTAAGGTCTAATTCAAATTAATATAAAATATTTAACAATAAGGGTTGACAACGTATAAAAAATAGGTTAATATAGTAAATGTAATAAGAAA
>RZZX01000347.1 GCA_009929715.1 Bacteroidia bacterium
TAATAAAAACTATTAGCTGTGGACAACAAAACATACACCTTTGACGAAGCATTTAAAGCTTCAAAAGAATATTTCGCAGGCGACGAATTAGCCGCCAAGGTATGGGTAAACAAATATGCCCTTAAAGATGCCTTCGGAAATATCTTCGAAAAAACTCCGACCGATATGCACCATCGCCTCGCTGGTGAAATTGCGAGAATTGAAAAAAAATACCCCAACCCTCTTTCCGAACAAGAATTGTTCGAGCTTTTTGACCATTTCCGTTACATCGTTCCACAAGGAAGTCCGATGACTGGTATTGGAAACAATCATCAGATTGCTTCGTTATCCAACTGCTTTGTAATTGGAATGGATGGGAAAGCCGACTCCTATGGAGCTATTATCCGCATTGATGAAGAACAAGTGCAGCTAATGAAACGACGTGGTGGTGTAGGTCATGACCTATCTCACATCCGGCCAAAAGGTTCTCCGGTAAAGAACTCAGCACTAACCTCTACCGGATTGGTCCCTTTCATGGAAAGATACTCAAACTCGACCAGAGAAGTTGCACAAGACGGCCGCCGAGGAGCATTGATGCTTAGCGTATCAATAAAACATCCCGACTCAGAATCGTTCATTGATGCAAAGATGACCGAAGGAAAGGTTACCGGAGCCAATGTTTCGGTGAAATTGGACGACGACTTCATGAAGGCTGTCGTTAACAAAACCACCTATAAACAACAATACCCCGTTGATTCGGCAAATCCAACAACAGTAAAAGAGATTGACGCAGCCACTCTCTGGCAAAAGATTATACACAATGCATGGAAATCGGCTGAACCAGGAGTACTTTTCTGGGATACTATTATCCGAGAATCTGTACCTGATTCGTATGCTGACCTTGGGTTTCAGACGATTTCAACAAATCCTTGCGGAGAAATTCCATTGTGTCCATACGATAGCTGTCGGTTATTGGCTCTGAACTTATACTCCTATGTAGTGAAACCGTTTACTAAAGAGGCTTATTTTGACTACGAACTGTTTATAAAGCATGTACGTCTTGCCCAACGCATCATGGACGATATAATTGATCTTGAAAGTGAAAAGATCGAAAAGATTCTTGCAAAAATAGACTCAGACCCAGAAACAAATGAGGTAAAACAAACCGAACGTCATTTGTGGGAGAAGATACAGAAAAAAACATTGCAGGGAAGACGTACCGGTGTGGGTATTACTGCCGAAGGTGATATGATTGCAGCTCTTGGATTACGCTATGGCACTGATGAAGCTACAGA
>RZZX01000348.1 GCA_009929715.1 Bacteroidia bacterium
GCACTCATGGAAAAGCGTTTTATTTTGGTGAGTGAAGTTGAAAAAGTGATTGAGCATGCACAAAAAAGTAAAGAGCGTTTTTTTAATCCCCAAACCTCTGAATATCTTGCTCATCTTAGGATTCAAAATGTGACCTACTGGGTGAAGTATGAAGAGAAAGGCGGCGATATTTTTATCAAAGATGCGTACAGTCATCGCATGGAAGTGGTGGAGAACTAGTCATGGAAAATCACGTAAAACAGACACTCTGGATGTGCGATAAGTGCCAAAAAGCCTTAGTAGCGGAAAAAGTAAAGGTGCGCTATTTGGAGGGTAATTTTGAAGTCGAACTTTTAAAATGCCCTACATGTAAGATGGTGTTCATCAGCGACGAATTGGCGATGGGCAAGATGCTGGAAGTCGAAAAAGGGCTAGAGGATAAATAGGCGATGAATGCTTATGAGAGTTGCTGTATGCAAGAAGCCACGGGTGAAACCTTACGCCCTGGGGGATTTAGTCTTACCCAAAAAGCCCTTAGTTTTTGCGGCTTAACAGAGCACTCTAAGGTTTTGGATTTGGGCTGTGGCATGGGTGCGACGGCTTCGTATCTGTACGAAAACTACGGCATTAAGGTCGTGGGGGTTGATCCTTCTTCTAAACTTTTGGGTATGGCAAAAGCTAAAAATCCTTCTGCGAGCTTTGTTTTGGGAAGAGGTGAAGCTCTGCCTTTTGAGCAAGAAAGCTTTGAATGTGTCATCGCTGAGTGTACCTTGTCTTTGATGAATGCTTTACATGTAAGCCTCAAAGAGGTGCATAGAGTGCTAGAAAAGGGGGGGTGGTTTATCATTACCGATGTCTATGCCAAAAATCCTGAAGCGCTCAAACCGATGGAAAATTTTTCACTCAATTCGTGCATGAGAGGCTTGCACCATCTGCCACTTTTGCAACATGAGCTTGAAATGATGGGCTTTGAGGTGATGCTTTTGGAGGAGTGTAGCCAGTTGCTCAAAGAGCTGATGGTAAAAATCATTTTTTCACACGGCTCAATGGGTGCTTTTTGGAGCAAAACCCTTGATGATGAAACGCCTCAAGCGTGCTGTGCGTTTGCAGAAAATCTCAAAGCGTGTAAACCAGGGTATTTTATGATGATTTTAAAAAAAGGAGAAAGCCATGGATGATTTATCGTTACGTTTATTTAAACTCTCAAATGAGGGTTTTTGCTGTGCGCAAATCATGTACAAACTTGCCCTTGAAGATGAGGGAAGTGACAATCCTGACTTGATTCGCTCCGC
>RZZX01000349.1 GCA_009929715.1 Bacteroidia bacterium
GTCCTCTGCAAGTGTCAAACCTTGGAAGCGTGCTTTCATAGCACCGTCATAGATACCTGACTTACGAGCATATTTTGAAGTGATAGACCCAAGAGAGTTTACTACGTTCAAATCTGAAGCATTAGCAAATTCACGCAAGAAACCTTGTTCTGGCATTTCAACCATTTTGCTACCAAGTTCACGCATAAATTTACGCTCTACGTCTTGAGGTTTTTCGCTAGGGATAGACGCTTCACGTTCCTTTTTAAGTTCTTCACGTTCTTTGTTAAGTTCTATGACTTGAGCTTCAAGTTCTCGAACTTTTACACCTGCTTCGATTGCTTGTTTCATAATTTCTTGTGTTTCGTTTACAGTCATTTGTTCTTGTTCTCCTTTGTTATCTTCTTCATTTTCTTCTCGTACTTTTGTCACTTTAGCACCTTTATTACTTGGTAACGGAGTTAGTGACACCTCCGTAATTGTAACATCTTTATAGTAGCCTACTCCGTCAATTTCACGAGCTTTTACACCGTTAGCATTAAAGCCAACTGACAAACCTGTTTCCTCAATCTTTTCGGCTGTGTATTGTTCTTCGTCAACATAACCTGTCAAGATTACATTGTCTCCCTCTAGATGAACAAACCCTGAACCAATCTTTTCTCTATGACGGTTAAGGATATCTACTCCGTCCCCTGCGTTAGCAATGGACTCGATAACCGTACCGTGAGAATCAATTGTCCCCAATGGGTTCGCTATCCCTCGAACTGCTTTTACTTTCAATATTTCCTCCCTTGGCTGTTGTTGATATATAAGCTACAAAGTTCTCTTGGTTGAAAACAATGTTATTATCATGTTGTTTTAGTAGCGGTAACACTTTTTGAATTGCGAAAGCGATGATAGTAACTTCATTACTTTGTCCATATAACAATTCCCTTGGTATTCCGTATTCACTCAAAGCAATTTCGAGTGCAAGATTTGCGTCATTTTGTAGTGAACCACTATAATCAGGCTGAATCTGTTTGATATCATCATCTGAACCAATAACAGATACACCATTGAACTCTCTTGCAAGTTGTTGCTGTTGCGTTAAACGTTCACGAATTCTTTCCCAAACTTCTTTTAAACCACTAGAAACTTTAGTTTTCCAATAGATTTTTATTTGAGCCTGTGAATCAAGACGTCTACCAATGCCATTACTAGCCATTCCAAACATTACACCAAACCGTTGTGGGTTAGCACCATAGAAAGGGTTTAGCAACATTTCATAATCGCTTGTTCTAATAGTGACC
>RZZX01000350.1 GCA_009929715.1 Bacteroidia bacterium
GAACCGGGACGAAATTTCCAATTATTAATTAAAATCCCTTTTAAAACTCTATTAAAATGAATAAGTTAGTTTATATTTCAGCTATTCTTCTGTTTTCAACATTGTTCTCTGCTTGTACCAATGATTCGGAAGATGTTTCAAAGCCGGTAATCAATCTGATTGAACCCGAAGATGGTCATGCATTGAAAATAGGTGCAGCGGTGCACTTTGAAATGGAACTCTCGGACGATACAGAACTGAGATCATACAAAGTAGATATCCATAATAATTTTGATGGGCATAATCATACAAAGGCTGTATCCGAAACCGTAGATTTCACCTATTCGAAATCGTGGGATGTTTCGGGATTGAAAAATACACTGGTACATCATCACGAAATTGTTATCCCGGAAAATGCAACTCCCGGTAACTACCACCTGATGGTCTATTGCACAGATAAGGCCGGAAACGAAACGTATGTTGCACGTAAAATTGTGTTAAGTTACGATGCCGTTGAACATGAAGAGTAGACTACATATCAGGAAATACATCTAAAGTTTCAGCTTCTTCCGGTGCAGGTACACTATCTGTGGCATTGGCACCGGAGAAAAGAAAATCTTTTGCAGGGCCCGAGATTGTTATCTCGGGCTTTATTTTTGCAGCATCCTCTTCCGTTATCACTCCCTTAATAACCAAGCGCTCTCCCAATAGCCTGAAATATGAATCCAGCACAGGATTTAGCTGCATGTTGTCCTTAAAGCTCCACTTCACCCGCTTCGGTTTAGGAACGATACTTGCCAGGAAGATAGCCTCGTTTGCGGTTAAATCAGAAGCATCCTTATTAAAATAAAAGCGGGATGCCTCTTGTGCACCATAGACCATTGGTCCCCATTCGATAATATTCATATATACCTCAAACATTCGCTCTTTGGAGGTAAGACGGCCTCCTTCAATCAGCCATACAATAAGAGCCTCTTCCAGTTTGCGGGCAATATTCTTGTTCCTGCTCAGAAAAACATTTTTAATAAGCTGCATACTGATGGTACTACCTCCCCGGGCAAACTTTTTAACCTTGATATCGTGAATCAGAGCTTCACGTATGGCATCCGGCAAAAAACCGTTATGATAGAAGAAAGCACCGTCTTCCGATTGCATCACGGCCATTTGCAACAAAGGAGAAATAGCTGTAAGCGGACGGAAATTAGGGTTTTCCGGACCGGTAATAAAACTTCGAACCGGGTTTCCATCTTCATAGGCTGTATACACAAATGGTTCATTCATCTTGGC
>RZZX01000351.1 GCA_009929715.1 Bacteroidia bacterium
GAAAATGTTGTTATCGGAAACAATAGCAAAATTTATCCTTATGCTTATGTTGGCGATGGTGTAAAAATTGGAGATAATACAATCGTTTATCCACATGTAACCATTTATGAAGGATGTATAGTAGGAAGCCGATGTATTCTACATGCAGGATCAGTAATCGGAGCCGATGGTTTTGGGTTCGCTCCCGAAGGAGAAAAATACAATAAAATTCCTCAATTGGGAAATGTTATATTAGAAGACGATGTTGAGATCGGAGCAAATACTACCATTGACCGTGCAGTGATGGATTCAACCATTATCCGTCGTGGTGTGAAGCTGGATAATCTCGTTCAGATTGCGCACAATGTTGAAATTGGCGAAAATACTGTCATGGCTGCTCAGGTTGGTATTGCAGGATCGGCTAAGGTAGGAAAACATTGTATGTTTGGCGGTCAGGTTGGCATTGCTGGTCATATCACTATTCCTGATAAAGTTAACTTTGGAGCTCAGGCGGGTACGCTGGGCACCGGAATCAAAGAAGGTGAAACCTATTTAGGTTCTCCAGCCTTCCCTGTCAAAGATTTCATGCGTTCGTCTGTTATTTTTCCAAAACTACCGGAATTATACCGCACAATTGGCCAAATGCAGCGTGAAATTGAACAATTAAAAAAAGAAATTACAAATAAATAAATATTCTTATGCAGAAACAAAAAACGCTTCAGCAAAGTTTTTCTTTGCAAGGTAAAGGTTTGCATACCGGATTGGATATCAACATTACTTTTAATCCTGCTCCGGAAAATCACGGCTATAAAATTAAACGTGTTGATCTGGAAGCTCAGCCTACTCTAGATGCTTTGGCAGAAAACGTAGCCGGAACACAGAGAGGTACTGTTATATCTAAAAATGGCGTTCAGGTTAGCACTATTGAGCATGCTATGGCTGCTTTATATGCTTTCGAAATTGACAACTGCCTTATTGAAGTGGATGCTCCAGAATTCCCTATCCTTGACGGAAGCTCTCGCTTCTATACGGAAGAAATTATGCGAGTGGGTGTTTGTGAGCAAAACGCTCCTAAGGATTATTACATTGTAAAACACAAGATTGAGGTGAAGGACGAAGCTACAGGTTCGTCTCTGATTATTCTTCCGGATGATAAGTTCAGCATCAACGCCCTTATTTCATTCGATTCACCTGTATTGCCGAATCAGTTTGCAACGATGAACGACATACGTGAGTTTCCGACCGAACTTGCTGCAGCTCGTACGTTTGTATTTGTTCGCGAAGT
>RZZX01000352.1 GCA_009929715.1 Bacteroidia bacterium
CAAGAGAAGTGACGGCTATTACTGGGTGCATGAAAAATGTACTTCAAAATACCAACTATTCAAAACACGTGATTTAGCGGCCAAAGACTTAGAGCGTTGCATAAAGGAAGGTGAACCAGCATGACCATCATTGATATGCCGATTGTTAGGTTGATAGCATGCGTGATTGGGCTGGTCGGTGCAGTTGGGCTGGCAGTTGATGAAATAGCAAAAGGTGACGTTGAAAAGATGGTTGACATCTATGGAAATCTACTGGTAGTGAGCTTAATAATTTTGTTAGTATCAGTGATATTTGGGGGTGTAATCAATGGCTTGTAAGAACGGATATAGACCGTATCCAGAAGATGACAATACGGTTGAGTGTTATTACACTAACCAACTCTGCGTGGCCTGTAGGCCAATCAAGAACACCAGAAGAAAAGAGCTTGACCTTGACGTGATGAAAAGGTGTCCAAAATATGATGGGGGCGATGAAGAATGAAGTGTCCAAAGTGCGGCACTGGCGGAGTCAGAGCATGCATCTATGTGCTTATGTACATTGACGCTGATGATATTGGTCATTTGACCAAGCTGGTTATTAGAAAGAGGTCAACGGAATTGTGGGCGCAGTTGCATGAAAAAACATCATACGTGTGTAGTAAATGCTGACATAGTTGGGGGTACGGATACCATGATTAAAGTTGGAATTGATACAAGGCATTTCTGCTTAGCATGCGGGGGCAGGTTGATGCACAAGACGGCGGTTACTATATCAGTGGGCGGCGACAGTGTGACACACACGATAGCAATCTGCGCGAGTTGCGCCAAAGAGCTACGTGATAAAATGGTTGAGGCAACTGATTGCCGAATGATAATGGATGATACTGAAAGCGAGGTAGACCAATAATGTCAAACATGACCGTGGTTGCGAATAAAGATATTGAGCAGTATGGTGATTTGTATGCCAACAAGGGCGAGCAGTTATTAGTCCTTGAGGTGCTTGATGACGGCAGGCTGTGGGTGGTCAGAATAGTAGACGAGCCATTTGCGGTAGAGCGTTCAGAAGTAAGCCCAGTGTTCACTGAAAAACGACATCCAGAGGATGTGTATGCAGAGCAAGAGGGGGTTGGGGTTAATGAGAAGTAATCAAGACATTCTGTACTGGGTAATGGAAGAGAAAGGCCATGTCGAGGAAATGCTTAGCCGCTCTGTAAATAAATATGACTGCTGTCTGCACACCAAGCAAGAACTATTAGCAGGGTTGCAGAAATATATTGAAGAT
>RZZX01000353.1 GCA_009929715.1 Bacteroidia bacterium
ACCACCACTGATAGAAGTATTTGAATAAGAACTTACTAATGCAGCATAAGTACCACCAGAAATTGAAGCATTCTTATTGGTCTTGCTTTGATTGATAGTAACTGTTGCGTTTGTATTATAAGTACCAGCAGTAAAGTTTGCATTTTCAGCATCAACTATAACAGCTGCATTATAAGTACCACCTACAAATGTTACTGTATGGTCAGAAGTAGCAGTCACTGTCGGAGTATGACCTGCAACTGGTGTAATGTTCAAATCAATATTACCCTCCATTCCGCTTAATGCAGTATTAACATCTTGTTCAGTAACAGTCAAAACTACCTTATTAGCTGCAGGAACCTTAGAGAAGTCTGCATTTGCCGGGATTGTGATAGCTGTCATGTTAATATCAACAGCACCTAACTGAGCCATAGCTTTAATATCCTCCATTACTTTGTTGAAGTTTGCAGCAGTTACGCCAGTGATAGTAATAGATGTTGCAATACCGTTATTACCACGTTCAACTACTACATGAGCAGCACCTGTGGTATTACCGTCATTTATTGGACCATTTTCATTAATATAATGATCGTCTATGCTGCCCTTAGTACCATCATCGTTTACAGTAACATTTTCTTTGCCACCATCGAAAAGATCTACAATTGTAACATTGCAGCTGTATTCTTTGTACAAGTTCAGTTTGATGATAGTGTGAGCGTTCGTTCTTACAGGCACGGAGGAAGCATTACGGAGAGCAACTAATTTCCAATTGTCAGCTATAGTGCTAGTTGAAATGTCTGTCAAATCAGCTTGTGTTGCTGTGAAACCAGCAGCAGTACCGTGATTGTATCCTTTAAATACTAAAGAATAAACAGCATTGGCAGAATTTTTTTCAGCAACTGCAGGGATTACATAGTTGAAGTCCATTACCGGATAGAACTTACTGTTTTCCTCAATCCATTTCACACCGTTTACATCGGTTGCATTCTTGTTGGCAGGGATGGTGAAGTTACGGTGGAAGTAATAGGCAGCATTGGTAACTTTAGGCTGTTGAGTCAAAGCATTGTACTCAGTTGCCAAGTTAGTAACACCCATAGCCAGATAGTTGAGCTTACGATTAGCATCTACGTTGTTGAATGCATTTGCCCATGCTTCTTTGGTGTCATAATCAGTCAGTACAAGGCTTACCTTTGCCAATGTGCGTCTGGCTGTGATTTCAAGAGCTGTAGTGTTATCAGTTCCAGCTGCTCCGAATTGGTCGCCTGCCTGATAAGTACCGT
>RZZX01000354.1 GCA_009929715.1 Bacteroidia bacterium
CAAGTCGACCATCAGTGAAGTGTATTTGTCAAAATCGGCATTCCTGCTGGATTCGATAAACGTAAAATTAAGATTGCCCAAGTCATGATACACGGCACCTCCGCCAGAAAACCTACGTACCACTTTGATATCTCTTTCCTGAATAAAAGCTGGATTTATCTCCGCCCATACATTCTGATGTTTACCAATCACCACCGAAGGTTCGTTTTGCCATAGCATAAATACATCTTGTCCGAACGAACGAAGCAGGTACTCTTCGGCCGCCAAATTAAAATATGCATCGGTACTATCATTCAAAATACTCACCATAAATCAACTCTTTTCTTGCATTTTATAAAGTTATCAGGCAAACAGACTTTCGTGAATAATCTCGCTCACCGTTGGATGAGGGAATACTACTTTACGGAAATCATCGACCGTAAGCTCCTGTTCAATGGCCATGCCCGCTATGGTAATCAGCTCGGAAGCAGGATTGCCCAACATATGACATCCTATAATTTTAGCCTCCTCATCAATAATAAGCTTACAAAGACCGTTACCCAGTTCATTTTCTGCAACAAAGCGGCCCGAATAGGCCATAGGAAGTTTAAGTACCTGATAATAGGAGCCGGCGGCTTTCAGTTCTTCTTCTGTTTTTCCTATGCCGGCAATCTCCGGATTAGTATATACTACGCCGGGAATGGCTTTATAACTCATCGGATCGTCTATACCTAAGATATGGTTTACGGCCACATCGCTTTCGCGAATAGCGGTGTGAGCCAACATGGAGTAACCTGTAATATCCCCACAGGCATATACCCGGGGATGAGAAGTTTGCATGTACTCATTCACCCTTACACCGTTACGAAGGATTTCCACTGATAAATTTGATAATCCAACTTTGTCGGTATTGGCCTTTCTTCCGACACTCAGCAAGATTCGATCGGCATTGATAATGGAAGTTTTACTGTCTTTTTCAATGGTTACACCCTCGGGGCTAACCTCCGTTACTTTGGTATTCAGATGGAAATCAATTCCTTTTTTAGCATACTCCTTTCTCAACATGGCAGAAGTTTCCTTGTCCATGGCACCCAATATTTCGGGCATCATTTCTATTACAGTAACTTTTACACCCATGCTGTTGAAAAATGAGGCAAATTCGATACCGATTACACCTCCGCCGATAATAACAAGCGATTTTGGCAATTCTTTTATTTCAAGAGCCTCTTTGGATGTCCAATAAGCGACATCGGCAAGTCCTTTAATAGGAGGAATTAT
>RZZX01000355.1 GCA_009929715.1 Bacteroidia bacterium
ATATTGCCCAATTGAGAGAACTTGGCGATATGAGCCCCAATCTCAATGCTGGCATTACAATTCCGATTGCGGCTTTTGATGCACTCCAGGTGGTTCTTTACATGCAGATTGAGACCTCCTTCACCGTAGGCCTTCTTTAAAGGAACAGCCTCCATGCGTGTATTACCGTTTACCCGCTCAGGAATTACTTCCCAACCGCCACGATCTAATACCAGAGTGCCGTTTTCGCCAACAAATCCTAATCCGTGGTTCCGTCCGTAGGCTCCGTCATCAATTCCAATAGCATGATCCCACATAACAGTAAAGTCGTTGAATGTATATATGGTTTGAAGTAAATCAGGAGTTTCACAGGCATCATCCGGATATCCGAATTTACCACCCGAAGCCATAATGGAGTTAGGTGCTGTAACGTTCATTCCGTACAAAGCATAGTCAAGTAAATGTACACCCCAGTCGGTCATCAGTCCTCCAGCATAATCCCAGAACCAACGGAAGGTAAAATGAAATCTGTTTCGGTTGAAAGGTCGTTTACGAGCCGGCCCGAGCCACATATCGTAATCAACACCAGCCGGAACAGGTTCGTCGGCCAATACCGGAATGGATGGACACCATCCCTGATACGAGAATACGCGAACAGTACGTATCTTCCCTAGTTTGCCGCTGTGTACAAACTGCATGGCATCTTGCCAGTGCGGATCGCTGCGCTGCCATTGTCCAACCTGTACCACCCGGTTGTACTTTTGTGCCGCCCGAACCATTATATTACATTCCTCAATACTGTTGCCCAAAGGCTTTTCACAATAAACATCTTTGCCTGCCTGACAAGCAGCCACCATTTGCAGGCAATGCCAATGGTCGGGTGTTCCTACAATCACCACATCTATATCTTTATTGTCGATTAGTCCGCGCCAGTCCTTATACAGATTCTTTACCCGTTTACCAGAAATCTTTTCGGTTTCGGCAGCTCGGTTCTGCAATACATTCTGGTCTATATCTGCCAGAGCCACACACTCAACTTCCGGGTTACGCAGAAATGCTTTGAGGTTTTCGAACCCCATTCCATTACAGCCAATCAAGCCAACACGGATTTTATCACTTGGAGCAATGCTGCCCCCGGCTTTAATAATAAAAGGACTAGCGGTAAGTCCTACACCCAACAGGGAGGCCTGTTTTAGAAAATCTCTTCTCGAAGTCATTGATCTTATGAATTTAAGGAAAACAATAGTCTTTTTGCAAAGAACATAAAAATAGGCTTA
>RZZX01000356.1 GCA_009929715.1 Bacteroidia bacterium
CAAAGTTACAATCCTTTTTCTCGATGCAAATTTAGAGTGCAGCGCCACTGTTACTGTGGCTACGGGTCGATTTGGCAATCTTGCACAATAGGCTCTTTGGCAGAATCTTCCTTTGTATGGATATAAAGAGTATTCGGCCGTTTCTCTTGTTTGTCCCTCTCTCTGCACCCTTTTGAGGCATTATAAAAATTAATTGTATAACTTTTAAATATTTGTTGAGATGAAAAATTCTTTCGAAATCAATGGCTTTGTAGCTTCTACAGCTGAAGTAAGAACGTTTACCAACAGTTCACTTGCTAAGTTTCCTATCGCTGTATCACGAGAAGAAAAGATTGGTGACAGTACATCACGCATCAGCGCACTTATCGGGTGTGAAATGTGGCGTAAGAATGGTGAATCAGATTCTTTCAACCTTCTTGTAAAAGGCGCACACCTTCAGGTATCTGGTTACTTTCAGCCTCAGACTTGGACTGATAAGAATGGTGTCAAGCACAACAGAGTTGTCCTGATTGCTACCGAAGTAGCTGAAATTCTTTAAAAGGAAGATACAGCTAAAGCAGGATAACACCTGCTATACTTCGACTAGAGAAAGCGGTCATTTGATCGCTTTTTCTTTTGGTCGGTCAATACCCATTTATACACTTTGTTGTTCCAATTATAGAATAAAGGCTAGGCATATATATTGGCATATCATATTTCATCAGCATACTATTAAGCCTTTGTGCCTCTCATTTCCCGCTGCAAAGGTATGTACGCTACATTTCCACCAATGAACCCTGGGAGTTTTTGTTTATTCCTACGGACAAAAACACGCAAGAACCCTTGGCTTGGTAAATTTTCAGCGAACCTTATTGTGCTGCGTAAATAGGGAGGCTTAACAAACCTCATAGTATAAATCTTTAAATATTATATGATATGTCCAATTTGTGTATGACCTCATATGTAATAGAGGGAAGTAAATCTTCAATCAAAGCTTTACACAATCAGTTCAGAAAAGTTCTTGCTACTGACCGCAGTGAGTTCGCAGACCAACGAGGTACTTATTTGCCTCAGAGTTCATGGCTTGGTTATGTTGTTAAGGACATCTTGCTATTGGAACCAGACAAAGACAATGTTTGTTGTCGTGGTAGTATTTGTTACCTCGATGATAAAATCACCATTGATGGGGATAATTCAGCATATTTTCGTTTGGAGACTGAGACTGCTTGGTGCGACCAACGCAAGATGTTCTATCTGCTTTCTGAAAAATTC
>RZZX01000024.1 GCA_009929715.1 Bacteroidia bacterium
AGGAAGAAAATGGCCACGTTTTCAGTAACGAATAATAAAATGAAACAACTTATTTAGTAACTAACCTCTAAAAGTGACAACCATTTCCAGTAGAAGTCAACCCTTTCCAGTAGAAGTCAAAAAGCACTGCTTTAGGGAGCATAAAGCACCGCTTTAGCAGTCGTAAAGCACCGCTTTAGAGGTTGTAAAACGGTGCTTTATAGAAACTGAAAAACAGTAAGTGACTTCTACTGGAAATGGTAATATGACTGCGGCATCTTGCTTTTTTGATTATAAAAGCAGATGAATCGATTGACGTTACCCAAGCTGTTATAGCAAATCGGTTGCAGATACTTTATCTGCAACCGATCTGTAAAAGGCTGATCTATTGATTCAGCTAGTGTTATCTGCTTGTCATCCATTCATTTAACGGATGAACCTGTTTATCTCGAATGCTTCTAAGCGAATCCCTTTTTTATTAAAGAGCTGCTAGTTCGATCACTTTCTCAACCGCTGCATTCAGGTGGTCGCTGTTTTTACCACCAGCTGTAGCGAAGTGCGGTTGTCCGCCACCACCGCCCTGAATCAGTTTGGCGGCCTCTTTCACTAAGTTGCCTGCTTTTAAGCCCCCGGCAACCAAGTTGTCGCTCAGCATCACTGTTAGCATCGGTTTGTTATTCTCTACGGTACCTGCCACGAAGAATAGATTCTCTGTAATCTCTCCTCGAAGTTGGAAGGCAATGTTTTTGACCACATCGGCTGGGAGAGGGGCACAGAATTGAATCACCTTCACCCCGTTGATCTCTTGGATGCTTTTGAGTAACTTATCCTTAATGACCGCTTCTTTCTCCTTCATGAACTCTTCGACCTGTTTCTTCAAACCAGCATTCTCTTCCAAGTATTTATGGATAGCCACTTTTAAGTCGGGTGCATTATTGAACAAGCCTCTAAGATCAGTCAAAGTATCTTGAATGGTATCCAATAACTCTTCTACGCGAGCTCCTGTGTATGCCTCTATACGGCGAACACCTGCAGCGACAGAACTTTCAGAGATAATTTTCACCATACCGATATTTCCGGTAGCTGGAACATGGATACCTCCGCAGAACTCAATGGAAGAACCGAACTGAATGACACGGACATGATCACCATATTTTTCACCGAACAAGGCGATAGCGCCCAATTCTTTAGCCTCTTCAACCGGGATGTTACGGTACTCTTTCAATGCCACATTGGCACGGATTTTAGCATTAACCAAGTGCTCCACTTGACGAATCTCTTCATCAGTCACCTTTTGAAAGTGAGAGAAGTCGAAGCGCAAAGAGTCCGGTGTTACTAAAGAACCTTTTTGCTCCACGTGTTCGCCCAAGACTTGGCGAAGAGCTTCATCCAATAAGTGCGTAGCCGAGTGATTGGCTGCACACGCTGCCCGTTTGTCGGTGTCAACACATGCCATCATCGGCGCCTCAAGATGTGCCGGTAATTTCTTAGTCAAGTGTATCGGTAGGTTGTTCTCTTTTTTGGTATCGATAATATCAATTGTCTCAAACTCATTGACCAATACGCCGGTGTCTCCTACTTGTCCGCCACTCTCGGCATAGAATGGGGTACAGTCTAGTACGAGTTGGTAAAGCGTTTGGTTCTTTTGTTTGATTTGGCGGTAACGAAGGATCGCAGTTTCGTACTCTGTATAGTCATAGCCCACAAAATCGGTTGTACCCTCTTTCAGAATCACCCAGTCGCCTGTTTCAATGGCAGCAGCATTTCGTGCACGCGCTTTTTGTTGTTCCATCTCGGCAGTAAACTCTTCCAAGTTCACAGTCATCTTGTTTTCACGCAAGATCAATTCAGTTAAGTCGAGTGGGAAGCCAAAGGTGTCATAAAGTGTAAAAGCTTCTTTACCGCTAATCTCTGTTTCTCCGTTGGCTTTGGTATCGCTCATGGTCTTTTCGAGCAGACGAATACCTGTTTCCAAGGTGCGCAGGAACGATTCTTCCTCCTCTTTGATCACCTTCTCGATTAATCCTTTCTGAGCGATCAATTCTGGATAAGCCTCACCCATGTTCTCAATCAGAACCGGTAGAAGTTTATACATGAAGGCCTCTTTCTGACCCAAGAAGGTGTAGCCGTAACGTACTGCCCGGCGAAGGATGCGGCGAATCACGTAACCCGCTTTAGCGTTCGACGGCAATTGTCCGTCGGTGATAGAGAAAGCGATGGTACGAATATGATCGGCGATAACGCGCATAGCGATATCGTTCTGTTTATCTTGACCGTAAGTGGTGTGCGCTAGTTGTGCGATGGCTTTGATGATAGGTTGGAAAACATCGGTATCATAGTTCGACGTTTTTCCTTGAAGGGCCATGCAAAGGCGCTCAAATCCCATACCCGTATCGATCACTTTAGCCGGTAGAGCGTCTAGTGAACCGTCTGCTTTACGGTTATACTGCATAAATACGAGGTTCCATATTTCAACCACTTGTGGGTGATCGTGGTTAACCAAGTCACGTCCCGATATTTTGGCCCGTTCTTCGGCAGGGCGTAAATCGATGTGAATTTCTGAACAAGGACCGCAAGGACCAGTATCGCCCATTTCCCAAAAATTATCATGCTTGTTGCCGTTGATGATGTGATCTTTAGGTAGGTATTGTTCCCAGTATGAAGCCGCCTCATTGTCGCGTGACAACCCCTCTTCCGGACTACCTTCGAAGACGGTGGCGTATAAAATTGTTGGATCCAGTTTAAGTACTGTCACTAAATACTCCCATGCCCAATTGATGGCTTCTTCTTTGAAGTAATCACCAAAAGACCAGTTGCCCAGCATCTCAAACATGGTGTGGTGATAGGTATCGTGTCCGACCTCTTCCAAGTCGTTATGCTTTCCGCTTACTCGAAGACACTTCTGTGAGTCGGCGACTCTGGGATATTTAATGGGTTGGTTACCCAAAATAATATCTTTAAATTGATTCATTCCTGCGTTTGTAAACATCAGGGTTGGATCATCTTTTATCACCATCGGAGCCGACGGAACAATCTGGTGTCCTTTCGACTCAAAGAAATTCTTAAACGAATCTCTGATTTCTTTTGCAGTCAACATACTTTTTATATCTCTATCGATGAGGTTAATATTCTCAAAAAACAGTGCAAAGATAGCTTGTTTTTATTATTTTTGCCGTATTAACACGTGAAAATTCTAAAAGATGCGCAAAGTTTACTACATCTATAATCCCCGTACACAGACTTATGACCGAATTTACCCCACCTTCCGACAGCGGGTGTTGAGTATCTTGCGGCGCCTGTTCATCGGCATGGGATTAGGAGCCGGTAGTTTTCTGGTGCTGCTGTTGCTTTTCGGATCGCCGTCCGAAAAGGAGTTGCGGAAAGAGAACAGCTTGTTGTTGGCTCAATATTCTGTCTTGTCACGGCGCTTTGATGAGGCGATGGGTGTTCTGCAAGATATTCAGCAGCGTGACGACAATTTGTATCGGGTGGTTTTGCAAGCCGATCCGGTGCCGGATGCTATCCGTCAGGCCGGTTATGGGGGCACAAACCGCTACGAGGAGCTGATGGATCTGCCCAATGCAAAATTGGTGGTGAATACCACTCAAAAGTTGGATGTGCTCACTAAACAGCTCTATATTCAATCGAAGTCCTTCGATGATGTGGTGGCGATGTGTAAGAGCCATGATGAAATGCTGAAGTGCATTCCGGCTATTCAGCCCATTTCCAATAAAGACTTGCGACAGACTGCTTCGGGCTATGGGGTGCGGGTAGACCCTATTTATGGAACGACCAAGTTTCATGAGGGGATGGATTTCTCTGCGCATACGGGTACTGATGTGTATGCCACCGGTAATGGTAAGGTGGTTAAGATGGGATGGGAAACGGGTTATGGTAATACCATCGAGATTAATCACGGTTTCGGTTACGTGACGCGTTATGCGCATTTACATGCTTTTTCAACGAAGCTGGGTAAGAGTGTGATGCGTGGAGAGGTGATCGGGAAAGTGGGAAATACCGGTAAAAGTACCGGGCCGCACTTGCATTATGAGGTTCACGTCAGAGGGAAAGTGGTGAATCCGGTGAACTATTACTTCATGGATTTGAGCGCAGCCGATTATGAAAAGATGATTCGTTTGGCAGAAAATCATGGTAAGGTGTTCGATTAAGGTGATTAACAACTGATAAGGTAAGAGGTGATGGCAAATCAAGATAAAAGTGAAAAACTGAAATTATACTATTCGATAGCGGAAGTGGCTGAGATGTTCGATGTGAATACCTCTTTACTTCGCTTTTGGGAGAAGGAGTTCCCGCAGATTGCACCCAAAACGGGTGGGAGAGGGGTGAGGCAGTATCGGAAAGAGGATATAGATATGGTCGGACTTATTTATCATCTAGTCAAAGAGAAGGGGATGACCTTGCCTGGTGCCCGACAGGTTTTGAAGAACAACAAAGATGGGGTGGTTCGGAATCATGAAATCGTGACGAGGCTAAAAGCGATCAAAGAGGAGCTGTTGGCCATCCGTAATGAGTTGGATGGAGAGTAATCAGAACCATTTATAGTAACAACCGATCGGTTTTTCCTGGCCTATGAGATAGCCTTTAGGGGAAAAACCGATCGGTTTATAAGTTACGACTTATTTAGTCTTCAGAGCCGTTTTATCTTCCAAGTTGTTTGCTCTTAGGAAACAACAGATTAGTTTTTATCGTCTTCGATGCGAGTCACCTGCTTGATGTTCTCTACTTTGCGTAAGTTGGTGCAGATTGCTTTGACATCATCCGAATCGTGTACCCATAATTGAATTTTCCCTTCGAATATTCCTTCGTTCGTCTCGATAGTCAGCTGCTTGATGTTGACATTTAGTTGTCTAGAAATAATCTGTGTGACTTCATTTAATAATCCGATGCTATCTATCCCCTTGATATAAATATAAACCAAGAACGACAGATCTTTATGCGTGCTCCAATCGGCTGCCACAATGCGGTTGCCGTAGCTACTTTTAAGTTTTGCAGCTATGGAACATTGCCGTTTATGAATGATAATCTGGTTATTCTCATTGACATACCCCAATACATCATCGCCCGGTATCGGGTTGCAACAATTGGCTATGAGGTAACTTTTACCCAAATTTTCCTTCGTGAGTTTAAGGACCTCTTTTAAGTTGATGGGCTCTTTATTTTCCGCCACTCTTTCCGTTTCGGCCTTTTCTTCCTCCTCTTTCTCTTTCGCATTAGTCCCAAACGAGAAAGTCAGGTATTTTTTCCAGTTGCCTGGCTGTTTGCCTTTCAGCTCATTCCGGTCATTGTCGTTCAGTACCAACGACTCATTGCCTACCGCCACCAAGAAATCCTCTTCGTTTCTCATTTGATGCAGCTTTTGGAGCTTTCTGACAGCAGCCTGTTCTGTGCGAATATCCTCGGTGTTTAGAAACTCTTTAAGAATTTTCTCTCCATTTTTCTGATAGCCTTTGCGTTCTTTGCGCAAGATTGAGGTTATTTTGGAGCGTGCACGTGCGGTGGTGGCAAACACCTCCCATTCCGGTTGTACCCGTTGTGATTTAGAGGTTAGAATTTCAACCTGATCACCGCTGTGCAATTTATGGCTTAGCGGTACCAATTTATGGTTCACCTTAGCACCGATACAGTGGCTACCAATGTCGGTATGCAAGGAAAAAGCAAAGTCGAGTGCCGTTGCATTTTGTGGCATTGTTTTAAGTTCCCCTTTCGGTGTGAAAACGAAAATTTCCGAAGCAAACAAGTTTAGTTTGATCGTATCTAAGAAATCCATGGCATCCGGTTGCGGATCGTCCAATATCTCTTTAATGGTTTTAAGCCATTTCTCCAATTCACCTTCATCTTCGCCGCCACCACCTTCTTTATATTTCCAGTGAGCCGCAAAGCCTTGTTCGGCCACATCGTTCATCCGTTCGCTTCGGATTTGGACCTCAATCCACTGTCCGTTATTCCCCATAAGGGTAACGTGTAGGGCTTGGTAACCATTCGCTTTAGGGTGACTTACCCAGTCGCGTAACCTATCAGGATGTGGCTTATAAAATTTAGAGATAGAGACATAGATACGGAAACAGTCGTTCAACTCCTCCTCTACATTGTTGGGTTCAAAAATGATGCGTACAGCTAGTAAGTCATAAATCTCCTCAAAAGGCACATGCTTATTTTGCATTTTATGCCAGATAGAGTAGTGAGATTTGATGCGTGCTAGTATCCGATACTTGAGTCCCATGCGGTCGAGTTGTGCCCGAATGGGAGTGGTGAAGTTTATGAAAACCTGATCCCGTTCGGCAGCCGTAGCACTGAGCTTTTTCTCAATCTCTTCATAGGCTTCGGGATGTTCATATTTAAAACTCAGGTTCTCCAGCTCCGTCTTTATTCTATAAAGCCCCAAGCGGTTGGCTAGTGGGGCATAGATATAAAGGGTTTCACCGGCTATCTTGTACTGTTTGTTAGGCAGCATAGAACCTAATGTGCGCATGTTATGAAGGCGGTCGGCTATTTTAATCAAGATTACGCGAATGTCATTAGACATGGTTAGCAGTAACTTTTTAAAATTTTCGGCTTGTGCCGATGCCCGGTCGCCAAAGATGCCGCCAGAGAGTTTGGTTAGTCCGTCAACTATTTGAGCGATTTTGGGGCCGAAGATATTCTCAATATCCTCCACCGTATAATCGGTATCTTCCACCACATCGTGGAGTAAAGCGGCACAAATCGATGTTGATCCCAGTCCTATTTCGTTACAAACGATTTTAGCGACGGCGATTGGGTGAAGAATATAAGGTTCTCCCGAACGTCTTTTAATGCCTTTATGAGCCTGATTGGCAAAATGAAAGGCCTTAGTAATGAGTTCTACTTTCTTGCGGTGTTTAGTTGCCAAGTAGTCATTCAGAAGTTCTTGAAACATCTGATTGATAATCTCCTCTTCGGCTGTATCTTTTTGATTAAGGTTGTCCATATACTGTTTTTTCATTGCTTAATACTGCAAAAATAGACAAAATTCTGATTTATGCAAGCAGCCTCTCTTTATTTGTATATTTTCAAACTCTTACCAGCTCTAATGTTGTTTCCTTGAATCCCATTCCAAGTTCTCAGATCTTTGATTCTGACCCCATACTTATTGGCGATGGTTGAGAGCGTTTCTCCAGATTTGATCTTATGATAAGAGGCTTTTCCTCTTCTAGAGGTAGCTGTTTTTTTCGAGCTTTTATGGGCATGTGTAGCAACCTCCACTGTCCGGCGATTCATTTGCAGCTCGTCCGATCGGTAGTTGTATACACTGTCTTGTAAGTCGATGAATGTACTAATCGCACTTTGTGGTAAACGAAGGGTATAAGGCTTGATGCGCCCAGGAATAAGTTGTTTCTTATATTGTGGGTTTAAGCTTTTAATCTCAGCTAGAGGGATTTTGCAGACAGCCGCTATCTGTTCAAAATGGACATCCTTGTTCACTCGTATGGTATCTGTACTCACAGGAATGTTTGTTTCCATGGGGCAGATGTTGTGGTCGCAGTAATAGGTCATCAGATAATTGGCTGCAATGAAAGCAGGAACATACCCACGTGTCTCCTTAGGAAGGTGGTTGTATATTTTCCAATAGTCTTTTTCGCCATTGGCACGTCTGATCGCTTTGTTGATAGTTCCCGGGCCACAGTTGTAAGCGGCAATAACCAAGTTCCAGTCGCCATAGATGTTATACATCTCTTTCAGGTAGCGTGCAGCTGCCCAGCTCGATTTGATCGGATCTCGGCGTTCGTCCACTAGGCTGTTGGATTCTAATCCGTAGATTTTACCTGTTCCAATCATGAATTGCCACAAGCCTGAAGCACCGGCGCGCGATACGGCCGAAGGATTTAAGGCCGACTCAATAATTGGTAGGTATTTTAGTTCGAGTGGTAAACCGTATGCATCGAGTGCCTCTTCAAAGATAGGCATGTAGAAGTTGCACGCACTGAGCATAAAAGCCACTTGGTTGCGCAGGCGACAAGCATACATGTCGATGAATTGTCGGACTACTTCATTGTAAGGCATTTCCATGACAGCTGGAATGCGTGACAATCGGTCTATGTAGATTGAGTCGCTGAATAAAGGGTTTATCTCGGCTGTGCTACAATCTTTGCCTAGGTCTATGTAGTTTTTTGCTTTCCAATCGTTCAGTAAACTATCAATAGGATAGGTCATACTTTTAGGGAGCTCAATGCTTTCTTTGTGCTCTTTACCGTCTTTGCGGATAGTGACATCCACACTTTGAGCTTTTACCTGGATGCTAGCGATTGAAACAAGTAAAAGAAATAGAAAATGGCAACTTAATTTCTTCATGGATAAAACGTTCATTCTTTGGATGTTTCTTAAAATCTTAAGACGCATTGTACGCCTACCGATTTTTGATTGGTATGAAATTGATTATTTATCACTGTCGGCTCGACTCTCATACTTAAGTCTGGTGAAATATCAAAGTTTGATAATTCTGCATCGACATACGCATCAACGACCGATATCAGGTATACACCGATAAAGGCAAAAATGCTTAGATCACGGTAGCGGCGGAAAGAGTCTTTCTGACGCTTAATAACCGTTTTTAGATAAGCCTCGTCGTACCCTCCTTTGACGGACAATAGGTCCTGCCAACTGTTTGTGTTTGGATTGTCGTCCATGATGTCTCGGTAAGCCTGTGAGTAGTCTTTGTACATTTTACTATTCCAACTTAGAGCATAGGCACAACCGGCGAACCCTCCATAGATGATCGGTAGCTTCCAATACTTTCGGTTGTATATCTGTCCGCCGCCTGGAAAGACAAGTGCCAACCAAGTGGCTTTGGCTGGGTCGGGGATGAACTGTTTACCGTACTGTTTAGGCAGTGGTGGTAAACTATCGGTCTTTGTTGCGAGATTAATCGGTTTATTGATTGCTTCAATGGCTTGGGTGTTGATTCGATCCACACTGTCGGCAACAGCTATTTGTGGCACCACCAGAGAGTCCGTTTGTCCCCCCTTGGCTGTTTGTCTCAGAGAGTCTTGCGGCGTAGGAAGAGCAGGAACGTCTGCTTCGCGGTGTCTTCGTGCGCGTGCTTTAGGCGCTTCGCGTTTAGGCGCAATGCTATCTTTAAGTACCGGTGTGACCGTGTTTTGAGCGTGCAACTTTACCTCTGCTAAGTTTAAGCAGCAAAAAATAAAGGCTATGACAGCAGTTAGTTGATATTTATAGTAATAGGTACTCATTTACTTTTTTAGCGTATCGAAGATTTCCATAATGCGTTCAAGATCCTCTTCGTTATTAAAAGGAATACTGATTTTACCTTTCCCTTTTTCGGAACAAGTTAGTTGTACTTTCGTATTAAAAAAGCCTGAAAGATGCTGCTTGAGCAAGCTAAATTCTTCCGGAAGTTTCCCCTGTTTAGGGGTGATTTTTCGATCGCCGCTTTTAATCGTTTCGCCTTCGCTGAGTGTTTTAACGATCTCTTCCACTTTGCGGACAGAGTAGTTATGTTCTAATGTCTCTTCAAGCAGTTTGACTTGCAGTTTGGGATCCCCTAGAGAGAGGATAGCCCGTGCATGGCCCATATCTATCTGTTTGTTGCGCAAAGCCATCTGAATTGGAGCAGGTAGTTTAAGCAAACGTAAGTAGTTGGCTATGGTGGTACGGTTCTTACCGATGCGTTCGCTTAACCGCTCTTGTGTTAAGTTGTACTGATCAATAAGATGCTGATACGCCAATGCTATTTCGACGGCATTCAAGTCTTCCCGTTGGATGTTCTCAATCAAAGCCATCTCCATCATATTCTCATCATCGGCTGTTCGAACGTAGGCTGGAATCGTTTGGAGTCCCGCTTTCATTGATGCGCGGTATCGGCGTTCGCCAGCAATGATTTGGTAGCTATTGTCAGAAAGTTGGCGTAACGTTATCGGTTGGATAATCCCTATTTCAGCGATTGAATCGGCCAGCTCCTGAAGAGCCGTTTCGTCAAACTCCCGTCGCGGTTGGTTGGGGTTTACTGAAATGCTAGAGAGTTCTATTTCATTAATAGAAGAAGAGCCTTCTGTTCTGATTTCATCCATCGATAGTAAAGCATCCAAGCCGCGGCCGAGTGCATTTCTTCTTTGTGTAGCCATATCTTCTTCGTTTCTATTTATTTTTGTTAATAACTTCTTGTGCTAAATTGAGGTAGTTTTTAGATCCAGTGGAGTCTGCGTCGTATAAAATAGTTGGGACACCGTAGCTTGGGGCCTCACTCAGTTTGACGTTGCGTTGTATAACTGTTTTGAATACCAATTCTTGGAAATGGCGTTTAACCTCATCGTATATTTGGTTTGCTTGGCGCAGGCGTGAATCGTACATGGTCAGCAAAAAGCCTTCGATCTCAAGTGCAGGGTTGAGTTTCGATTTAATAATTTTGATGGTATTAAGTAGTTTACTAATACCTTCTAAGGCAAAATATTCTGCTTGAACAGGGATGATGACCGAGTTGGCAGCAGTGAGTGCGTTGATGGTGATAAGTCCCAGTGACGGAGAGCAGTCTATTAAGATGTAATCGAACTCCTCTTTCAGTGGTTCGAGCACCTCTTTTAAGATTCTTTCCCGATTAGGTAGATTGAGCATTTCTATTTCAGCCCCAACGAGGTTGATATGCGAGGATATTACTTTTAACGAATCGATATCAGTATCATGAATGGCTTTTCTGACGTTAGCTCGATCGATGATACATTCATAAATGGTACATTCCGCCTGCTTGATATCTACCCCTAAGCCGGAAGAAGCATTCGCCTGTGGGTCAGCATCAACGACTAAAACTTTCTTCTCAAGTGTAGCTAGAGAAGCTGCAAGATTGATCGTAGTGGTAGTCTTACCGACACCGCCTTTTTGATTAGCCAAAGCAATTATTTTTCCCATATAATCTAATTTTATTGGCAGCGAAATAAGTTATAATTTCTTAGTGCGCCTACTAAAAACGAGAAACTTTGCGTTTTCTGTTGATAAGTTGCCCGTTTTGTTAATAACTCCCAGGTGAAAAACTAGCCAACAGTTTGGTTGCTCGACGTGCCTCTCGTATGAATGGGCAAATATACATATTAATATTGGTTTTTTAAATCCACGAGTCGAACATTAAGATTTATAAACGGAAACGGTTCTGATTCAGAGTCTCTTTTTGTTCTTTGTTAAGTCTATAATTTGGTGGTGAAAATTTTGATGGTTGGCTTTTAGGCTGTTCTTTTTGACTAAAAGTTGTGTTGTGCCACTTCTTTTTGTTACTTTTGTTGCACAAACAAATAGGAAAGGATTAGATTTATGGAAAAGAAAAAGCCATTGATATTGATTTCGAATGATGATGGTGTGATGGCAAAAGGTATCAGTGAGTTAGTGAAGTTTTTAAGACCGTTGGGTGAATTGGTTGTTATGGCACCAGACTCTCCTCGTTCGGGGAGTGGTTGTGCATTAACGATTACTCAGCCGGTTCATTATCAATTGGTCAAAAGAGAGGTTGGCCTCACTGTTTATAAGTGTTCGGGTACACCTTCCGATTGCATCAAGTTGGCCAAGTCAGAGGTGCTCGATAGACAGCCCGATTTAATAGTCGGTGGAATCAATCATGGAGACAATTCTGCCATCAATGTACATTACTCCGGAACTATGGGGATTGTGATTGAAGGGTGTTTAAATGGAATTCCTTCGATCGGTTTTTCCATTTGCGATCACTCTTCCAATGCTGATTTTGAGCCTTTGGGAGCCTATGTTCGTCAGATAGCAGCAATGGTACTTGAAACAGGTTTACCACCGTTTACCTGCTTGAATGTTAATTTCCCTGTTGTCTCTAAGATTAAGGGAGTGAAGGTTTGTGAGCAGGCCAAAGGGCGTTGGACGAAAGAGTGGCAACCCTGTCCTCGGTTGTCTGACCCGAATTATTTTTGGCTCACCGGTGAGTTTCAAGAAGATGAGCCGGAGAACGAGAAGAGCGACCATTGGGCATTGAGTCAAGGTTATGCGGCTATAACTCCGACCACAGTTGATGTCACAGCTTATGGCTTTATGGATGAGTTAAATGAGCGTTGTAATCAGATCGCATTTTAATTGCACTCTTTTCATGTTTGAAAGGAGTGGTGTTTAGTTTATGAAGTAACAGATCGTATATGAAATATTATTTAATAGTTGGTGAAGCTTCCGGCGACTTACATGCCTCGCATTTGATGGCTGCATTGCAAGCCGAGGATGCTCAAGCCGAATTTCGTTTTTTTGGTGGAGATTTGATGCAGGCAGTTGGCGGTACACTTGTGAAGCATTACAAGGAGATGGCTTATATGGGCTTTGTTCCAGTTCTCCTTCATTTGCGCACCATCATGAATAATATGAAGCATTGCCGACAAGATATTGTGGCTTGGCAGCCAGATGTTGTTATACTAGTGGATTATCCAGGGTTTAATCTAAAGATCGCTCAGTATCTTCGTGCGCATACCCTTATTCCGGTTTATTACTATATCTCTCCTAAAATATGGGCTTGGAAGGAGTATCGGATTAAAAACATCAAGCGGGATGTTTCTGCTCTGTTTTCTATTCTTCCTTTTGAAGTCGAGTTTTTTGAGCAGAAGCATCGCTATCCTATTCATTATGTAGGTAATCCGACTGTCGATGAGATTGAGCTTTTCAAACGTCAGAATTCAGATAGTTTTCAGGAGTTCACGCTTGAGCATGGTTTGAGTGAACAACCGATTATCGCTTTGTTGGCCGGGAGCCGTAAGCAAGAGATCAAAGACAATTTGCCTAAAATGATTCGGGCAGCCTCTCTGTTTAAAGACCATCAGTTGGTTTTAGCCGGTGCACCTGGCATTGATATGACCTATTATCTCCCTTTTTTGGAAGGGACAGAGGTTACATTGATCGACGGGCAGACTTATGAATTGCTGCAACACGCCTCAGCGGCTTTAGTCACTTCTGGTACGGCGACACTCGAAACGGCTCTGTTCAATGTGCCACAAGTGGTCTGTTACCATACGCCGATCGGTCCGGTGATCTCCTTTTTGCGTCGGCACGTGCTCAAAGTTCCCTATATTTCATTGGTCAACCTAATCGTTAACCGTGAGGTTGTTAAGGAGTTGGTAGCCGATACCATGACTGTAGAAAAGATGCAGCGTGAGTTGCGTCCACTTCTGTCCGATACGCCCGAGCGGCGTTGTCAGTTGGCCGGTTACGAAGAGATGAAGCAGCGTTTAGGCGATCCGGGAGCACCGCAACGGGCTGCCCACATCATGGTCGGGCTATTGAAAAAATAGATTTCTTTTATTTAATAAATGTGAAGCCGGTGCAGTAAATGCCCGGCTTTTTGATTTTTAAATCAGAACGTTTAAAAACAAAGAATAAAATGACTATGAATATGAAAAAGATTAATTGGTATGTATTAGGCTTGGTGATGCTATTGGTATCAGCCTTGCAGGCGTGTGATGACAGTGACGGGTATTCAATCGGTGATTTTAGTTGGGATTGGGCCACAGTGCGGACTACCGGTGGAGGTGGTTATTATTTAGAAGGAGATACTTGGGGTACCATTTTTCCAGCAGCTACCGCTGTACCTTGGTTTAAGCCGGTAGAAGGCGAACGTGTTTTTACCTTCTTTAATCCTCTATACGATAATTATCAAGGCTTCGATTTAGGCGCAAAAATAGAACATGTCCGTCCGATATTAACTAAAAAGGTTGAAGAGTTGACTGCCGAAAACGAAGCAGAGTTTGGTAATGATAAGATTACAATTGCTCAAGGCGATTTGTGGCTTGGTGGTCGTTATTTAAATTTGGTTTTCCAACAGCGCATTCCGAAAACTGAAAAGCATCGGATTAGCTTGGTGAAAAATACCACTTTGCCCGATGAGGCCGATGGATATGTGCATTTGGAATTACGTTACAACACCTATAATGATGTGAGCAACTATTGGCAGTTGTCGCCCGTATCTTATAACCTGACCGAGTTTTTCCCGAAAGAGAATGAGAACTCCATCTTTAAAGGGTTTAAGATCAAAATCAACTCCGAGACCAACGGCGAGGTTACGTTAGTTTTAAGTCCGGAACATCCGGTAGCTACTCCGGAGGTTGCTAAAAGCATTCATCAGAGTGTGAACTATTTGAATTAAAAAAAAGAGCTGCAATCTATTTCCATCTCTTCATATAACACAACCAACTTAAACCAACTAGTGTTTTATTTCATTAGATTGCAATTCCTGTAAGAGAGCATCACCGCAAAAGATGCTCTCTTATTTTTGTTAGGACATTTAGGAAAGCTTTCTATACAAGTGAATGAGTTTAGGCTTTCAAGGCGGTTGCCAAAGGCTTCAACAATGACTCGAACGTTTCGTTGCAGATAGCCTAGAAAGCATGTGAGCCCGAATAATCTTAGACTATTCGGGCTCACATAGATACGTTTATTGGATTAATCTTATAACCAAGTCAGCATGTAGATATAAGCAACAGCTGCTGGAATAGCCATTAATGCGCTATCGAACCGGTCGAGCATGCCACCGTGTCCCGGTAAGATTGTTCCAGAATCCTTTATTTGCAATTGGCGTTTAAAGAGTGATTCTGTTAAATCGCCCCATGTGCCAAAAACGACCACTGTCAGAGCTAGTCCAACCCATTCTCCCATAGACATGATCGGGAAGAAGTGAGCAAAGAGCAGTGCTGAAGCACCTGCAACCAGTCCACCGCCAATTGATCCTTCCCACGATTTTTTGGGGGAAATGCGTTCAAACAATCGATGCTTGCCGAAAAGTGAACCGATGCAATAAGCGCCGGTGTCATTTAGCCAAAGAAAAACAAAAACCGATAGAGGTAAAACCGGGTTGTAACTCACCACTGTGTTTCCTGCATTGGTATGAAAAGCCAAAACATTCAACAAAGCAAAAGGCAAAGCAATGTAAAGTTGGCTAAACATGGCAAAGGCCCAGTTCAATATCGGATTCTCTTTTTTTAGATAAAGCTCACTAATCATCAGGTAAAGCAGTAGTAAAACATACGGTATAAATACCTTTGAATCTGCTGCATTAATGCAAAAACCCATGATGGCTAAGAATAAGTAAGCCCCTCCCAGCATGGTAATTGTTTTGTTAATCTCAACGCCGTCTATTTTATTAACGAGTTGTCCAAATTCATAGATGGTCAATCCGCTAATTAAGATAAAGAGTGCACCAAAGCTTATTGGCTCATATAAGATGCAGCCTACCAAGATGGCTACAAAGAGCAATCCTGTGATGGTTCGTAGTAAGAAATTACTTTTCAAGATGATTCGTGTTAATTGGCGGTTGTTGCAGTTAAGCTATCATCGACTTGTTTGGAGTCTTCAGAAAGTGCTGCCTCTTCCGTTGGGTTAAGTGCTTGTTTTTCTTTATTCTCTTTCGTTTTGGCCTCAATTTTCTTTCGTTCTAACTCGGCCGAAACAATCTCTTCAGAGCGAGAAGCCCATGGCCGTTTGCCGAAGATATGCTCTACATCTTCGCTAAAGATAACCTCTTTCTCGATAAGCTGTTGCGCAAGTGCATTGTGCCCCTCTTTATTTTCAGATAGAATCTTTTTAGCCCGTTCATACTGCTCATTGATCATTGCTTTCACCTCTTCATCAATCAGTTCCGCTGTCTTTTCGCTGTATGGTTTGTTGAACGAGTACTCATCATTGTTATAATAGCAGAGGTTAGGCAATTTTTCACTCATACCCAAGTATGCAATCATACCATACGCCTGTTTGGTTACCCGTTCTAGGTCGTTCATGGCCCCTGTTGAGATTTGTTTGATGAATAAATCTTCCGCTGCGCGTCCACCTAAAGTCGCACACATCTCATCGAGCATTTGCTCTTTAGTTGTAATTTGGCGTTCTTCCGGTAAGTACCAAGCCGCTCCAAGAGCGCGTCCGCGAGGCACAATTGTTACTTTGATTAGCGGGTTGGCGTGTTCCAACAACCAAGAGATGCTTGCGTGTCCAGCCTCATGAATGGCGATAGAGCGGCGTTCAGACTCCGTTGTTATTTTCGTTTTCTTTTCCAGACCACCGATGATGCGGTCTACTGCATCTAGAAAGTCCTGCTTGTCGACAAATTTCTTGCCATGACGCGCAGCAATCAGAGCTGCTTCGTTACAAACATTTGCAATGTCAGCACCAGAAAAACCAGGTGTTTGGCGAGCCAACAACTCAACATCGACCGTTTGGTCTATTTTGATAGGGCGTAAATGCACCCCAAAAACCTCTTTTCGCTCATTTAAGTCAGGTAGATCCACGTGAATCTGACGGTCGAAACGTCCTGCACGTAGAAGAGCCTTATCTAGGACATCCACGCGGTTCGTTGCTGCTAGAATAATCACTCCGCTATTCGATCCGAATCCATCCATCTCAGTCAACAACTGGTTCAACGTATTCTCCCGTTCGTCATTGCCACCCATTGCTGGGTTTTTACCGCGGGCACGCCCCACTGCATCAATCTCATCGATGAAGACGATACATGGTGCTTTCTCTTTGGCCTGTTTGAATAGATCGCGTACGCGTGAGGCACCTACGCCGACAAACATCTCCACGAAGTCCGATCCCGATAGTGAAAAGAATGGAACATCCGCTTCGCCTGCTACTGCTTTAGCGAGTAATGTTTTACCAGTTCCCGGAGGGCCTACCAAAAGAGCACCTTTAGGTATTTTTCCACCCAGTTCGGTGTATTTCTGTGGTTGTTTTAGAAACTCCACAATCTCTTCCACCTCTTGTTTGGCTTCTGCTAGTCCGGCCACATCCTTAAATGTGACGCGTAAACCATTTCCTTTTTCGAATAGTTGCGCTTTTGATTTACCTACATTGAAGACATTACCAGCACCACTACCTCCGGAACCTCCACTCATGCGGCGCATAAAGAAGATCCACAAGCCGATTAAAAGAAGGAATGGAATGGCTTGTAGCAAGAGAGAATAGAAAAAATTCGATTTAGCGGGATAGTCTGCATTCCCGTCGAAATGGCCGAGCGTTTTTTCTGCTTGAAGAAACTCCTCAAGCTTATCGGTCGATGGTGCCCGGCTAGTAACCATCGGGTTACGTCCCACACGCGGTGCATCAGCACCGAAGACCACATTCACAGCCGTTGGTTTTACAAATGCCTCAACCGATTTATCTTCATATCCCAAAACCTTACTGATGTAGCCACTACTCACATAGCGTTGGAATTCACTATAGGTCACTTCTTTGCTGCCTAGCGTTCCTGAGTTATTTGTCCAATAGAGGCCAATTAACATCAAAGCAATAACTATATATAACCAATTAAGATTAAATTTTGGCATATTAATCTTGTTGCCTGGTTTCTTATTATTGCTGTTATTTGCGTTATTTTTATCCATGATTTTCTGATTTAGTCGATGTCAGGAAGTGTTGTTAGCTTAGCGTCGGCCCAAAGGTGTTCCAAATTATAGAATGCTCTGAGTTCCGGTAGGAAAACATGCACCCACACTTCAGCATAATCTATCGCCACCCATTCGGCATTTCTTAAGCCGTCTGTCCCAAAAGGTTTTGCATCAGCTCCCTTGCGTGCAAACTCTTTGATGGAATCGACTATGGCGCTCACTTGACTAGGGTTGTTTCCCTGACAAATAATAAAATACTGGCAAACGGTATCATCGATGTTAGTCAAATCTGCTATCACAATGTTTTTGCCTTTTTTCTCTTGAATACCTTCAGTGATTTTTTGAATTAATGTTTTTGTATCGCTCATTTATCAGTGAATTTATAATTCGTGTTCTTAACTATCTTATTAATAACAAACAGGTTACTCTTTTTGTTTCTTTTTACACTATTTGGTCGCAAATATACAGTGATTTATTGGATAGAAGAAAGTTCTATGCCTATTTTTGTGTTTTTTAGTGTTGGCTTTGTTTGAAACGGCTTAGATGCGGGGAAATGTTTGCAAAAAAAAAGTTATTTTCTTTTTGTTTATTGAATTTTTTGTATCTTTGCAGCCGTTAAAGAAAAGTAATTGGGCTATGGTGTAATGGTAACACTACAGATTCTGGGCCTGTCATTTCTGGTTCGAGTCCAGATAGCCCAACAGGAAAGTGGATGTGCTGAATAATCAGTACATCCACTTTTCTGTTAAGGCGTGTTTTATTCATCTGGATCTGTTTATTTCGGATCAGTCCGAAACCAAGTGGGGGTATTAACGGATTAGTCCGAAAATCAAGTGGGGATATTAAATAGTCTCGCCCCAGTTTACATTATTTTTACTCCTCTGAATTTGACTCTAAAAACGTTTGCTTGGCCATTAAAAGATTTTTTAGCTGCCCAGCGAGAGAAACTTTTTTAGTTGGCGATAAAACACTCGCTAACAAAACTAAATTCTTTCACGAAGAAAAAAGGACGTTTCTGTTAGGGAAAGGCGTCTTTTTGCCTACAAGTGACGTTAATCTGTTTTTTCTGGGGGCTATAAAAAAAGGAAGTCTGCACATGGCTGCACAAACTTCCTCCTCATACATATGTTATTTGAAAAGCTTTACTCTCCAGCTTTGATTGATTCATCGATGACCTTAATCTTCTGTTGAATCAAATCTAAATCAGCTTTTAATTTTTCTACTTTTCTGTTTAATTCAGTCAGTAAGCTACTTCCTTTTTTAGAGGTAGACGTCATGAATCCTAAATTATTCTCATACGTTTGTAACTCATTTCTAATAGCTTCGTGAATCCGCATCAGTTTCTCTCTTTCTTTATAGACCGATTGTGCGCCCGAAGACTGAATCTGAGAGATGTTCTGACGGAAATTGCTAAGCTTTTGGTTTGAGATGTTGATATTCAAACGTTCAAAGAGTTGGTCCACAGCGGCCCGATATTGCTTATATACCCGGTCTTTTTCTTTGAACGGTACATGTCCGATGTTGTTCCACTGTTTCATGAGATCCCGTACCAAAGTAGCCGCTTCGTCTGTATCCATAGACTCTTCGATCTGAGTCAGCTTAGAAATAATTGCTTTCTTCTGTTCCAGGTTTTCCACCTCAATGCTTCGTTGTGAAGAGGTCGCTTTATTTTTCTGTTCAAAGAAGTAATCACAAGCTGAGATAAAGCGTTTCCAGACAGCATCCGAATGTTTCTTAGCCACAGGGCCGATGGTCTTCCACTCTTTTTGAAGTTCCACTAAACGATCAGCAGTCTCTTTCCACTCTGTACTATCTTTGAGAGCCTCCACCTTCTCGCACAAGTTTTTTTTCTTGTCGAGGTTGGTGCTCATCTCTTCCTTAATTGTCTTAAAGAATTCTGCCTTCTTTTTAAAGAACTCATCACACGCCTGACGGAAGCGCTCAAAAATCTTCACGTTCATCTTTTTAGGAGCAAACCCGATGGTTTTCCATTTGTTCTGAAGGGCGATGATCTCTGCCGTTTTATTTTCCCATGCAGTAAAAGAGTGTAGTTCATTATACTCTATTGCCTCAATGATTTCGCAGATAACTGTTTTTTGGTCGAGGTTATATTGTTCAGCTTTTTTGAGTTCTTCGAAGTGCTCCTGATGGCGGCGATTAACAATAGCAGAAGCTGTTTTGAATCGGTTCCATATTTCGTCACGAAGTTCTTGAGAGACAGGGCCTGTTTCTCGGAAGTTCTGATGAAGTTTCTGTAATTGGTGAAAAGCCGATACGACATCATCTTCTGCTGCTAGTTTTTCTGCTGCTTCGCACAAGTGATTTTTGATTTCGAGGTTTTTCTTGAAATCATATTCGCGGAACTCATTGTTTAGTTTTAAGATATCGTAGAACTTTTCGACATACAACTGGTAGTTTCTCCAAAGCTCATTCACCCTTGCTTGGGGAACCAGTTTCGTTTCGTTCCATTGCTGTTGCAGTTTTTTAAATTCAGTATAGCTCTTATTCGGATCTTCATTGAGCTCTACAAGTTCTTTTAGTTCTTCAATGATAGATAATTTTATTTGCAAATTTTCCTCTTTCTGACGCTCTATTTCGTTAGAGACAGCTATACGCTGTTCTTTGATTGATGTCATCAATTGTTTAAACTCCTCCTCTAAAGCATCGGGTTGCGGTATGAATTCAGCAGTTTCACCCCCCTCTTCGATAAACTGCTTTTTGGCAGCTTCGACTTCGGCGTTGTGTAATTTATAAAACGATTGTTTCAGCACATCAAGTTCTTGCTTGTTGGCTCTATCTGCTTCTAGTGCAGTTTTCTTCAATCGGTTCAAAATCTCTGTTTTAGTTGTCAGTTTTACCGGCGATTCAATGGCAGTATTGATCGTTTTTTCTTCAGCCGGAGTCTCTGTTTGTGTTTCAGAAACCTCAGCTGCTACCTTTTCTTCTTCTAATTCCTTGCCTTGAGGAAGATTAGTGTCATGAGCGTCCATCATTGTATATTAGTTTTGGGTGGCAAATTAATGAAATAAAACGATTACTTCATACTATTTTGCTTATTTTTTTTTATTTACTTTGTTTTTAGGAGAGCAGCACGGTAATTCCCATGTAAAACATCATCCCTATAATGTCATTGGTGATGGCTATAAATGGGCCGGTTGCGATGGCTGGGTCTATTTTAAGTTTCTCGAGAGTCATAGGGACGAGCGTGCCAAAAATAGATGCAAACATCACCACTGCAAAAAGGCTGATTGATACAGAATAGGTTACTGTAGCTGTTGGCCCGAACCGGATGAAATTATAGGTGTAAACAAGAAGAGAAATAATCGTTGCATTAATGAGTGCTACAATCGCTTCTTTACTAACTTGTTTGAAGGTGTTCTTGGCATCTAAAGAGCTGTTGGCCAATCCTTGCACCACAATAGCCGAAGACTGAGTGCCGACATTTCCCCCCGTTCCGCCGATCAGTGGAATATAAAGAGCCATTTCCGGGTGCGCTGCAAAAGTGGTACCGAAGTTTCCTAAGATCATGGAGTTGCAGATTCCTCCGATCATGCCGATGAGTAACCAAGGCAGGCGAGCAGTGGTTTGTTTCAAAACGTTGTCGTGGGTCTCTACATCTTGTGAAAGACCAGAAGCCAATTGATAATCCCGTTCCGACTGTTCACGTACCTCGTCCATGACGTCGTCGACTGTAATTTGCCCCACCAGTCGGCCGATACTGTCGACTACCGGTACGGCTACTAAGTCGTATTTTTCAATAATCTGCACCACCTCTTCGATAGAAGTATCAGCATGTACCGCTATCGGATCTTTTTGCATGACATGTTTGACTTTAGAAACCGAAGGCGAAGTAATCATCTTTTTGAGTGGGAACACGCCCCTTAAGCGTTCATCGTCATCAATGACATAGACGTAATAAATATCGTCTAGTTCTTCCGCTTGTTGGCGCATCTCTTTCAAACACTCCGGCATACTCCAGTTTTCATTGACTAGTACCATTTCGGTACCCATCAAACCACCGGCTGTTTTTTCGTCGTATTTCAGCAAGTCGACGATGTCGCCAGCCTGCTCAATATCTTCGATGTGCGAAAGGATTTCTCCTTGCTTCTCCTCATCCAGTTCGCGAATCAGATCCACGGCGTCATCCGTGTCCATGTAATCTACAAATCGTTTTGCGATGGTTTCCGAAGGAAGTAATTCAAGGAACTCCTTGCGGACATCCTCGTCCATTTCGACCAACACATCTGCTGCTGTTTCATTATCAAGTAAGCGATAGATGAATCGCGCTTTTTCGGAACTCAGCTCATTGCACAGTTCGGCGATATCTGCCGGGTGAAGATCGGCCAACCGTTCTTTCACCAGATCGGCCTCTTTCCGTTCGATGAGATGTTTTAATTCGTCCATGTATTCTTCGCTCATAAGCTGTCGGTTTTAAAGCATTCAACAGGATGACGCGGATGATGCTTAGCGCATTACTCGCTATCAGTGGTCGTTAAGGAGATGCCGTTTTTTAGGGCCTCTTCCACGCGGTTGGTCAAGTCGATAAAATCTTGTACGGAGAGCTGTTCCGGTCGTTTGTTGAACAACGCATCTGCCGTTAGGGGGCACTCTTTACCTAAGATTGGTTTAATCGAGTTGCGTAATGTTTTCCGACGTTGATTAAAAGTTGTTTTAACTACTTGCTTAAAGAGTTTTTCGTTGCACCCTAACTCTTGCGTCTCGTTGCGTGTCATTCGGATAACAGCACTTTTAACTTTGGGAGGAGGGTTGAACACCTGTTCGCTGACGGTAAACAGATACTCTACCCGATACCAAGCTTGAATCAAGATGCTGAGGATACCATATGTTTTATTGCCCGGTTTGGCTGCAATACGTTCGGCCACCTCTTTTTGAATCATTCCGGTGCAACAAGGTATCAAATCCTTATAATCCAGCATTTTGAAAAAGATCTGACTCGATATGTTGTAAGGGTAATTGCCGGTGAGCACAAAAGGTTTTCCCCCGAACAGACGATCGAGGTGCATTTTCAGAAAGTCATCCTCTATGATCTCTTCTTCCAGTTGTGGGTAGTTCTCTCGCAGATAAGCTACCGATTCAAAATCGACCTCTACCACCTTAAGCCATCGCTCTTTGGGGAGTAGGAACTGTGTGAGTACACCAGTCCCCGGTCCCACCTCTAAAATGGGTAGTTCAGGGTGTGTATCGACTGTGTCGGCAATTGCTTTGGCTACAGTCAAATCCTTCAGGAAATGCTGGCCGAGAAACTTTTTAGGCTTTACTGATTTCATTTATCAACTAAATAACTACTTTTGCAGCGGGCAAAGGTAACTCTTTTATGTGAAGAATGACGAATTAGGAATGAATAAACTATTAAAAAAGACTCTGAAACTTGTTTTACCCCTTATATTGGGTTCATTTATCTTGTTTTGGGTTTATAAGGATTTTGATTTCTCAAGGGCAGCTACCGTATTGGGGCATGAGACCAAGTGGGGATGGATGCTTTTTTCGTTGGTTTTTGGCGTTTCAGCCCAGGTGTTTCGGGGGTGGCGTTGGAAGCAGACGTTAGAACCATTGGGTGCTTCTCCCTCTAAGCGTGACTGTGTTGATGCGATTTTTATTTCGTATGCAGCTAGTTTGGTTATTCCTCGGGTAGGGGAGGTGAGTCGTTGCGGCGTTTTGTCTAAACATGATCAGGTCTCTTTCTCTCAATCGCTCGGGACTGTGGTGACTGAACGTTTAGTGGATACCTTGACTATGTTACTCATTACGGGTGTGACGGTTGTGCTTCAGCTACCTATCTTTATGACATTTCTTGAGCAGACGGGTACCAAAATACCATCGTTGATGCACCTCCTTACATCCGTCTGGTTCTATATCGTTTTGTTTTGTTTGATAGGAATCGGCGTGTTAGCCTATTTTTTAGCGAAGACACTTTCGTTTTATGAGCGGGTAAAAGGAGTTGTTTTGAATGTTTGGACGGGAATTATTTCTTTAAAAAATGTAAAAAATGTTCCCCTGTTTATACTCTATTCACTGCTCATTTGGCTCTCTTATTTTCTCCACTTCTATTTCACGTTTTACTGTTTCGGATTTACTGAAAACCTCGGTGTAATGGCTGCATTAGTGATGTTTGTAGGTGGTACGTTTGCAGTTATTGTACCAACCCCAAACGGAGCTGGTCCATGGCACTTTGCTATCATTTCGATGATGATGCTTTATGGAGTAAATGTGACCGATGCCGGAATATTTGCTTTAATTGTACACGGAATTCAAACCTTTTTAGTAGCTTTGTTGGGCGTATATGGGATGATCTCTTTATCGTTCGCCCATAAACCACGAATCTAATTACTTTATAAATCTATTTTCGTTATGAGTACAATTTTATCTTTGGCTCCACAAAATGTGTGGAAACACTTCTATGCACTGACTCAAATTCCTCGTCCTTCAGGACACATGGAACGAATTACTGAGTTTCTGATTAATTTCGGAAAAAACCTTGGATTAGAATCCTTTGTTGATAATGCAGGTAATGTGATTATTCGCAAACCGGCTACACCGGGTATGGAGAATCGTAAGGGAGTTATCTTGCAAGCTCACATGGACATGGTTCCTCAAAAGAATAATGATACTGTACATGATTTTGTTAACGATCCGATTCAAACCTATATTGATGGCGATTGGGTGAAGGCTAAAGGAACGACTTTGGGAGCGGACAACGGTATGGGTGTTGCGGCGATTATGGCTGTACTTGAATCGACCGATTTGAAACATGGTCCGTTGGAAGCATTGATTACAAAAGACGAAGAGACCGGCATGTATGGTGCATTTGGCTTGCAAGCAGATACCTTGAACGGAGAAATCTTATTGAACCTAGACTCGGAAGATGAAGGCGAACTTTATATCGGTTGTGCCGGTGGTATGGATGTTACGGCCACAATAGAATACAAAGAGGTCGAAGCCGAAAAAGAAGACATTGCTCTTCAGGTTACTCTGAAAGGGTTGAGAGGCGGTCACTCAGGGATGGAAATAAATACTGGCCGGGCCAATGCCAATAAACTGATGGTGCGTTTCTTACGCGAAGCGGTTGCTTCTTGTGAGGCTCGTTTGGCGAGCTGGCAAGGGGGTAACATGCGTAATGCCATTCCGCGTGAAGCGACAGCAGTTATTACGATTCCGGCAGAGAACGAAGCCGATGTTTTGGACTTGGTTACCTATTGCGAGAAGTTGTTCAACGAAGAGTTTTCGGCCATTGAAACGCCTATTACGTTTAAAGCTGAACGCGTAGAACTTCCAGTCGGTGCAGTGCCTGAAGAGATTCAAGACAATTTCATTGATGCTGTTTTTGCTTGTCAGAATGGGGTGATGCGTATGATCCCGACTATTCCGGATACCGTTGAAACATCGTCTAATTTAGCGATAGTCGAGATTGGTGGTGGAAAAGCTTCTATTAAAATTTTGGCTCGTAGCTCAAGCGACAGCATGAAAGAGTGCCTCACAACGAGCTTGGAATCTTGTTTCTCCATGGCTGGTATGAAGGTGGAGATGAGTGGTGGCTATTCCGGTTGGCAGCCCAACATTGATTCGCCTATTTTGCAGGCGATGAAGCATTCATATAAGCAACAATTTGGTGTAGAGCCAGCTGTGAAAGTGATTCATGCTGGATTAGAGTGTGGTATCATTGGCGCTATCGTTCCGGGATTAGATATGATCTCTTTTGGCCCAACTTTGCGTTCACCGCACTCACCTGATGAGAGAGCTTACATCCCTACAGTGCAGAAATTCTATGACTTCTTGGTAGCAACTCTGGAACAGACACCAGCGAAAGTTTAAATAGAACGACCAACTAGACTCAAAAAGAGTCTTATAAAGGCTAAAAAAGGGCTATCTTAACTTATTAGGATAGCCTCTTTTTTAGTCTTTATTTACTCTATTCGCTGATAACTCGTCGATATTCGGCTATTGCCATTTTATGGGTCATATAAGCCGATATGAGATTAGTCTGTGCTTGAATCCAAGAGAGTTGTGCACTCAGTACTTCGACAATGCTGCTGCGTCCTTCATTGTATCTAAAGGCATTTAAGTCAAGACTTTGCTGTGCTACCTCCATGTTTTCTTTTGCAGTAGACACCTGCTTCATGCTTTCATTAACAGAGGTCAACGCATTGCTTAATTCTTTTAAGATAGCATCTGCTTGGTAGCTGCGTTGAAGTTCCTGAATTGCAATAGAAGCCTTTTGTTGCCGGTTGGTCTGTCCGCGTTTGTTCCACTGAAAGAGTGGAGCGGATAAATTAATGCCAGTTACAAGGTTGAATTTCACCGGCGTACTCATGTTGGGTGTATTCGTACTCCATCCACCAGTAATAAATCCATTGAGCTGTGGCATGAACTGACTTAAGGCACTCTTACGTGCATACCGCATCTTCTCAATATAGACTTGTGCACTCTGATAGTCGGCTCGTCTAGTTAAGACCTCATCGAAAGCAATCTCTTCGATGGCTTCACAGCCTGCATCAATGTCAGAAAGAGTTTCGGCAGGAGCTTCTGGGTCGACTCCCATTAAACTATGCAAGTTGTGCATAGCAATGGCATAATTTTTACGGGAGTTGATGTATTGTAGTTCGGCCTCTTTCCGGCGAGTTTGCATCATCAGCAGATCGGTGCGACTAATGGCTCCCTCGTTGAAACGATCTACGATGACGTTGCACTGCTTCTCCACGATCGCTCTGTATTGTGTCATGACCTTCATCAAAGCCCATGCAGAAGAGGCATTCCAGTAAATGGCATCGGCTTGGTAGCTTATCTGATCCATTGTCAGCTCCTCGGTCAGCAGGTTCAATTGATGATCGGCTTCAGCCATCTTTTTCTGTGCGGAGAGCCCTCCGCCAGCATAAATGGGCTGTGCAGCAGTCAGCATACCTTGGTAAGTGTAGCAACGATACGTCCCTGGAAAATAGCTGAGATCCGTTATTCCTGAGTGTCCCACATTGATCATTCCCGGACCAGCACCTGTCCAATCTCCCCATTGGTTGAGGTTGATGGTTCCTTGTGCATTCAGATCAAGTCTAGGCAAGAAGCCTTTCTTTGCTAAGCTGAGTGAAGCCTGTCCAGCTAGCGTCCTTTGTTGGGCTTGTTTCAGTACTTGACTGTATTCCGCCACTCGCAAACGGTACTCTTCGCGGCTGAGTGATTGAGCGGCTGTATACCCTGTCATACAGAGTAGAGCGGCTAGGATGGTTGTTCTTATTTTCATGTTTCTTTTATCCTTTGATTTTATAAATCGTGCAATAAGCTACAGGTAAGACAAACAGTGTCAGGGCTGAGGCCACTAATAGACCTCCCATGATGGTGGCAGCCATGCCGCCAAACATGGCGTCGAAGAGTAACGGTAGCATTCCTAAAATGGTGGTTCCTGAGGCCATGGCAACTGGAATGATACGACTTGTCGTTGCACTGAGTACAGCCTCGCGCGACTCTTTTCCGGCATTCATCTCGATGTCAATCTGGTCTATGAGTACAATCGCATTTTTTATATTCATACCAATCAACCCCAATAAGCCAAGGATTGAAAAGAAATCGAATGATTTGCCAAAGAGCAACAATCCCATGACAACACCTATAAAAATGAGGGGGAGCATGAGCAAAATGACAACAGGCTTTCGGTAGGTTTTGAATAAGAAAAGCAAGGTGATAAACATTAAAAAGAACGTGAGGGGTAAATTTGCCGCTAAAGCCTCGTTGGACTCAACCTGACTTTCTTGCTCTCCAAAATATTTTAAGGTATAGCCTTCGGGAATCTTTATCTCTTGTTGCACGGCCGACCAAATGCGGTTAAAGGCTTCGGTCGCATTCACTCCTCTTCGAGGATCCGCTTGTGCCATCATGACCATTTCGCGGTTGTAAGTTTTCACTGTAGAGAATCGGTACTGAAAATCAAAATCACTAACGACTTGTTCCAAGGTGGTTGCTCTCTTTGAAGAACCTAACACAGGTAAGGTACGCATGTCGCTAATACGAATGGTATCCGAGGTGTTTCCTTTCAGCAAGATGGGTAAGACTTGATCACCTTGTCGGTATTCACCCACGGTCATACCATTGGTCCCAACTTGAATGCTTTGAGCCATGCTTTGGCGTGATACGCCTAAAGGTTGAGCGCGCTCAGGACTAAAGACCGGTTTTAAGGTCGGTATTTTATTGCCCCAAGAGTTGCGTATATTAATCAGGTCCGGATCGCGGTGCATGATCTCTATGGCTTTGTTGGTGAGCATAACAAGAGTATCCACTTGGTTGCCAATAAATCCTATTTCAATGGCCGCATCGACTGCCGGAGATAATTTGAATAAGCTGGTTCGAGTAATCGCATTCGGATAATTCGCTTTCATATATTTGTCGAAATCGGCCTCATAAGAGTGGGTGTATCTACTGTCTGTAAGCTCAATCAGCACATTGGCAAAGTTGGGCTTCGGGCCAACAGATGTAGAGGCTAGATAATAACGTAGTGGGGTGCTACCCAGAGTCACTGAAACACGCTTGACCTCTGGCAACTTCATTAAATGGGCTTCAACTTTTTTCATCTCTTTCTCCACATCTTTTATGTTGTGCCCATCCGGATAAAAGATATCTGCTCGAAAATAAGGTTTGTCAAGTGAAGGGAAGAAGTTTTGCGGCATGGCCCCCATGATGATCAATGAGATGACAAATATGCCTAGTACAGAACCCAATGTTAGAGCCTTCTTTTTAATTAATAGACTTAAGAACGATTCGAATTTTCGATAAAAGGGTTTGTCGTATGGATCTTTTCCCGTTTGGCTGGGATGAGCTTTCAAGATGAAATTTCCAAAAGTGGTCGTTTGTGTTAGAGCGAGCACCCAGCTGAGCCCTAAAGAGATGGCTAGGACCACAAATAACGGTTTGACAATTTCGGCTACAGCAGAAGGTGCTAGATATAAGGGTAGAAAGGAGCAGATGGCAATAAATGTCGCTCCCAGTAATCCCCATTGTGGGATGGTTGCTCCATCTATCAACGCTCGTCTTCGATTTAATCCCCGTGCTATGGCTATCTGTGCATTATCGGTCACTACAATGGCATTGTCTACTAGCATTCCCATTGCTATGATAAAGCCGGCTAATGAGGTTCGGTTTAAGCCTACTCCTAAGAAGGACATGATGAGTAAGGTCCCACCAATAGAGAAAATAAGAGAAGAACCGATTAAAGCTCCGGCACGCATGCCCATGACTAACATGATAACAAAAATAACTATTAGTATCGATTCTATGAGGTTAATGATGAATCCATTATTGGCCTCTTTGGCAATGACGTTTTCAGGATAAAGAGTTTCGAGTTCCAGCCCGGTTGGAATAAGTGGGAGGAGTTCGGCTAGTTTTTTATCGACAAGTTCTCCTGTCAAGACCACATCTTTCGTTGGGTCGGTAGAAATGCCTATGCCAATCGCTCTCTTGCCATTGACATGCATGATCGTGTTGGGGGGATCCATATACCCCTTTTCGACAATGGCAATATCGCCTATCTTTACTTGTCCGCCAGGTGTTGTGATGACTTGATTGCGAATGTCATTTACTGTTGTGTAGGTTCCGTTGGCAACAAGACGTAGTTGTTGTGTCCCCATTGTAACCTCTCCTGTATGGATGATTTGATTCTGAGATTGTAGCAAATTGGCCAGTTGTTTGGGATCAATACCCATGCCTGCCAATTTATTCACAGAGATAAAGATGTTGACAACTTCTGTTTGAACGCCAAATAGAGCAACCTTCATGACTCCGTCGGCTGTAATGACTTGTGTTTTTATCCGTTCGGCCCAATTGCGCATCTCTTTATAAGAGAATCCGTCATCGGCAGTGAGTCCATAGTAGATCCCAAAAACATCACCAAAATCGTCCGACACTGTAGGGGCAGAGGATCCAGTGGGTAATTGTGGCTGTATGTTGAGTACCTTTCGCCTTAATTCATCCCATTTCTGTGGTATCGATTCAGCTGCTAAAGAGGGTTGGAGTTCGAATGTGATCTTTGAAAGTCCGTACATGGATTCAGACTTTATTTTATAGACTCCGTTCATGCTCTGTATCTCGCGCGAGATAGGCTCAGTTATAAGTCGTTCAACTTCGGCCGGTTCTGCTCCGGGGTACCTTGTCATGATGACAGCCGATTTAATAACAAAAGGAGCGTCTTCTTTTTTACCTAACTGGCTGAATGAGTACACGCCCCCGAGAAGCAATACGGCAAGGAAGAAATAGATAATTTTGGTATTATCTAAGGCATATTTAGCTAAATTCATAACTTAAGATTTTAATGAATCGGGTGATTAATCATTGGCAATAACTTTGATAGTTTCACCTTCCATTAATCGGTTAACACCGGCAGTGACAACTATTTCTCCATCTTTTAATCCTGAAGTCAGTAAGACATTCGCTTCATCGGTGGGGGTGTAAATTTCAACTTTTCGCCGATTGACTTTATTCTGATTGACTACCCAAACGTACGTGTTTTGATTCTCACTTTCACTAAAGATGGCACTCAATGGAATGTTGATGAATTTCTCTTTCAGAAATGGACCGACTTCTGAAGCCAACTTGATGTTGCAGGTAAATCCTGGCTTCACATCGTACAATGCCCGATCAAAGGCGGGGTCATCGATCGTTATTGTCACAGGAATACCAGTGCCAGACGTTGATATATCCAAGTACTCTTCGAGCTTCGCTTTAAAGATTTTCCCTTTATAAGTATCAAATTCGACGCTATACTTCTGCTCTTTTGAACGGAGTAAATAGAGGTAAGCATCTGGTACTGTGAATTTAATCTGGAGTTTTTGAGTGTTTACTAATTGGACAACTCCCTCGCCCGCATTCACGCGTTGGTAATTCTCTACCAAGCGAGTTTCTATAGAGCCATCGAAAGGAGCAATCAGCTTGGTGTCACGCATATTATTGCTTGAAAGTTCATAAGCCGATTTTGCTTTTTGGTAATTGGCTTTACTAATTTCATACTCCTGAACAGATATTGCTTGGCGCGACAATAAACGTTTGTTGCGTTCTAATTGTGCGACAGCTGTTTCATAAGCCGCTTTATCGGCTGCGTGTTGTAGCGAAATGTCGCGAGGATCAATGGCGGCGATTAACGCTCCTTTTTTCACCTTCTGTCCTTCGCTTACTGGTAGATCGATAACTTGTCCACTGACGCGAAAGGCCAATTTGACGTACTCTACTGCTTCTACAATTCCCGAAAAATCTTTCCGGATGACCGACTGCGAGGTTGCTGTAGTCGTTTTAACAGGTCGAACAAGAGTTTCATTCTTCTCTTTTTTCTGACCACAAGACATTGCCATGAATGTCACAAGAAGGGTTGTTAAATAAATCTTTTTCATTTGCTGTGAATTATAATGAATACATATTTAATTCCTTTCAAACAAATATAAAAAGTAGAAAATAGGAGATGGTCTTATGGCAATTTAATTGTGTTTCTATAGTCAATACTTCGGTAAATAATTGATTAACTATCTCAAAAACAATGAGTTGTATTAACAAGAGTTAGCATAAAAAGAATGGTCAAGTGGCTGATTTTTAGTAACTTTAAGTGTTCAAAGCTTAGTTACAATGAATATATCAGATGCACTTG
>RZZX01000357.1 GCA_009929715.1 Bacteroidia bacterium
TGGATGAGCTCCGTACAGAACCCTTTCCTATAAATAAGCCATCAAACTCTAATCAAAATAATATTTCAGATGAATATTGAACAAGCAAAGCGTATCAAGCTAGAGAAATTCCTAATGAAGTTAGGAATGGAACCCGTAAAAACTAATGGCAACCGCCTTTGGTATCACTCCCCCTTCCGCAAAGAAGAAGTGCCCTCATTTATCGTAGATGTGAATAATAATGTTTGGTTTGACCAAGGTACAGATAAAGGTGGAAATATAATTGAATTGGCCAAGCAACTGTATCAGACAGACATCATGCCATTCCTTTTGGACAAGATAGACGAGATTGCACCGGCTGTGCCACCAACTAAATTCGATATACTCTCTCTTACTGGACTGGAAGAAACCGTCAAGTTTGTAACCATTGAAGAATTGAAAAGTATCAAGGATATAGCCTACTTTACCTCAAGAAACATAGATATCGCCATTGCCGACAAGTATTGCAAGCAGATTAGCTTTCGCTTCAATGATAGAGACTGTCAGGCTGTTGCTTTTCCCAACATACATGGAGGTTATGAACTGAGAAGTAATATCTATAGTGGACACATGCTACCATTAGCTATCTCAATTGTTCGTATGAATCCAAATGTGATTACCTCTTCGTGCTGTATATTCACCGACTTCATCGATTTTCTTTCTTATAAAACCCTTTTGGCACATGGGGAAACAGAGATTCTTGTCGAGAAGTTTGCCGACACATATATTCTAAACTCGCCATCGTTAATAAGCAAGGCATTACCCAACCTTAATGCTTACTCCCATATCTATTGTTATCTCAATAATGATAAAACAGGCAGAGCCATTACTGAAACAATTCAAGGTGCATTTGCTGACAGACACGTCGTTGATGCATTAGAAAGATATGCCGATTTCCAAAACGTCAGTACCTATCTCCAGAAAAAGTCGTGGCGAAAGAAGTAAATTCATACTCGGCACACTCACCATTATTTTATTAAAACCCTAATAATAAAGCTCTTCATCATCGAAGGGCTTTTTTTATGCCTTAATCCCATCTCTTTGAGTATGAAAACAGAGTGTGATTTTATCTATTTACTGAAATGCAGTTAAAAGAACGGTTCAAAAGGTAGCTATGTTTCTTTATACGCAAAAACAGCTATTCCTTTGCAGCAGATTTTTAATAACACAAACACGAAAACAAAGAAATATGAGCGTATTTGGAGTATTTGCCACAGTGCTAACCATC
>RZZX01000358.1 GCA_009929715.1 Bacteroidia bacterium
CACAAAAACAGAATTAGACTGTCCTTTTTTGCATTTTTTCACATCAAACCTCTCACTTCGAACTACATTTAACCCTGATTATCAAAAAGATTCATTTATTCTATTCTCCCATATACACAAAAGGCCTATCTTTGCATACTATTCTGGCCTCACTAACTTTAGGGTTTAATCTTATTCGTTCATTCATGAAAGGCCACATATAAAATACTAATATTAATTATATGGAATGTTTTGAAGTCAATATATTGGGATGTGGTTCTGCATTACCTACCACGCGCCATCTGGCTACATCGCAAGTTGTAAACCTGAGGGACAAGCTATACATGATTGATTGCGGAGAAGCTACCCAGGTTCAGATGCGTAGAATGAGAATCAAATTCAGCCGGCTGAATCATATTTTTATATCTCATATGCATGGTGACCATTGTTTTGGATTACCCGGATTGATTTCCACATTAGGGATGCTGGGGCGAAACGGCGAATTAGTTATACATGGGCCCAAGGAGACTGAAACTTATTTAAGACCTATCCTGAACACCTTCTGCAGGGAGCTCCCCTATCCAATCCGGTTCAATCATATTGCACCCGATCAACATGAGCTGATTTGGGAGGACCGGTCGGTTTCGGTTTATTCGATTCCCCTCAAACACAGACTTCCAACATCAGGCTTTTTATTTGCCGAAAAAGCAAAAGAGGCTCATATAATTAAGGAGATGACCGATTTCTATCAAATACCTGTAAGGCTATTACCATCCATCAAACGGGGTGAAGATTATATAACACCGGAAGGAGAACGTATTCCCAACGGAAGACTTACCAGGCCGGCCAGTACTCCCAAGAAGTATGCTTATTGTTCAGACACCGCATATTATGAGAAAATCATACCGATCATAGAAGGTGTTGATTTACTCTACCACGAAGCCACCTTTGCGAGCGAAGATGCTGCCAGGGCTAAAGAAACATTTCATTCTACCGCACGTCAGGCCGCCGAGATTGCAAGAAAAGCGAATGTAAAAAGGCTTGTTATCGGCCATTATTCTGCCCGTTACGAAGAACTCCACACCTTGAAAAAAGAGGCCGATGAGATCTTTCCGGGAACCATCCTTGCCGATGAGGGAATGACACTGACTGTATAGTAAGAAAAAAACAGGAATCCCTTGACTGCATTCAGGAATTATTCCTACATTTGTCAGAAATTAGGCTTATAGTATGAGAAGCATATTCTATTGCTTTTTTATCGCATTT
>RZZX01000133.1 GCA_009929715.1 Bacteroidia bacterium
TAATTGAAATATAGTGTTTTACGAAAAGATATTATCATATTACGAAAGCGCAAACGACCGTACAATTTAACATATCCCCAGGGTTTTCGGACTGATCCGATATTATCATATTACGAAAGCGCAAACGGCCGTACAATTTAACATATCCCCAGGGTTTCCGGACTGATCCCAAAATCTGGGGTGATTTAGAAAACAATAAATGTCTGATAAAAAGAAAAAGGTTTAGAGATTATCTCTAAACCTTTTCTTGGTGATCCGCCTGGTATCTGTTCTTGGCCCAATTCTTTGCGACTTTTACTATTGTAAGATTCTTGATTACAACACTTTAATGAAATTATTATCATGGTTCATTTTAAGTTGGTAACACAGTTCGGTAACACACGTTATCTAACTCTTGTGAATGCCCTATTGTGGGTTCACTTTGCAAAAATATAAAAAATAATCAATTGAATGGCGCATATACTAAAAATATCGTATAAAAACAAGCTGAAAGAAACAAATATTAGCTCTCAATAGTAGTTTTCACATTCAAAAGACTTAATTCACGATTAAATCGAGTATCTTTGCCGTCATATCAGGAATAAATATGTTATTTCTGACCACGTATAATTTAAAAGTATAATAATGAAAGCAAAACCCTTTATCAAGTGGGTTGGCGGAAAAGGTCAACTCATTGAACAACTGGATGCAAATTTGCCAGCTGACTTTGGTAAATGGAATGATGTGACTTATATAGAGCCATTTGTTGGCGGTGGAGCTATGCTCTTTTATATGTTACAGAAGTATCCTAATATTCAGAAGGCGGTTATTAACGACATCAATCCAGATCTGACAACTTGTTATAAAACTGTTAGGGATAACGTAAACGAGCTAATAGAATCGCTTCAATGTATTGAGAATGAGTACTTGTCATTAAATGGTGATGAGAGACAAAAAGAGTTCTTTATGGCTACACGTGAACGATATAATGAGAAGAATTTAGATCCAATCGAAAATACTACAAAGTTTTTCTTCCTTAACAGAACATGTTTTAATGGCTTGTATAGAGTAAATAAAAAAGGACTATTTAATGTACCTTTTGGCAAATACAAAAATCCACGCATATGCGATCCTGCAACATTACTAAAGGATAGCGAGTTATTAAAGAGAGTGGAAATCCTTACGGGAGATTTTGAAGCTACATTCAACTATGCAAGTAATAGAACCTTATTTTACTTTGATCCTCCGTATCGTCCATTAAGTGATACATCAAGTTTCAACGACTACGCAAAAGAAGTCTTCAATGACGATGCGCAGATTAGGCTTAAAGTGTTTTGTGATAGGATTCACAATAGTGGCTACAATTTTATGTTGAGTAATTCAGATTGTAAAGGGAAAAATGGAAATGATACTTTCTTTGATGTCTTATTTAATGACTATATCATTGAACGTGTATTGGCTTCAAGAAGTATTAATTCTAATCCTAATAAGCGAGGCAAACTAACAGAGATACTTGTTCATGATTATCATAGGACCAAGGGCAGTACAAAAGAAACCAATCTTGAGTTGGATTTCAATACTGTCGACTTATGGCAATGCGCTCTTGTATAAATCTTTAAAAATGAGAATATAATGAAAGATTTTGATATATTCATGTCTCAACTTCAAGAGACAAACCAAACATTGGGTTTCTTTTGCGATTTCGAAAAAATAGAGAAGAATGTAAGTGATATAAAACTTAGCTTATGTATGCTCAATAGCCTTATTGGAGCAACAGATTTACGTTCTGCTGTAGAAACAATTTGGAATAGAGACAAGACTGCATTCAATGTGATGGACATACTAATAGCTGTTCGAAGCGAGGGTAAAAAAGTTGTGCTTAATTCATTAGGCCAGTGTATTGTGCTCGACACACTATTTCAATCGATTGATGGCGTAATGGAATATCTAAATAATACAGGACTGGCAGACCTATTCCAACAGAAAAAGATCAACGACCTTGTTGATTATGTTTTCGGAATTGAAACAGGTTTAGACACCAATGCTCGTAAGAATCGTAGCGGTCATGTAATGGAAGGAATGGTGGCTTCTATTCTTCGCAAAGAGGGTGTAAACTTTCGCCAAGAAGTATATTCAAGTGAATGGCAGTCTATTACAAAGGTTTTGGGCGATGATGAAAAGCGATTTGATTTCGTAATTGAAACACCTAAGAAGATTTACTTGATTGAAGTAAATTTTTATAGTGGAGGTGGCTCTAAGCTAAATGAAGTAGCAAGATCGTATTCAGATATTGCACCAAAAATCAATAGCGTTAATGGGTTTGAATTTGTTTGGATAACCGATGGCTTTGGTTGGAAGAGTGCTAAGAACAAACTACAAGAGGCATATGGTATTATACCAAGCATTTATAATCTAACAAGCATTAAAAATTTCTTGAAACAATTATAAAATTAAAACTATGGCATGTAATAAGAATCATGATGGAATCCAACAAATCTTGGAAAATTTACCTACTGACCAAGGTGGAGTAGGACGTCATAAATGTGCAGCTTGTGCCTACGAGGCTGGGTATAAGGCTGGGTATAATCTTGATGGTTCATTAAGTATTGATAACGTGCTTGCTAATCTGGACGAGAGTCAAGCACGCGCTCAAAGGCATAAAAGTCCACATGCGGCATATGCATTGGGGTACTATCATGGTGTATGCAAAAGAACACAAGATGATAATAATTGACATTTTATGATTAAGGGTGGAACAGGAGGCTCAAATACCTTAACAGGACTTAGGTATGAAGCACAGGTAGAGTTGGCTGTATTTCTCAATTCTCAAAACGGATATTGCGTTGATGATACAAGAGTATACTATAAGGATGAACTTGTAGCTAGACTTTTCAAAAAACATAATTTATATAAGTTTCTAAAGGTAAATGGTATAGATTGGCAGAAACATATTTCGAAACAACTTTTACCAGACAATTGTATATACGTCATCATTAATAACACTGCTTTTATCTTAGAGGTAAAACATCAAGAAGTAGCTGGTAGTGTTGACGAAAAATTACAGACCTGTGACTTCAAGAAAAAACAATATACAAAACTGTTTTCTGAATTAAATTACAAAGTCGAATATATGTATGTATTAGACGATTGGTTTAAGGACTCTAAGTATAAAGATACGCTCGACTATATAATAAGCGTTGGGTGTAGATATTATTTTGGTTATATCCCTTTGGAGGAATTAGGCTTGCCAATTCCTTCTGTTAATACAGAATCTACAAATATAGTTCCTTCTTATAATTTTTGAATATGATACAATCATATTTTACATCAGAATACAAAGATTTTTTGTTGGCTCATGGCGACACCTTTAAGCTCTTGCCTGAGTTCAACTTTAAGTTTGATATGATATTTGCAGACCCTCCTTATTTTCTATCGGGTGGTGGAATCTCTTTGCAAAGTGGAAAGGTTGTCTGTGTTGATAAAGGTGATTGGGATAAACCAAAGACACCCGAAGAAATGAAACAGTTCAACATGGATTGGCTAAGTCTCTGTCGTGAAAAATTAAAAGATAATGGCACAATATGGATAAGTGGCACCTATCATAATATTTTTTCAGTAGCCAACTGTTTAACTGAACTCGGATTTAAAATTTTGAATGTGATTACTTGGCAAAAGACCAATCCACCTATAAACATCTCATGCAGATTCTTTACTTATTCTACAGAGTTTATTATATGGGCAAGAAAGAACCGAAAAGTTGCACATAAGTTCAACTATGATCTAATGAAACAACTTAATGACAATAAACAAATGACCGATGTTTGGAGATTACCTGCCATTGGTCGTTGGGAAAAGTCACAAGGCAAACATCCAACTCAAAAGCCGCTGTCTTTATTGACAAGAATTATACTTGCTTCCACAAACAAAAATGATTGGATTTTAGATCCCTTTAGCGGTAGTTCTACTACAGGTATTGCTGCCAATATATGTGGGCGCAAATTTGCAGGGATAGAGCAAGACGAAGAATTTTGCATAATGAGCAAAGCAAGACGTGAAGAGCTTGATAATCAAGAACTCCGAGCTAACATACAAAGGCATATAGTAGATTTGAAGCAAAGATGCAAAGATAATGCAAGTTCTTTTGTATGTGAGCCATTTAATGAACAATACGGAAATCTACCCTTTGAATATTAGGACAGACTTTGTACTTACGGAAAACAAAGCCACCAACATTAATACACATTTATGTTGATGGCTTTATTATTTTATCTAAGTGTTTTAAAGATTCGCCAAATCGTTTCTAAAACAAATTTCATACTCTGTTAGATTTTTTATTTCTGCCTGCCATATATTTTTTTACTATCAATCATTATATAATCCTACTATTCATCACTATTTGTTCAATGTGTAGTTTCTGTTAATAAGCAAAAATGCAATTTTACAAGGTCTTGAGTATGATATTTGAGTTCAATTTGCCGAAATCGCTGAAATGAGGTTAAATAACGAGCCTTGATATGGTATTTATTTCTTCCACTCCTGTATTCCACTGTACTTTTGCGTCGTGTTCGAATGGCTGGCGCCGCCAATGAGAACCGTAGTATTAACACTAAAGCATAAGAAAACATGAAGAATGATACTTATACAAAAGTAGTAGATGAAGTCGTGCAGCGAATGGCGCAGCATGCAGATGTAGTGATGAATGTGGAGCAGGTTGCAAACTACCTTGGCTTGTCTGTTGGTGCAGTTCATAAACGATGTCAACGAGCGCAACTTCCATTTCATCGCAACTCAAAACATTTGTATTTCAGTAAGATAGAGATAGATTCTGCCTTATTAGGTCGTAAGCTAATAACGATTGGATAATGGAAGAGCAGATGGAGAATTTCAAATATAATGATTGGCGAGATAAACTCGGCAAGACATTGAAGAATGATAAGGTGATAGTCGATGGCTCTGAACAGAATCTATGCACCATATTAGATAATGATGACAAGCTAAGAGGTAAGATTCGGTATAACTGCTTTACCGAAACCATTCAGAAAAGTGAATTGCCTTGGGGAAAGAATGGAGATTGGAGTGATTACGATACGGCAGAGCTCAAATGCTATCTGGAGATATACCGCAAGGCTGGCTTTCAACGTGATAAGATTCTTGATGCCTTGTTGATAACAGCTCATGCACACGAGTTTCATCCTGTTCGGGAATACTTGGATTCATTGCATTGGGATGAAGTGGAACGACTTGGCTCATTGCTTTCCAATCATCTGCAAGCCGAAGATACGGAGCTGAACCGAAAGGTATCTGTGTGTTTCATGGTTAAGGCTGTTCAACGCATCTATGAACCGGGCTGCGATTGTCAGTTCATGCCGGTCTTCATTGGTCAGCAAGGCTGTGGTAAAAGTTCATTACCGAGAATACTTGCAGGTGAATGGCTCAATGATTCTGAGATAGATGTGGGCGCAAAGGATGGCTACATGGCTTTGCATGGTGCATGGATTGTAGAGATTGCCGAGATGGATTCATTTTCCAAAAAGGAATCGAGCGCCGTGAAGAAGTTCGTGTCGAGTCCGATTGATACTTACAGACCACCTTATGGCAGAAATAATATCACCGTACCTCGTCAATGTCTGTTTATTGGAACGACCAATGAATATCTATGTCTGTCTGACTCGACTGGCAATCGAAGATTTTGGCCTATAGAAAGTCATGCAACTCGTAAAGATGTGATTCAACGCAATGACATGTTGATTGAGAATCGTGATATGCTTTGGGCAGAAGCAATGGTATATTATAAGGAACGAAAGATTCAGGTCTATGAATGGATAAAGGATATCAATATAGAGATGGAAGCTATTCAGAAGACACACAATTTGGAGGATCCTATTGAAAGTGAGCTACGTCAATACCTGTCAATACCTCGACCAAGTATTTGGGATAAGATGAATGCTTTCGACAGACGCTCATGGTACAACATGCCATCAGAACTGAAAGCGAAATGGTATCGGGAGCACTACATATCTTCGGATAGCGACCAACTGTTGATGCAGACTACCATCTATGAATTTGTGACGGAGTACTTGGGGATTGATTTCAGTAATGCTCAATACATACGAACAAGCCAACGTGCTTCAAAGCTGATAGCCAACATGTCCGATTGGAGACGGCTGCCAACTACACATTTATTGGATGGGCGTTGCAGGGTCTTTTATGAACGAGTGTTAACTGACAGCGGCAAAGCCATCGATAAATCATCGATCCCCACCTGGCCAACGGAACTTCCGCCACCTGATGATAACGGGCTTCCGTTTTAGCGACAGACATTTTTCACGCTTTTACGTATTACAAATCACAAATTCTAAACTTCGTAATATACTTTTTCTTATTTACTATAATAACCCGTCAGAAGCGTAAGAGTCGTAACATATCATATATAATAAGGATGAAAGGGAAAAAAGATACAGCTGTGATATCTCATTTCCCTTTCTTCTTTTTGCCATTATACTGCACTCTTTAGCTTGCTAACTTACAGCCATTTCCTTGGTTGCATCGATTGTGGTTCTTCCACCATCGGGTATTAGGCTA
>RZZX01000359.1 GCA_009929715.1 Bacteroidia bacterium
ACTGGTCACAAAACTGGTCAAAGCAGGTCTTATCTATGCCACAAAAGGTCGCGATGGAGGCATTGCGTTAGGAAAAAATCCCTCTGAAATCACCATAGCTCATATCTTAGAAGCCATGAATGAACCCACCCATGAGTGTCGCTGTGTTTTAGGCTTTGCCACATGCAACCCAGACAATCCGTGTGTGTTGCATTACTCTTGGGAAAAGCCACGCGCACTGATTGATACCATGATTCACAAAACAACATTGGAAGATTTGCTCCTGCAACGCACCCCCTCTTTATAGTCTAAATCCATCTATTTTTATAATACTACCAATAAGTAGAATTTAATAAATCTTTTTCTATGCTTCATAAAATCTACCTGAGAGTAGTAATTAAGGAGGTTCTATGAACGGTTCACTGGTTTCGCGTTTTATGACCAAAAAAAGTCTGTATGCGACGTTTTGGATTGTTACTATCTTTATGGTGACAATTCTTATTTACTTTACGGCAAACCTTGCCAAAGAGGTTCCCCCATTGCCTGCACAGGTAAAAACGGTCTCTGGAAAAGTGCTCTACACGGAAGCGGATATCGTTGAAGGCAAAGGCTATTTTCAACAATTTGACCTGATGGATTATGGTACGATGCTCGGCATGGGTGCGTATTTGGGACCTGATTTCTCAACAGAATTTTTGCACAAACGTGCTGAATTTTTAAATGACTATTATGCCAAAGAGTTTTACAAAAAGCCATGGGCATCGCTTTCAGTTATGGAGCAAGGGGCTATCAAAGCGCGTACCATTCAGGACATGAAAGAACAAACCACCTTAAAAGAATCGGGCGTTGTCTATACGGATGGCTCAGCTTTGGCGTATCAAGCCAACGTGGATTATTTGGTAAACTTTTTAACCAAAGGCGATAAAGCCCGTGCATGGCGTGGTGGTGTTATCCGTGCAGAGGAAGCTACAAAAATTGCTGCGTTTGTGGACTGGTCACAGTTGGTCGCCTCTTCATTGCGCCCTGGAACGGATAGAACATGGTCTAACAACTGGCCACCAGAGCCTCTCATCGATCAAGATTTAACAACCATGAGCCACTTTGTCTCTTTGTGGGAATTTTTGCTTCTGTGGACACTCACCATCGGTGTGGTTTACTTGGCGTATGAATTCTTGTTTAAAAAAGAGGAAGAAGACGGTGCGCTTGCAGAGCCTCTTAAGATTACCAAGCTTTTTCCATCGCAAGAAAAACTGCTC
>RZZX01000134.1 GCA_009929715.1 Bacteroidia bacterium
AAATTAGTGCACTTACAATCCTTCAATATATAAACAAGATTAATAACAAACCCATTGGACAAATTAAATATGCACTAATTTAATTCCGCCAACGGGTAAACTAATATTTGGTGGACTGTGTTATCTAATAAAGAACTAAAAAGATACGGATATGAAAAAGAATGATTTTGAAAATAAAGTAGTCTTAGTTACCGGAGGAACCGGTGGTATTGGGTTAGCAACGGTTAAAGAGTTTATGAAAGAAAATGCTTTTGTCTATTTTACGGATATAAATGCGGAAAAGGGACAACAAACAGAAAAGCATTTAGGGAATAATGTTACATTTATCAAACATGATGTTGCCAGTGAAGAAGATTGGAAAAATGTAATAGGTAGAATTGAAAAAGAACATGGCAAGCTGGATGTATTGGTAAATGTGGCAGGGATATCCTTGTACAAACCTTTTGGAAAAATGTCTTTAGAGGAATATATGAGGGTAGTTAATATCAATCAAGTAAGTGTTTTCCTGGGGCAAAAATATACGTTGGAATTGCTAAAGAAGGGGGATAATCCCGCGATTATCAATATTGCCTCGATTGCTGGACTGGAAGGAAGCCGTGACGGAGCTGCCTATCACAGTTCAAAAGCAGCCGTAATTTCCCTTACCGAATGTGCAGCTTTAGAGTTTGCCGATTTTGGAATAAGGGTAAATTCTATTTCTCCCGGGGCCGTATTGACCGATATGGTATTGAATAATGAAGAGTATAGAGATGCGATAAACAAAATGATAGAAGCAGTTCCGTTGAAGAAAATTGCTAATTCGGAGGACATTGCAAAAGCGATATCATTTCTGGCATCCAGTTATGCACCGGTTATTACCGGCACCAATCTGATTATTGACGGAGGTTCAACAAAAGTCTAATGATAAATAAGTATAATTATGAGCGAATTATTTGAAAAAGGAGCCATTCTGAATATGGCAGAAATGGTTGAATACTCCGCAGGTGGAGTTATCAGCAAACAAGTCTTGAAGAACGATGTGGGAAATATAACCCTTTTTTCATTCGATAAGGGGCAGGGACTGAGTGAACATACGGCTCCGTTTGATGCCGTAGTAGAAATATTGGACGGAGAGGCTGAAATTACAATAGCCGGCAAACCCTTATTACTCACTACAGGCCAAACCGTTATTATGCCGGCTAATGTTCCGCACGCACTCTTTGCCAAGCAGCAATTTAAGATGTTGCTCACGATGATTAAAGGATAAAGACACATAGATATTCCGGTACCGAGATTATGGGAACATCCAGAGAACATATTATTTACACAATTGGTCATTCTACCCATAGTATAGACGAATTTATTGCTATGCTGCAATCATTTGGAATAAAGCAATTGGTGGATGTACGGAGCCTTCCGGGTTCAACTAAGTTCCCTCAATTTAATAAAGAGAATCTGGAAATTCTATTGCCGGAGACAGGAATAAGGTATATATACATGAAAGAATTAGGCGGACGGCGAAAAGTCCGCCCTAATTCAAAAAACATACGATGGAAGAATATTTCATTTCGTGGATATGCCGATTATATGGAAACAGAAGCTTTTGCGGAGGCTATTGGTAAACTGGAAAAGATTGCCTTACAAGCTCCGACTGTATATATGTGTGCCGAGGCAGTCTGGTGGCGCTGTCATCGTTCTATGGTGTCTGATTTTCTAAAAGCAAAAGGTTGGAAAGTAATGCACATCATGGGCGTTAATAAAGCTCAGGAACATACTTACACATCTCCGGCAAATGTTGTCGGATCGCGTGTTTCCTATGAGGATTGAATTATTTGGCTTAAACTCTCTATACAAAAATAAGATATGGATAAAACATTTAAAATAGGCGATCACGTAAGTTGGAATTCTGAGGCAGGCAGAGTGTCGGGTAAAATCATAAAAATACACACGTCTGCTTTCGATTATAAGGGTTACAGACATCATGCTACGGAAGATGATCCACAATATGAAATAAAAAGCGATATATCTGACCACATTGCAGTACATAAAGGTTCGGCCTTGACGAGGGTATTCCCACTTTTACTTTGAATTATCCATATGGCAGTATCTTAGATAGTATATTGAAAGAACATGTGGAAAACAGGCCTTGTTTCCACCAATACAATATATAAATTATTTTTTTAAACATATTTTTCAGTGCATTACGATCAATAATCTTCCCTTTTCCCTCTTTAAATTCAATAATTCCGTCATGTGGAAAATCCAGCCCATCTTGCCCCCTCTCGTCCAATTCAAACTGACCCCCTTCATCCAATCCAAATTGATCCCTTTTGTCCATTTGAAATTGCGCCCTTCAAATAGATAGAATCATTTGCTTTCGCGCTTTCTAATCGTTATCTTGTCTGTTAAATAAACAAAAAAGCAGATAGTATGCCTAATAAATCGATTAGTATGAACAAGATTCGTCAAGTGTTACGATGCTATGCATCCGGTAGTGGAACCAAAAGTATCAGCAGCATGCTGAGTGTCTCCCGCAACACTGTCAAAAAGTACTTACACATTTATCAGAAGAGCGGACTAAGTTTGGAAGATATTCTTTCTTTGGATGACACTTCCCTGTGTTCTCTTTTTCAGGAACAGGAAAAACAACCAGAAGAAATGTCTTCGCGCTACAAGGAGCTTCATGCCCTTTTCCCCGATTATTCCAAACGTCTGAAGAAGAAAGGCGTGACCCGTAACCAGTTATTCAAAGAGTATCAAAACACTTATCCTGACGGTTATGCGCGCAGCCGTTTCTGTACGTATCTGCAAGCCTACCTTGCCTTGTCTCACCCCATCGCTCATTTAGAGCACAAAGCCGGCGACAAGATGTACATTGACTATGCTGGCGACAAGCTCTCGCTGATAGACCGTGAGACGGGTGAGATCATCACTGTGGAGGTTTTTGTGTCCATCCTCCCCTGTAGCCAACTGACTTATGTGGAAGCGGTCATGAGCCAGCGCAAGGAAGACCTGATCCATGCCTGCGAGGGTGCCCTCCTTTTTTATGGGGGTACTCCGGCGGCCATTGTTCCTGACAATCTAAAATCCGCAGTGACAAAGCCCAGCCGTTACGAAGCCGAGTTAAATGAGGACTTCGCTGCTTTTGCCGAACACTACGGCTGTGTGGTCATGCCCGCCAGGGTACGCAAGCCCAGGGACAAGGCCTTGGTAGAAGGAGCCGTCAAATTGATCTACCGCAGCATTTACACCAAACTGGATGGGCGAGAGTTCTACGATCTGGAATCACTCAATGCGGCTATACGTGTGGCTTTGGAACTACATAACAACGCTCTTCTGACAGGTAGGAACTATAGCCGTCGCGAACAATATGAAGAGATTGAGCGCGACTGCATGGGACCTTTAAATCCGGTCCGTTTTGAGCTCAAGCAGCGGCATACGGCAACCGTGCAGAAGAACGGGTATATACGCCTGGAAAGACATTATTACAGTGCCCCGTACGTTCATATCGGCAAGAAGGTCAATGTCCTGTACAACAATACAGTGGTGGAAATTTATTTGAAGTACGAGAAGGTAGCCGTCCATAAGAGGAGCTACAAGCCTTACGGGTACACCTACCTTCCCGAACACCAGGCTTCCAGCCAGCGTGTCATCACGGAATGGAATCCTGAGAAGTTCCTTGAGGAAGCAGCTTGCATACATGCCGATGTGAGAAACTATATCCAGCATGTCATTGAAGCCAAACCCTACCCAGAGCAGGCTTACAAATCATGCAGAGGAATACTCTCCTTCGCTTCGAGGGTAGGTAGAAAAAGGCTGATAAATGCCTGCAGGTGGGCTTCCAGCTACGGACTGTACAATTATCCGGCCATTGAAGAAATACTCAAGAACAGGCAAGATGAGCTGCCCCTGGAGGATGATGTACAGGGTGAAGAAACTGGGATGCCTACCCATGAGAACATACGCGGAAAAGAATATTATAATTCATTGCTGTCCGGTAAAAAAATCATGGACAAAAAATTAGGGCTGTTTTTCTGTCTTGGAATCCAGCCCTTTTTCTTTCCTTTGCAGTTACCACACCTAAAAGGAAAATCTATGGGCAAAAATACATATTTTACCGGACAGCCGCTTTATTCTCAACTATTAAAATTGACCGATAGGCAAAAAATAGTAAGGATAAGCCGAAAAGGCATACATGAGCGCTACGTGAAGAAGTTAGACGGCTACTCTCACTTTGTAATCATGCTCTACGCCGTGCTGATGCGTTATGATTCTCTGCGTGAAATCGTAATAGGAATGCTCTCTGAGGCAAATAAGATCAATCACCTAGGCCTAGATTACATGGTAAAACGCAGCACTTTGGCAGAAGCCAACAATAGGCGCAGTAATGAATTCTTTGAGCAAATCTATTTTTCGCTATATAGCAAATACAAAAATGATTTAGCGGACAGCCGAATAGACAAGGCTTGGGAGCGCTTACTGCACATCATGGATTCTACTACAATAACACTGTTTTCAAACGTTTTAAAAGGTGCCGGGCGCAATCCCAAGCATGGCAAGAAGAAAGGAGGCATAAAGGTTCACACTGTGCTCAAAGCCGAGGAAGGAGTGCCTTATAATATTCATTTTACGTCAGCAGCAACTCACGATCACATCATGCTTGCTAAACTAAAGCTGACAAGTGGGGCATTCATCGCCATGGATAGGGCATATATCGACTATAAGACCTTTCAAGAATTCACAGACAATGGGGTTTTCTATGTAACCAAAATGAAGAAAAATCTACGCTGCATTTCTCTTGATGGACATTTTCTTGTGAATAAAGAAGGCCTGGTTGTATTAAGCGATCATACAATAGAACTTAAAAAGGATGAAGTAAAACATGTTTCACGCCGGATAGAGTATTGGCAGGAAAATAAGAAGTGCTCAAGCGTTCTTCTAACCAATAACTTTGAATTAGAACCGGAAGAAATCATTGCCATTTATTTACGACGCTGGCAGATAGAGAGCTTGTTCAAGCAGTTAAAGCAGAATTTCCCTCTCAGATACTTCTTTGGCGAAAGCGTAAACGCAATCAAAACCCAAATATGGGTAACACTGATTGCAAACTTGCTATTATCTGTCATAAGAAAACGAATTAGACACAAATGGAGTTTCTCAAATCTTGTAACAATGATAAGGCAAACACTCATGTATTACATTGACCTCTATATGTTCTGTGAAGATCCGGAAAAAGCATGGTTGAAAATCATTAATCACTCCAATTTATCACCTCCAGAACCAACTCTCTTTGATTAAGAGGGCTTGCTTTTTGAAGGAAAACGCCGAACTGTCTTTCTATAGGCTATTCGGACAGATATTTTATGCATTATAATTTTTACCGGACAGCAATAATTATAATTAAAAACTTTGCAACGATGGAAATGAATCAGGAAACCTTGGACAAGATGCGTCAAATGCGTCTTTTAGGAATGTACAATGCCTTTAGAACAAGCATGGACAGTTTTAAGGTCGAGTCAATGACCACAGACCAGTTCGTCTCGTGGCTTGTGACCAACGAATGGGACGAACGCTGCAACCGGATGATAGAAAGACTGATCAAACAGGCTAACTTCCGGTATAAGGCGTATATGGAAGAAATGGACTACAGCATAGAAAGAGGGCTGGACCGTAACCTGCTGGAAAGGCTTGCCGAACTCACCTTTGTCAGAGAGGGTAAAGACCTCTTCATTACAGGCAGTTCAGGAATGGGCAAGAGTTATATAGCTACCGCACTGGGATACAAGGCTTGCCAAAAAGGGATGAAAGTGCAGTATGCAAATACAGCCAAACTGATGGGGCAACTCAAGGTGGCTAAAGCGAAAGGAAGCATATTGCAAGAGTTGAAAAGGATCGAGCGTACGGACTTGCTTATATTGGATGACTTCGGGATACAGCCGTTTGATAACGGAGCAAGAATGAATCTGATGGACATCATAGAAGACAGGCACGGTAAGAAATCCACACTCATCACATCGCAATTGCCGGTGAATGGATGGTATGATATTATCGGAGAAAAAACAATAGCCGATGCGGTATTGGACAGGATCGTTCACCAAGCTGTCAGGATAGAACTGCATGGGGACTCTATCAGAAAGCTGCAATGTAAAAAATAAAATCACTATATTTACAAGGAAACTTAAATAATAACCCCAGCATACTGGTAGCGAACAGAGCACTTTTGGAAGTGATGATTTTATCAATTTGAAAAAAATGAAACAGGGGGGCAATTTACATTGGACACTGGGGGGCAGTTACGTTGGATTTTCCATATTGGGAGCTATTTCGGAATATTGCAGTTTTCCCAAGAAGCCATGTATCAATCTAGAAAGAACTATCGACACACAGCTCGCTTTATTCTAACTCACTACTGAATCCATTTTCTGTTATTTTGAGCAAAGCGACTGCATTTTATTTTCAGGTCGGGACAAGCCCTCAAAATTTCAAAAAATTATTATTTGTTTACTGCTAAGAAAAACTATCACCTCTTTATTCTAAATTCGTCGAACTCACGTTA
>RZZX01000360.1 GCA_009929715.1 Bacteroidia bacterium
CCCGATACAAAAAACTTGGAATTGCCGTGCAACAAGCCGGTTTTTTCCTTCAATGTCATCTTACTGATGAGTTTCTGAATGCGCTTTTCCATTTGTGGATTTTCTTTTTTTGAAACTTGTCCCTGTAAACCTCCATGCATTACAAGGAAAGTGGCTAAAAGAGCCGTCATTAATTTCTTAATTTTCATTCTTCTACTACGTGTTTTTACTCATGTGATTGATATTCGAAATACAAATGTATAGGATAACCTTAAAAAGGAGCTGTTGAATTGCCAAATTCGAACGCCGATGTCTCTCATTGTTTACAAAACATCCCCTTACTCTCCATTATAGTAGATAAAAACACCTCCTTTTTGTTTATTTTTAACGAGTCTTATCGTACATATTTATAACTTTGCAGGTTAATTGGTTAAAAGGAAATGATGGAAGACGATTTTGATATACGCGAACCTCGCATAAACGATAACGAACGGGAGTATGAAAATGCACTTCGTCCGTTAACGTTTGATAGTTTTAGCGGACAAGATAAAGTGGTTGAAAACCTTAAAGTCTTTGTCATGGCTGCACGCATGCGTAAAGAGGCGCTGGATCATGTGTTGTTACACGGTCCTCCCGGCTTAGGAAAAACGACATTAAGTAATATCCTGGCTAATGAATTGGGTGTAGGATTTAAAGTGACCAGTGGTCCTGTGCTTGATAAACCGGGAGATTTAGCGGGCGTGCTTACTTCCCTCGAAAAAAACGACGTTCTTTTTATTGACGAGATACACCGGCTTAGTCCCGTCGTCGAGGAGTATTTGTACTCGGCCATGGAAGATTACCGCATCGATATTATGATTGACAAAGGACCGAGTGCCCGTTCGATTCAGCTGGATTTGTGCCCATTTACATTGGTTGGTGCCACCACCCGAAGCGGATTGCTTACCAGTCCCCTCCGTGCCCGTTTCGGTATTAATATGCATTTGGAATATTATGATATGGATACGCTGACTAAAATTATTTTGCGTAGTGCGGATATTTTGAATGTTAAATGCGAACTGAATGCAGCCCGCGAAATATCATCCAGAAGTAGAGGCACACCCCGTATTGCCAATGCCCTGCTTCGTCGTGTAAGAGATTTCGCCCAGGTTAAAGGTAATGGAAATATTGACAGCGATATTGCTTGTTATTCCCTGGAAGCATTGAATATAGACCGCTATGGGCTCGATCAGATCGACAACAAATTGCTTAC
>RZZX01000135.1 GCA_009929715.1 Bacteroidia bacterium
AGTGAGAATTCTATGATATTATATATAATGACGCGGTCCAGAAGGGAGAAATCTGACCGCACAAATAGAACAAAAAGAATTACGAATGAAAACACATGCATATTACAAGGAGAATCAAATGGGAAAGCAACACGAAGAAGATGAAATCGAAATTGATCTATTAGAAGTCTTTCGCGCACTGTTAGAGAAATGGTGGCTGATCATTATGTGCTTTGTTATCGGCGCAGGTGTGGCAGCAGGATTTACCCAGCTGGTCATTACCCCACAGTACGAAGCCTCTTCCATGATCTATATATTATCGAATACGACTAAGATCTCATCTGCACTGGACATCCAGTTAGGTCAGCAGCTGACCGTAGACTTCGAGACACTGGCTACCAGCCGTCCGGTTATTGAAAATGTCATCGAAGATCTGGAACTGGATACCACATACGAAGATATGTTACAGATCATTACGGTAACGAATCCACAAGATACACAGATCCTGAAGCTGTCCTGCACAAGCCCGGATCCGGTACTGGCACGAGATATTGCCAATGCTATGGCAAAAGCCACATCCGATCGGGTAGCAGAGGTTATGGTGACCGATAAGCCAAGTACCGTAGAAGATGCGGTAGTACCGAAGAAACCTGTCAGCCCCAGTCTGAAGAAAAATACCGCCATTGGTGGATTAATTGCAGCATTTCTAATTGCAGCATTACTGACACTTCAGGTAATCATGGATGATACCCTGAAGAAAGAAGACGACGTAACCAAATATCTGGGACTGAACACTCTGGCAGCCATTCCTATTGATGCGAAGATGGTGTCAAAGAAAAGAAGAAAACATAAGAGTAAGAGAAAGAAGGCTACATAACCATGAAGAAGAAACGACAGATCCTGTTTGTCCTCTTCGTACTTATCGCAGCTGTGGCAATCGGATATCTGGTCTATTATTTTGTCGATCGTTCCATGCGGCATGATATCTACGAGACACTGCAGGAAGAAGTGGTGGCGACGGTAACGCCTACACCATCTCCCACAGCGACTCCTAAGCCGGAAGCGACGGTGACAGCAACACCGATACCGACTCCAACTCCATCGGTTACACCGACCACCATTGATTTCAATGCTCTCTGGGCAGTGAATCCAGAGGTGGCAGCGTGGATCCAGGTGCCGGGAACGGTGATCAATTATCCCATTATGAGAAGCGAGACCGATGATACCTACTATCTGAATCATACCATCGAAGGAGCCGGAGGCTATCCGGGTTCTATCTATATGGAGAGAACCAATGCAGGTGCCTTTACCGATTATAATACAGTGCTCTATGGTCATAACATGAACAGCGGAACCATGTTTGCAGGACTTCATGCTTATGCCAGCGCAGATTTCCTGTCTAAGAATCACCAGGTAATTATTGATACACCTGAGCAGAAGCTGACTTATGAAATCTTCGCAGCGGTGACCTTTGGCAACGAGCACATCCTGAATTCCTATGATTTCTCCACACCGGAGGGACGACAAGTCTATCTGGATGCAGTCATGAATGCAGGCGGTGTCTATCGAAGCGATGTGACCGTAGACGCCAACAGTCAGATTCTAACCCTTAGTACCTGTATCGACGGACAGCCGGAGAATCGATTCCTAGTAGAGGCGGTGCTTGTCCATGAATAAGAAGATAGCAATCGCCCTGGTCGTTCTGGTGGTGTTCTTATTAGCAGGCGGAATTGGCTATATGGCAGCCATACAGCAAAAGCCAAAAGTCGTCAGTACAAAGCCATCCACCCAGACAGCCGAGGAAGAGACCCAAGAGGAAGGCCTGACCATGGCATATGACGGAGATACCTACGAGTATAACCGGTCCATTAAGACCATATTGTTCTTAGGTGTGGATAAGCAGGAAGAAGTAACCATCCAGGAAAGTGCCGGACATGGAGGCCAGTCCGACACCATGATCCTGTTCCTTATGAATACAGAAGATGAGACTACTACCATGTTAGAAATATCCCGAAACAGCATGATTGGTGTGGATATCTATGATATGTCTGGTAAATACTTTGCCACAGAACATGCTCAGATCTGTCTCCAATATGCCTATGGAGATGGAGAGAAGAAGAGCTGCTGGCTGACGAAGAAGAAAGTAGGTGAGCTATTCGAAGATAAGATCAATATTGACGGATACCTGTCTCTGAATGTGGAAGGAATTGCAGTTCTTAATGATGCCATTGGCGGAGTTACCCTGACAGTTCCAGAGGATTATACAGAATATAATCCCAAGTTTCAGAAAGGTGCTACATTAACATTAACCGGCGAGGAAGCCGAACAGTATGTGCGAAAGAGAGACATCAACCGGGTAGGTGAGAATGAGAAACGTATGGAACGACAGGATCAATACCTCCAGGCACTCTTCAACCAGATGTATGGCAAGGTGAATTCCGACACGGTTGAGAACCTGATGAACGTAGCCGAACCCTATATGGTTACTGACTTAAGTCTACAGGAAATGCAGATGATGGCCAACTACAATCTGCAGGAAAAAGACTACGAAGTACCGGGGCAGATTCAGCAAGGCGCAGGACATGATGAATATTTGGTCAATTATGAAGAATTAGAAAAATTAACAAGGAATTTGTTTTACAATAAAGCAGAAAAGTGATATGGTGATACTAATTGAAAGTTAGCAAAGATTTAATAAGAGGAGGAGTAACAAATGAAGAAAAAATTAATGAGTCTGCTGGTTGCAGCAGCTATGGTCGTAGGAATGACTTCCACAGTATTTGCATCATCTGCAAGCCCATCTGCAAACGGTGTAATGGCAGCAGTTGAGGCAGCAACAGATGCGAATGGAAATGCAGTTAGTGTTACTATTCAGGATACTGCAAGCGCACCACTTACAGAAGCAGAGAAGAAAGCCGTTGAAGAGATTAAGACAACAGCTACTCTTCAGGCAGTGTTAGGTGCTGAGTATAATGCGAATATGACCGTTGCAGATGTAAAAGAAGTATCCGCACCAGAAGGAACTGTATTCCCAATCGATATTACTTTTAAAGTAAACGGTGTCAATGCATCTACAAAAGGATCCTTACTCCATTTTGATGGAAGTGCATGGGAAAAAATCGATACTAAATTTGGTAATGGAACCATGACCGGAACATTCAAATCTCTGTCACCAGTTGCTATTGTTATCGATAAGACTACAGCAACTACAGCAGCTACTTCTAACGGAACCACACCAAGTGCTACATCACCTAAGACAAGTGAGAGTAATGGCGCCTGGGCAGCAGCAGTAGTTGCAGTATTTGCAATCGGAGCAGCCGTTACCGTAAGAAGAAAAAGAGCGTAATACATAACAGATATGAAGACAACGTGGAAATCTCTCTTGGGGTGATGTGATCATCTTGAAAGAGATTTCCTTGTATACAGGAGAGATTATGCTGAAATTAACCGACATGCACTGTCATCTGATTCCAGGAGTAGATGATGGGGCAGCAGATGAACGAACAGCGAAGCAGATGCTGCAGATGGAATATGCAGACGGAGTGCGGCGAATCATTGCTACACCTCATTATCGCAGAGGTATGTTCGAGACGCCAATGGAGACAATCCTGAAACAATTCAAAGTATTGCAAGACCTGGCAGCACAGGTGGCAGATGATCTGCAGGTAGAACTGGGATGCGAGTACCACAGCCATCTGGAGATGACAGAAGCTATGTTGGTACACGAAAGGCCAACCCTTGCAAGCAGCCCCTACGTACTGGTGGAGTTCTCCTCGCGCCATACATACCGTAATTTGTGGAACCAGGTCTGCTCCCTACAACAGGAAGGCTTTGAACCAATCATTGCACATATAGAACGTTATCCGTGCCTACGAGAACATCCAGAACGACTTCATGATCTTGCAGATCAGGGAATCTTTCTTCAAGTGAATGCAGGCAGTATCCTGGGAGAAGACGGTATGGGAGTAAAGCGTTTCTGTAAGCGATTACTACAGGAAGAACTGATAGATTTCGTTGCGTCAGACGCTCATGATACCGATAAGAGAAGACCCAATCTGGGAAAATGCGCAGAATATGTAACTAAGAAAATGGGAAGCAACTATGCCCAACAACTATTTCAAAAAAATCCAGCCAAGATAGGCGTATAATAAGAGGAGCTATATACATATGAACCAAGTGATTTTACAACCTATGAAGTTATCCTACGATGTGGAAGAAGAGATTAAGACCCTTCGTACCAGCCTGCAGTTCTTCCGAGATGATAAGCGAGTGATTCTCTTCACCAGCTGCATCTCCGGAGAAGGAAAATCCGAGACATCCTATAGTCTGGCTTCTTCTCTTACCGGTATTGGTAAGAAAGTCTTACTGATTGACGCGGATCTTCGAAAAGGAAAATCTGTAGTGAAAATAAAGGCAGGAAAAGCAGGAAAAGGACTGTCCCATTATCTGTCGGGTCAGGCACCTCTTACAGATGTGATTACCACTACAGATATTCCGAATTTCCACATGATCTTCTCCGGCCCGGTTCCGCCAGATGCTACAGAATTACTTTCCGGACAGTTTTTTGCCAATATGATCGAGATAGCCAGAAGAGTCTATGACTATATTATTATTGATACTTCCCCTCTTGGTTTGGTAGTAGATGCGTCCATCATTGCAGAACACTGTGATGGAAGTATCCTGATGATCGAATCGGGTAATATTAAGTACCGATTTGCCCAGGAAGTGAAGAAGAAGTTGGAGAACAGCGGTTGCTCGATTATGGGAGTAGTACTTAATAAAGTAGACTGGAAGAAGAGTGGTAAATACTACGGTAAGTATTATGGAAAATATTATGGGAATTACTATGGTAGTCCGTATGGTGGAGCTGAGAAATGATGAATGGTAAGAAGATAGGAATTGGCTTGGGAATTCTCTGCCTGCTATTATTGATTGGCAATGGAATTCTCTATCTGAACCGGGCACAGGGCGAACCGGTCATTTCCTTTACAAAAGATGTGCCAACCTATGTGGAAAATATGAGCGATGAAGATCTCCTATCCAATGTACGGGCAAACGATCGACAGGATGGAGATCTAACTGGAGAAGTGATTGTGGATCAGGTTGTGAAAGGTGAGAAACAGGTGAAAGTGAAGTACCTGGTTACTGACAGTGATCACCATGTTGTGGTAGCAAATCAGTAACTACCCAGAGAGAGTAAAGAAAAGGTTGAGGAGGAAAAGAAAGAGACTGCCCAAGTCGCACCGACAGCGACTCCGGAACCTACGCCAACACCGGTACCGGTGAATCCAGAACTTCCCGTTATCACATTGAATACAGCGACAGCAACGCTGAAAGTAGGTGATTCCTTTCGATTTGGAGATTACATAGAGGGCTTTTTTGACAATAAAGATGACCAGACAACTCTAGGTGGACAGATTCATGTAGAAGGCGCAGATACAACAACTCCGGGAGTCAAGGAAGTTCATTATTATGTTATTGATTCAGACGGCAACCGAAGTCTGGATGCAATCCTCGCATTGACTGTTGAGTAATAACTCAAATGTCGAAAATGACTAAATAAATGACATAATTAGACACCAAGAGCACTTTAAAGACAAGCACATAACCGATATAATATATGAGTGAGTTATTATGAAAAAATTGTTGGAAAGGTGATAAAAATTGTATAAGAAATCGAAAAGTAGTTGGGTCAAGCATTTTGATTTCATCGTGACTGATCTTATCTGTATGGAATTAGCCCTCTTCTTAGCGTATTTTATCAGGCATGGTTTTCAACCTGCGCATATGAGCACTCTATATAAAGAAATGTCCATCTTCTTCGCTCTAATCAATCTGGTGATAGTCTTATTCTATGAGAGCTATAAGAATATATTACGAAGGGGATATTGGATTGAATTTAAGCAAACGTTTATCCATGTATCACTGGTAGTATTATGTGGGAGTGCATTTCTAGTACTGATGCAATGGGGGGATCAATATTCCAGAATTGTATTTGTACTTATGTGGACGTTATATATTACCTTTAGCTATGTAGCACGCATTATAAGAAAAAGGCAGATTGCATCTCAGCTAGAGAATAACCCAAAGGAACGCAGAGCACTTCTGGCGATAGTCTCAAAAGATAAGGCGAAGGTTTCAATCAAAAATATTCTGGAGAATAATTATGAAACATTCAATCTCTTAGGATTATGTGTGTTGGATGAGGATATGGTTGGACAAATGATTAATGATGAAGAGGTTCTAGCAAATAAGGACACAGTTCTGGAGTATCTCTGTCATAACTGGGTAGATGAGGTCTTTATTAATGTGTCGAATAAACTTCCGTATCCAGAGGATTTGATGGGAATGACTGTGCACATGAAATTGGCGAAGGTTAGCAGTAGAAAAGGGCAGGTACAGACGGTTGAGAAACTTGCTGGTTATACCGTGCTTACAAGCAGTATCAATATTGCCAGTGCTAAGCAATTGTTCTTTAAACGGTCGTTAGATATTCTAGGCGGTGTGGTAGGA
>RZZX01000361.1 GCA_009929715.1 Bacteroidia bacterium
TGCAATGCCTACCATTTTCAGTTCAGAAAACAAGGATACAGCGAAGAGGCTAGTAAAGCAATGGCTATCGAAGCCGGACAGGAGCTTTTTCCGGCCGGAAACATGAAACAGAGTCTGCTGTTATCCGCCCGTATCCCTGAAACCTGGATTCTGGTGATTGCCTACTTCGTTACATTCGGTGGATTCATGGCTTTAACAGCGTGGCTGCCTACCTATTGGCAGAAGGCACACGGACTTTCGGTTACACAAGCCGGACTCTTCACCTCGGTCTACGCCTGCCTGGCTGCCTTGTTACGTATTCCGGGCGGAAACCTGGCCGATAAGATAGGGGGACTTAAAGTAAGTCTCTTCGCCATCTCCCTGCTGGGCACTGTGGCGGCAGTGATGGCCTTTTCTAGCAATCTGGCAGTTTCCGGTCTTTGCACGCTGATTATTGCTGTAGCATTCGGACTGAACAATGCGGCCATCATGAAACTGGTTCCGGTATATGTATCCAAATCGGTGGGTGGTGCATCGGGATGGGTAGGCGGATTGGGTGCTTTCGGAGGATTTGTGATCCCTCCCGTACTTGGCAAGGTGGTAGATACGATGGGCGCTACCGGTTATTACCGGGGATTTCTCATTTTCTCCCTGTTTAGTGTGATTGTAATGTTAATACTTTATTTCGGACTGGTGGTTCGCAATAAAAATAAATAATATACCCCTATGATAAAGTCTCTTTTACAAAAAAAGAAATTCTTTTCGGAAGTGACTGCTTCCGATCAGAGAGCCTGGGAAAGTTTCTATCGGAACCGCTGGCAACACGATAAGGAGGTCCGTTCTACACACGGTGTTAACTGCACAGGCTCTTGTTCATGGAAAATATTTGTGAAGAAGGGTATTGTTACCTGGGAGATTCAGCAGACGGACTATCCGCAAAACCGTCCCGGATTACCCAACCACGAACCCCGTGGCTGTCCCCGCGGTGCCAGCTACTCATGGTACCTCTACAATTCGGGGCGCGTAAAGCATCCGATGATCCGGCATGAACTGCTGGAGGCCTACCAGCAGCAGAAGACGTTGCTGCACGACCCCGTACTGGCATGGGAAGCTGTGATGAACGACCCGGCTGCCTCATTAAGATACAAGGAGAGACGGGGCTTAGGCGGTTTCTTACGACTTGACTGGGATCTGGCTCAGGAGATCATCTCGGCAGCCAACATCTATACAATTAAGAAATT
>RZZX01000362.1 GCA_009929715.1 Bacteroidia bacterium
GTAAGTAAAGAAGATCTTGTAAAAACTTATGACGAATCTTTGAGCACCGTAAAGGACAAAGAGGTTGTTATGGGTACTGTAACCTCGTTAAACAAACGTGAAGTTGTGGTTAACATTGGTTTCAAATCAGACGGTGTTGTGTCTATGGCAGAATTCCGTTACAATCCTGAACTTAAGGTAGGCGACGAAGTAGAAGTTTACATCGAAAGTCAGGAAGACAAAAAAGGACAATTAATCCTTTCTCACAAGAAGGCCCGCGCTACCCGTTCATGGGATCGTGTAAACGAAGCGCTTGAGAAAGACGAAATTATCAAGGGCTTTATCAAATGTCGTACAAAGGGTGGTATGATCGTAGACGTATTCGGTATCGAAGCATTCTTGCCGGGTTCTCAGATCGACGTGAAGCCTATCCGCGACTACGATGTATTTGTTGGTAAGACTATGGAATTCAAGATTGTTAAGATCAATCAGGAATTCAAGAACGTGGTTGTTTCACACAAGGCTCTTATCGAAGCTGAACTTGAACAACAGAAGAAAGACATTATCTCTAAGCTTGAAAAAGGACAGGTACTTGAAGGTACTGTTAAAAACATCACTTCATACGGTGTATTCATCGACTTGGGTGGCGTTGACGGCTTGATCCACATCACCGACCTTTCTTGGGGTCGTGTATCTCATCCGGAAGAAATCGTTACATTGGACGAAAAGATCAACGTTGTTATCCTTGACTTCGATGACGAAAAGAAACGTATCGCTCTTGGCTTGAAGCAACTTACTCCGCATCCATGGGATGCTTTGGATGCAAACCTGAAGGTTGGCGACAAAGTAAAGGGTAAAGTAGTTGTTATGGCTGATTACGGTGCATTTATCGAAATCGCTCCAGGTGTAGAAGGTTTGATCCACGTATCTGAAATGTCTTGGACACAGCACCTGCGCAGTGCTCAGGATTTCATGAAGGTAGGCGACGAAATCGAAGCTGTAATCCTTACTTTGGATCGCGACGAGCGTAAGATGTCTCTTGGTATCAAACAATTGAAGTCTGATCCATGGGAAAACATCGAAACACGTTTCGCTGTAGGTTCTAAGCATGCTGCTAAGGTTCGTAACTTCACTAACTTCGGTGTATTCGTAGAAATCGAAGAAGGTGTAGACGGTTTGATCCACATCTCTGACCTTTCTTGGACAAAGAAAATCAAACACCCAAGCGAATTCAC
>RZZX01000363.1 GCA_009929715.1 Bacteroidia bacterium
AAACGTTGAAAAGTTTTCGGATGACGTGAGGGTAGGGGTGAAAGGCTAATCAAACTTGGAGATAGCTCGTACTCCCCGAAATGCATTTAGGTGCAGCGTGTATTAATAGTTTATAACAGGTAGAGCGACTGATTGGATGCGAGGGCTTCACCGCCTATCAAGTCCTGATAAACTCCGAATGGTTATAAATGTTTGTATGCAGTGAGGGCGCGGGTGCTAAGGTCCGTGTCCGAGAGGAGAATAATCCAGACCATCAGCTAAGGTCCCCAAATATACATTAAGTTGCATTAACGAAGTCGAACTGCCCAGACAGCTAGGATGTTGGCTTGGAAGCAGCCATTCATTTAAAGAGTGCGTAACAGCTCACTAGTCGAGCGGTTTGGCGTGGATAATAATCGGGCATAAATGTATTACCGAAGCTATGGATGCCGCTATGCGGTATGGTAGGGGAGCATTCCTGTCAGCGTTGAAGGTGCAAGGACAACTTGTGCTGGAGCGTCAGGAAAAGCAAATGTAGGTATAAGTAACGATAAGGAGGGCGCGAAACCCTCCCGCCGGAAGACTAAGGTTTCCTGATCAACGCTAATCGGATCAGGGTTAGTCGGGTCCTAAGCAGCAGCCGAAGGGCGAATGCGATGGATGAACAGGTTAATATTCCTGTACTACGTAATAGAGAGAAGTGGTGACGAAGTAGTGAAAGTCCTGCCTTCTGACGGAATAGGAGGTTGAAGGGTGTAGGTTTATGAATTGCAGGCAAATCCACAATTCATGCCGAACCTGATAGTACCGTGCGTACTTGTACAATCGGATAACGGATGTAATCAGACTTCCAAGAAAAACCGCTATCATTAATTTATTATGTACCCGTACTACAAACGGACACACGTGGTCAAGTATAGTGTACTAAGGCGCTCGAGTGATTCACAGCTAAGGAACTAGGCAAAATTACCCCGTAACTTCGGGAGAAGGGGTCCCCGCTGTAAGGTGGGGCGCAGAGAAATGGCCCAGGCGACTGTTTATCAAAAACATAGGGCTTTGCAAAATCGCGAGATGAAGTATAAGGCCTGACACCTGCCCGGTGCTGGAAGGTTAAGAGGAGAGGTCATCGCAAGAGAAGCTTTGAATTGAAGCCCCAGTAAACGGCGGCCGTAACTATAACGGTCCTAAGGTAGCGAAATTCCTTGTCGGGTAAGTTCCGACCTGCACGAATGG
>RZZX01000025.1 GCA_009929715.1 Bacteroidia bacterium
AATCAATTAATAAACCGGTCTGGCATTTGATAGGCATGAATAAAACTGCTGATTCAATTTTTCCGAAAAACGCCGAATATATATTTGCATATTACACCTCTTTTAAACTTCCTGATTTCGGTAGCGAGGGCAATAAACGGATAGCAATTAAGCCTGTTTGAATGATAAAAAACAGGCATAATCAAACAGTTATTTGTCTGAAACTTTATATATATAATCAAAGAATGACTTGAAATAAGACTGCCCCCTATTGAAGTAACAGAAGTTATTTCAATAGAGGGCAGTCTATAATGTGGCTTAAGTAAATTAGTGTAGAATCTTAAAGACTAATTCTTTTAAGATGTCGGCATCGCTTAATGAAGCATTATGGACGCCTTTAGATTTAGCATCTGCATAACGAATGTCACCGATAATCTGCATTGTTTTAACGCCGCTGTATTTTTGTTTGGCAGCCATATAATCACGTGCTTGCCAAGCAGATTTCAACCCTATCATAGCAGCTACACCCTCTTCCGATTTATTTGGAGCGTAGTAAGCCAACATCAGGTTTGAAAAAAAACTAAATAGAAAAGCTAAAACAGGCTGGATAGGATTTGCTTTAGGGTTCTCTTCAAAATATTTTATTATTTTATTTGCCTTAAGTACATCTTTCTCGATAAGCGCATTTTTTAACTCAAAGATATTGTAATCTTTGCTAATTCCTACATTACGTTCTACTTGCTCTGGAGTAATACGTTTTTGGTTGGATGGCAAAGTGATGATTAGTTTATCTAATTCACTAGTCAGTCTACTTAAATCTCCTCCTACGCAATCTGCCAACATGGCAGTTGCTTTAGGCTCCATATCAAATCCTTTGCGTTTTATATACGACGCAATAAAACCTGGGAGCTGTGCTTCTTTTAGTTTCTTTGATTCGAATAAAACACCTAATTTAGCTATTTGACTAGGAAGTTTTTTTCTTTTATCCAGCGATTTATATTTATAACAAATCACCAAAATAGTCGACGATAAAGGCCTTTCCAGATAAAACGATAATTCATCTATATTTTCGATGAGCTGAGCTTCTTTAACAATGATAACCTGATACTCAGACATCATAGGATAGCGCTTTGCTGCATTAATAACCGTTGCAATATCTACATCCGCACCATAAACCACCGTAAGGTTAAATTCTTTTTCTGTCTCGCTGAGTACATGCTCCTCAATATAATCGGAAATTAAGTCGATATAATAAGGCTCATCTCCCATTAAGCAATAGATGGGGTGATATTGCTTCGATTTTAGTTCTTTAAGAACATCGTCACAAGTCGTAAGTTCCTGTTTAGCCATTTTCTAAATTTACCAATCAAATTTCAGATGTTTCACCGTTTTCTTTGCTTCGACAATCATTCGAAGAGATGAAATACCAATTTCGAGATGTTCTTTTACATAGTTTCTAGTAACGACATTATCGCTTTTATCAGTTTTCACGCCTTCTGGAGTCATCGGTTGATCTGATACCAAAAGCAAAGCGCCTGTAGGAATATGATTAGCAAAGCCACAGCTAAATAAAGTAGCTGTTTCCATGTCTACTGCCATAGCGCGAGTTTTTTGAAGGTATTGTTTAAAATCCTCATCATGTTCCCAGATCCGACGGTTGGTGGTATAAACAGTTCCAGTCCAGTAGTCGCGAGCGTGGTCACGAATAGCCGAAGAAACGGCACGTTGCAGCATAAATGCCGGTAGTGCTGGTACTTCAGGTGGGAAATAATCATTCGATGTACCTTCTCCACGGATGGCTGCGATAGGTAAAATTAAATCTCCAAGATGATTTTTCTTATCGATACCTCCACATTTGCCCAAAAACAAGCAAGCTTTAGGTTTTATAGCACCAAGCAAGTCCATAATAATTGCAGCATTAGGGCTACCCATACCGAAGTTGATAATTGTAATACCTTCGGCACTGGCAGAAATCATATTTGCATCTCTACCTGCAACAGGTACATTAAAGTGTTCAGCAAACAATTCCACATAGTTGTTGAAGTTAGTTAGCAGGATATACTCTCCAAAGTCTTCCAATTGACGTTTCGTGTAACGCGGCAACCAATTAGATACGATTTCTTCTTTTGTTTTCATAATTATCTATTAAATTTGTGTTTCCATATCAAGGAAACGATTATTTAACTTACAAAAATAACAAATGTTATCATTAAACCTACCAAAATTCGATACTAAAATCAGTATTCAAGAGGGAAAAAGTGTGATATTCGATGGTGTACGCAAACGTTATGTTGCTTTGACACCCGAAGAATGGGTCCGACAACACTTTGTTAATTTTTTAATTACCTATAAAGGTTACCCTTCGGGGTTAATGGCCAATGAGGTTTTGATAAAACTTCATGGTACATCAAAACGGTGTGATACAGTACTCTATCGTCGCGATTTGTCCGCTCGCATGATTATAGAGTACAAAGCTCCACACATTGAACTAACTCAAGCGGTATTTGATCAAATAACTCGTTATAACATGGTGTTAAAAGTCGATTATTTGATTGTTAGCAACGGCATGCAACATTTTTGTTGCGTGATCGACTACCATACATTAAGTTACACTTTTCTACGAGACATACCCGATTACTCTGATTTAAAGTAAGCTTTTATATAACAAACCGAAAAAGCGGTTTTTTGTTCATTTTTTGATTTGTTGATTTGTTCAGAGCCTGTTAAATTTTGCTTAGCAATATTTAACAGGCTCTGAAAGTAATCTTCTCATTACAATGTCATGAGAAGTATAGATTTACCCAACAGATTTACGCTGTGGTCTTTCTTTTGATGGCGCGCTTAGCTGGTGCTGGAGCTTCTTTGATATCTTTAGCTTCTAATTGCACACCTGCCAATTCTGGGTCAATCATGATTCGTCCACAATACTCGCAAACGATGATTTTTTTACGCGAACGTATATCCAATTGTCTTTGAGGTGGGATTTTATTGAAGCAACCTCCACAAGCGTCACGTTGAACATAAACGACCCCTAGTCCATTGCGTGAATTTTTACGGATACGTTTAAACGATTGAAGTAAGCGAGCCTCAATTTTTGTTTCCAAGTCTTTAGCTTTTTCTCTTAACTTCTCTTCTTCCTGTTTCGTTTCAGAGACGATTTCATCCAATTCGTTTTTCTTTTGTTCAAGATCTTTTTTTCTTTCGTTAAGGCCTTGTTCGTTTTTCACGATTTCGATTTCTTTGGTCTCTTTTTCGGCGGTGAACTCTTTGATTCGTTTTTCGCAAAGTTCGATTTCCAAGCTTTGGAATTCAATTTCTTTGCTTAAGAAGTCATATTCTCTATTATTTCTTACGTTCTCTTGTTGAGATTTGTATTTTTCTACAGAGGCTTTGGCAGTTTCAATTTCCACCTTTTTACCAGCAATAGAAGATTTCAACTCATCGATTTCGGCTCTAATTTTATCGACACGTGTGCTTAAGCCAGCTATTTCGTCTTCAAGATCTTGCACTTCAAGTGGAAGTTCGCCTCTTAATGTTTTGATTTCGTCGATTTTTGATAACATTGTTTGCAACTGAAACAGTGTTTTCAACTTCTGTTCTACTGTTAATTCAGTTGGATCTTTCTTTACTTCTTTAGCCATTTTATTTATAAATATTTTATTGGATTCGTATTTATTTTACTTATTTGAACGTCCAAATTAGGATGCGCCTCTTTTATTACAGAGTAAAAAAGTTCTTTCGTATATTGTTCGCTTTCATAGTGACCTATTTCAGCGATCAACAGTTGTTCTTCATGTCCAAAGAAATCATGATATTTCATTTCTCCAGTTATAAAGATATCGGCATGTTGGCGGATGGCGTTAGGTAATAAAAAACCACCAGATCCACCACATAGAGCAACTTTAACGATCTCCTTGCCAGTGAGTTTATTGTGTTTCAGACACCCTACTTCAAATTTTTTCTTTATCCGTTTCAAAAATTCAAGTTCAGTTTCTGGAGTCTCCAACTCCCCTATCACACCAGCCCCTGCTTGTCCCCAATCGTTTTGTACGGCATAAATATCGTATGCTGGTTCTTCGTACGGATGGGCAGACAAAAGCGCTTTTATGACCTCGTTTTTTTTATAAAACGGGAAGATAGTCTCTATTCGAACCTCTTTTTCACGATGCTTCTCTCCTATTTTTCCACTAAACGGATTAGAGCCCGGATGTGCTCTAAACGTTCCTATCCCCTCTAGGTTGTAGCTACAAGAATCGTACTTGCCGATACAGCCACAGCCAGCTGAAAACAAAGCTTCTCGCAGTGCGTCTGCTTTTTTAGTAGGCACAAAAACAACCAGTTTTAATAATCCTTGCTCTTTAGGAGAAAGAATTTCTACGTTGGTTAAACCTATTTTTTCAGCGATTTTAAAATTCACTCCTTGTGGCGCATTATCCAAATTCGTATGTGCGGCATAAAGAACTAAATCATTCTTTATGGCCTTAATCATACAGCGCTCTACATAGTCTTTTCCCGTTATTGATTTATACCCCTTAAAAATAAGTGGGTGGTGTGATATGATGAGATTATAGCCTAGCATAATCGCTTCATCGAGCACCGATTCAGTAACGTCAAGACACAACAAAGCCCCTGTAGCTTCCGCATCTGTTAATCCGATTTGCAGGCCGGCATTATCAAATCCGTCTTGCAAGGGCAGAGGTGCGAACCGTTCAAGGGCAGTTAGTACATCTTTAATTTTCATAAAGGTAGAAAATTTCCTGCAAAGATAAGATAAATAATAGACAAATGGAAATTTTATACTCTTTTTTCTTTTTAAAGTTAAGAAAAAAACGGCAAACTCTTGTGATTGAGGTTAAATACATTAAGGAAGAAGTCAGATATGTGACCTTATTAAAAACCTCTGATAGCTAACCAAACCTTGTTTTTTTACGGTAACTTAACTAAGAGATTAGAATGAGATTTCCATTACCCTTTCACCCTTTTTTCGGTCAGTTTTGACTGCAATATGCCTTTGTTAAGTCACTATCACTGCTTGGATAACTATGAAAGAGCCGGTACTTCTACACTTCACCTGCATGAAGTATACACTTCACCTGCATGAAGTATACACTTCACCTGCGTGAAGTATACACTTCACCTAGGTGAAGTGTAGAAATAGGACGCATAAAAGCACTAAACAGCTTTGAGTTATGAAATTAATGTCTGTTTGATTTTGCTTTAAACCCCTATAAAACAATTAAATAAGAAGGTGTTATCTCTCTTCTGTTCAAACTCATAAAGCAATAGAAAATTGAAATCAAGTCCAAACCGGTTAGCAACTAACGAGAAGCCATTCCTGACCTAACACTAGGAGGCAGCCATGAGCATCTAGAGGATCGACCAAAGCTGCTTTTAAATGGTGATGGCTCGCTGTACTACACAGAAGTATTTAAAATTTAATTGAGCCCCAAGCTTACCTTTGAGTAATAGATCAAACGATCTCTTTTATTAGAATCGTTTTGTTTTTGAGTGCGTAACGTTCATCGACCACTTTATTTGTAGGGAAATAGGTCAACACAATGATCCATTCATCTGATCGAAAGAGAAATTTACGTCCTATTGCACCAGATTCGATAACAGCATATTTGTGCAGAATAAAATCACGTAAATCTTTGGGAGGGCACACTCCTACTCGTCTAAACTGAGCAGTAATGAAGAATCCAGGTAGATGAATAGCTTCTATTTCTTGAAAAATCAAATCTATATTTGTCATCGTCTCCTTTTTTTAGTGATTTGGCGCAATTTACCGTAAGCATCAAAAGAGCGTCTTGAAGCCAATGAGATGGTAATCATTAGAGAGAGCATTGAGGCTGTGAAAGTAATCACCATGATCATTATTTGATACTTGATAGCTACGTTTGGAGTGGCTCCTCCTAAAATTTGTCCACTCATGGTGCCAGGAAAGGCAACCAATCCCATCACTGCAATGTTGGCTATTAATGGACTGAAAGCTTTAATGACCGCTTGTCGGATAAATGGCGCTTGCGCTTCTTGGCGAGTAGCTCCGTTTCCAAGCAGGTACCGATACAACTGTTCTTCACGCTTCAGCCCACTATAATAGGTATTCAGTGCTATAACATTACTAGAAAGCATATTCCCCATCATGATTCCGAATATCGGTATGAAATATTGTGCATTAAAAATATGATTTAGGTGCAATACAGCGACCATAAAATAGACTCCAACTGTAATGACGCTACAAAAAAAGCCAAGAGTAATGGGAAGCAGTAAAATTTTAGTTTTTAGTTGTGTCCGTGCAAGCGCTGTTTGCCCTGCTACGACAACCATGATGATCACCCATAAGAAATTAATCCAAGCGTTATTCCACAAAAATAAGTATTTCAGGTAAACACCTATTAAAAAGAGTTGTATCATCATTCGGAGTAAGCCGATAAGTGTAGCTTTCAACAGCCCTGTTTTAAATTTCCAAAGATAAAACAGAGGAATAATCAGCAAGAGCAATCCAATTGCTAAATCGGTGTAAGTGATATCTATAATTCCCACAATAAATAGCAGTTATAATTCGATGTAAAGGTGGCAACCAGCGGCCATCTTTTTATCATGTGATACAATAAGTACAGTTTTACCTTTTTGTGCTTCGCACTGCAAGAATGTGAGTACTTTAAAAGCAGATCCGGCATCGAGAGCCGACGTTGGTTCGTCGATTATAATTAAAGGTTTATTCAACATTGCAGCTACAGCAATCATTATCCGTTGGCGTTGACCACCAGAAATCTCGTTGACTCGTTTTGCGTAAAGTTCAGGTTCCAAGCCGAGTTGTTCAAACAAATTAAAAAGCTGCTGTTCCGAAAACTCACATTGTCGGTTGGCTTTAAGTGTAAAAGGTAAGTTGACCATTTCTTTCACCCACTCCAAGGGAATAGAGAGCTCTTGTGGAATCCAAGCAATCTGTTTACGTATCTCATCGATAGATGTCTGATTTAAGAGAATATTATTGACTGTGATCTGTCCCGTTTTTAGAGGAACGAATCCCATAATAGCGTTTAGCAAAGAGGTCTTTCCTCGGCCCGATTGTCCCGAAATACAAGCCATCTCTCCCCGGCCCAACCTCAAGTTAACCCCCGAAAACAAAACCTCCTGATTAAAACAGATACCCGCATTTTCTATGTGTAACATCATATGCACTATACTTTCTTCTTGGCAAAGGTACTATTTTTATGAAAAACACTATCTTTGCCTAACGAATAAATGAAGTAAGCTATGATTATAAACGAACGCGATGCTAGACACGAGCATCTTTTGACTGTAGGAAAGCAGATGATGACCGCTGCACGTACCGCTCCAAAAGGAAAAGGAATCGATATAATAGAAACGGCATTGATTACCGGTGAAGAGATTAAGCAGCTTTCGCAAAAGATGATAGCCATGGTCGAAGAGCATGGCATGAAATTTTTTCTTCGCGACGCTGATAATATTTTAAATGCCGAGTGTATTTTACTTATTGGCACCCGTGAGCAGGCTCAAGGGCTTAACTGTGGTTATTGTGGATTCTCCACTTGTGCCGGTCGTGTGAGTGATGTACCGTGTGCATTGAATAGCATTGACCTTGGCATTGCCATTGGATCGGCTTGTGCTACAGCTTCAGACCTTCGTGTGGATACGCGAGTGATGTTTTCTGCTGGCTTAGCTGCCCAACAGTTGGATTGGCTAAAAGGATGCAAGATGATGATGGCTATTCCGATCAGTGCATCGTCTAAAAATCCATTTTTTGATCGTAAACCAAAACAATAAGTGTATAAATTATGGGAATTATAGTAGGACTTCCTCGTCAGAATGACTCAGAGAAAGATTTAGCTTTAAATTTCGAAAAGGTATTAGTCACACAGACTGAGGTTGAAGCGCCCTTTTTACCTGCAGAATGGTATCCTCAAAGTGGAATACAGTTGACTTGGCCGCATGAAAAGACCGATTGGGCATATATGCTCGATGAAGTGCAGACTTGTTTTATTACTTTAGCTCGTGAGATTGCCCAACGAGAACTTTTAGTCATCGTATCACCCGATCCTGAAGCTGTGAAACGGCAAATAGGTTCGGACGTTGACTTAGATCGGGTGCGTTTTTTAAAATGTGACACCAACGACACATGGGCCAGAGATCACGGCGCTATCACTCTTATAAATAGCAAGAAATCCACGTTGTTAGATTTTAAGTTTAACGGCTGGGGACTGAAGTTTGCTTCTAATTTTGATAACTTAATAACTCAAAAGGCAGTACAGGCAGGTTGCTTAAAAGGGTCATATCAGAATTGCCTGAACTTCGTGCTCGAAGGTGGTGCACTTGAAAGCGATGGAGTTGGCACATTGTTGACCACTACCGAGTGTCTCTTATCACCTAATCGCAATGGACAGATGAATCTGGCTGATATTGAAGACTACCTTAAGAAAACCTTTCATTTACAACGAGTGCTTTGGCTTGATCACGGATATTTGGCTGGTGATGATACCGATAGTCATATCGATACCTTAGCTCGGTTTTGTTCTTCGGATACCATTGCGTATGTGAAATGCGAAGAAAAAACGGATGAACATTACGAAGCTCTTCATGCGATGGAGGAACAACTTAAAACTTTCCAAACGCTAGAGGGTAAACCTTATCGATTGTTGCCATTGCCGATGGCTGATCCTATCCATTTCGAAGGTGAACGTTTGCCAGCGACCTATGCCAACTTTCTTATTATGAATACAGCCGTGTTGTATCCCACTTACCGCCAACCTATTCATGATGAAAAAGCAAAAATGATCCTACAAGAAGCTTTTCCTCATCACGAGATTGTTGGCATTGATTGTACAGCACTTATTAAGCAGCATGGATCGCTTCATTGCGTAACAATGCAATACCCTGAAGGTGTCATTATATAATAACTATCTACTATAAAATATGAGAAAACTAAACATAGGCTTTGTTCAGCAAGCCAACGGTGAAGATGTTCATCTTAACATGAAAAAATTAGCTCAAAGCATTGCACAATGTGCTGCTGAAGGAGCACAACTTGTTGTTTTGCAAGAGTTACATAACTCACTCTATTTTTGTCAGATGGAAAATACTCAGTTATTTGATTTAGCTGAGCCAATTCCGAGTGAAACAACTGATTTTTATAGCCAACTAGCATCGACTCATCACATCGTTCTGGTTACCTCTCTGTTCGAGAAGCGTGCACCGGGACTTTATCATAACACTGCTGTCGTTTTCGATACAGATGGAAGTATTGCAGGGAAATATAGAAAAATGCACATTCCCGATGATCCAGCTTATTATGAGAAGTTCTATTTTACGCCAGGAGATTTGGGCTTTGAGCCGATTCAAACATCTTTGGGAAAACTAGGAGTTTTGGTTTGTTGGGATCAGTGGTATCCGGAAGCGGCTAGATTGATGGCTTTAAAAGGTGCCGAGATTTTGATCTATCCTACAGCTATCGGTTGGGAAAGCAGTGATACCGATGAAGAAAAAGCTCGTCAGCTGAATGCTTGGATTATTTCTCAACGGGCCCATGCTGTGGCTAATGGAATACCCGTTGTTTCGGTCAACCGTGTAGGTCATGAGCCAGACCCTTCTGGGCAAACCAATGGTATTCTATTTTGGGGCAACAGTTTTGTGGCAGGCCCTCAGGGGGAATTACTTTTCGAAGCGTCCAATACAGAAGCCATGCACCAAGTTGTAGAAATCGATTTAGAACGCTCTGAGAATGTGCGCCGGTGGTGGCCTTTTTTAAGAGATCGGCGGATAGATGCCTATGCGGGATTAACTAAACGCTACCTTGATTAATCGATTCTTATCGTTTTATCGGAGTAGATTGTTATATTGAAGGTTTAGCAAGAAAAAGAGAACTCTTTCTTGCTAAACCTCTTTTGTTTTTAATCCTTTAATGAATTTACTCTAGCTTTTTCTCCAGAGGAGCTAAATTAAAGGCAGTAAAAAGTTTAAAAAGAGAACCAACCCTTCTTTTTCGTTGTTTTTTTCTCTTTTGCCACTTGATAGACCTCATCAAATGATTTTTTCTCTTTGACCATTTGGTAAATTAAGCCCCAATCGGGTAAGCCACCCACATTACGGTCGTCAATAAACAGATCAGCTTTCAGTTTACGAGAAAAACCTTCGTGTTCTCGAGTCTCTTCCGGATAATCTTTGTTGACGGCATAAAACTCTAATCCACGAGTCTTACACCACTCCACTGCTTCTTCCAAGAGAGCTCCTTCGCGCACGCTCCATAGAATTAAGCGGTGCTTTTCTTGTTGCAACATTTTCAATGTTTCTATGGCAAACGGAACTTCCTCTCCTATTTTCGGGTAACGATGTTCTACAATGGTTCCATCAAAATCGACTGCTATTATCATAATATCATTTTCAAAACATAAATAAGGACAAAGATACAGAGTGATACCGAATAATGAAGATTTCTTTCATCATTTTAACACATTTATTTACCGATTGCCATTTGTTATAATCCTATTGGAAGTTTTAATACATACCAGATTACAAATAAAGCCATCCAAGCGATAAAAATAGCAAGAGAATATCTCCAAGTATGCTTCAGTAATGTCCCGTAGGTTGCCTTTTCATTGTATTGCATCACGTAAGTAAGGACTAAAGGCATGTAAAACAAAAAAGGCGTAACAGCATTAGTCGCACTGTCGCCTATTCGAAATGCACATTGAGCTACTTCAGGCGAAATACCACTTTGTGCAAAGAGTGGTATAAAAAGAAAAGACATAAATCCCCATTTCAAAGTGGCCGAGACCATGATAAGGTTCACGACTGTTACAAATACGATAAAGACTAATAAACCGGACAACCCTTCTAACTGAAGTGTAGCAAGCCAATTAGCTCCTATCACGGCTATGCACTTATCGAGGTGTGAATAGTCTAAACAAGCAAACATTTGGGCAGCAAAAAAGGCAATAATAAAGAAAAGAGTCAGTTGCTTAAGTGGCTTTGTTAGCCCCTCGATAATATCCGTATCAGTACGATAACGGCCTGAATAAATGCCATATACCATTCCCGTGATGCCTATGCCCAAAGATATTAGGAATAAAATGCCGGCGATAAAAGGCGAGTGCATTAATCCTCCATTTACTCCACGTAAAATGCCATACGATGAAAAAGTTAGAAAAAGAATCAAAGAAATGTATAGTCCCAGTACCAATAAGGAGATCATTAAAGCTCGGCACTCTTTACGAGAAAGCTGTTTATACATTTCTACCGACATATCTCCAGTATATTCACCCATAGCAGGAAGCAATTGTTTGCGTGTAATGACATAAATAACCCATGCTATAAGAAAGGTCGAAGCACTCATAAAAAAGTAATTACACAAAGGTTCTGTATTTCCTTGATAACCTATTTCAATCAGTGCTGCCTCTTGGGTGGTGTGAGCTAAGAGAGGGTCGAGAGTACTTAAAACAACGTTCGCACTATAACCACAAGAGACCGATACATAAGCTGTTATAATACCCGCTATCGGATTTAATCCTACCCATTGAAAAAGGGTAGCTGCGATAGGTAGTAGCAGGATATACCCACCATCTCCAACCGCATTGGATAGTAATCCGAGAAAAATCACCCAAAGGATGATTCGTTTCTGACTTTTATGTTCGCCCATGCCACGCCTGATACAAGCTTGTATAAAGCCGGAATGCTGAGCTAATCCTAATCCAAATGTGGCGATAAGTACCATGCCCAGCGGTGCAAAATTAGTGAAGTTGCTAATAGAATGACGCAACCACCATCGAATACCCTCAGGGCTCAGCAAACTTTGCACCCGAATTTCTTCTCCTGTTTGAGGCATTGAAACCTTTATGCCGTAGATTTCACAGATCCACGAGCCAAAGATGATTCCTAGCACCAATAGGAAATAAAGCGTGGCCAGATGTGGCATACGCCATTTACTCTTCATCTTCCTCTAAATTATCTAAATCTAATATACGCAATTCGAACGCTCTCACCACTAGTCGTGTGGCGTTAATGCCTACCCGTTCGCTATTTTTAAACAAGCGGTTGATCAGTTCATTCTGTCTTTTCTCTAAAGATTTCACCCCAAAAGGCATTCCTTTAAGGTTGGCTATCATCTCCTTGGTATACCCCAATGCTAGATGTCTTAAAAATCGTTCATCGTATTCATCAATATCGTAGTTGATAACCGCCTCCTGACGTTTAGTGTCATTGATAACCGACTGTTTAAAACGTTCTACTATTTTTTCCATGATAGGATAATTAAAGACCAATTTTTTCCCATCCATTACCGCTTGTACATCTGTTTTAGTCAGCAATTCGCCCGTCTTAAGAATAATCCCGTCGGCACCTGCTTCCAGAACATCCACCCATAACTTCTCATTGAGAATTTCTCCGGTAAAGATCAGCACATGAACGCCTTGATACCGTTTAAAAATGTTGCGACAAATATCCACTCCAATGGTTGTTGACCCCCCTAATCCCAAGTCCAAAAGAACTAGATCAGGGACTTCCTTTTCCATTAAGGACCAAAACTCACTTTCGGTCATGGCTGTCCCAATCACTTCAGCATGAGGAATCTCATGCCGAAAGATCTCCTCAGTTCCTTTCAGCTCCAATTTGACATCTTCAACGATAACAACTTTAAATTTCTTCTCTTCCATAGTTTTTTCTATCATAACTTTTATGTGTCTCTATTTTTTAGGCAATGTGAAATAAATCCTAAACCCTCCATTTTCAGCCAGTTCAGCATTGATTCGGCAGCCTCTACGTCCTGCGAATTCATCATGATCCCGAATAATTTGTTTGCAAATCAAGTATTCAGTCCCCTTTAAATCACCTTTCTCAGTTGGGATGAGGCGTTTTAAACTTGGATAAAATAAAGCATTAAGTTCCTCGATGCTTTTATTTCGGCGCTTATCAGTGAATAGAAAGCGTACAAAACCCTCTTCTTCGTAAGCTTTCAGATGCAGTTCACCATTTTCGGGAAAGCTCATGGCTTCATCTATCAAGTTTTCAAATAAAAAGCGCAACAAATTTGTGTCGCCGATGATCTTCTCGTGGCAGGGTTCGGTTATTAACGTCAAGTTTCGTTCGCCCCCTTTCGTTGCTTTCTTGAAATATTTTTCAGCTGCATCAAAGAGATCTTGTACCTGAATAGTAGTCCGTCGAAACGTAACCTCTTCGAGCTGTCTTGAGGCACATGAACTTAAAATGGAAAATATACCTTTATAATATTCTATTAATTCCGTTATTGATTCAATAGCTTGGCGTTCTTCTTCAGGCGATAGTTGTTGCAAATTAATTCGGTCGATGATTTGCTTTATTTTGTTTGGATAGTAGATTGTTTCATGCTTAATGGTCGACAAGCAATTATCGAGCACCATATTTTGAACATGCAGCATGCTATCCTCCCACGATGCTCTATAAGCCTCTTCTTGAGCCGATTCTATGTCGCGGTACTTCATAGCCAATGTTATAACAGCATTAAAAATAGCTATTGCAACATAGCGTCCCACCAATTCAAGTAAAATGTCATCTGCCGGTTGTTCTGTACCCGAACGTCTTTCAATGTACAAAACGCCGATACACCGTTTATCACCATGAACCTCAACGATCAAAGGCAAAGCATGCTGTTCGTTCTCTGAGAGATATTTCTGAGAAGTAAAACAGCTTCCTATAATACCTGGCATCAGCTGATGCGGTTGCGACGCATACTCTAATCGGTGAGTTGTTTCATTATAGACCGCTATGCCCATGCAATGGCACGTGAGCAATTCATTAACATAATCGTAAGACTCGTTGACTATTCGCTGTGGGATCTGTTTTAAGGTATTTTCCTCCCGTTCTAATAAGTTAGACACATCTTCCGAGCGAACCACAGAAGCGGTAAAAACCTTTTTATTAATTTCAAGAACTTGCTCTAAGTTTAGCCTGTTTTGAAGCCTCTTACGCATATAGACCAAGTAATAAATAATCAGATACGTAACCAATAAAATCAAACAAAGAATAATTCCAATAGTCTTATTTATAGTCGACAGCTCCAACTGCCGACAGTATGTTTCAAGAGATTGATCTTCACTTTGTAATTTATATAAATCAGTAAAGGCCGAGTTATTGTAATTATAGTTGTCGAGCTGCTTAAGAGCTAAAAAAGCCACAGATGCTTCATTCCTAAGGTCGAGTATTACGTGAAAATCGGAATTGAACAACGTGTTCCACCAATGGATCTCAGCAGGTGTCCCCTCACCTACCAACGTCATATAATGCCGTTCTTTTTGTGCAGGCGCATATTTATCATAGTCCTTATTTAGAAGAACTATGGCAGAATCAACATAGTTTAATGCTTTTTCATAGTGCTTATTGACATTGGCATAATAAGCGTAATTGGCGTATTCAGATGCACTATCAAGTAAATTTTCATCGGTTGAGTCTTTAGACAGTTCAAGAGCATCATACGTTGCAGTTGTATGAGGTAGCGTCTCTTCCATGCAAGCCCCCATCAGAAAAGGAATGAAACAGATTCCTATGATAACCATTAGCTTTCGAATCCCTAAAGGCAACCGGAAATAGAATCGGCTACCTTTACCAGGCTCACTTTCGATATTAAAGAGGCAAACTCGAAACAAGTCATTGGTTTTTCTGTATTTTTCTATGATTCCTTTACAATTCATTAAGCCAAAACCACTCCCTTTATTTTTCTTTAAAAGATCAGGATTTTCAGCCGCTTTCATTCCAATAGCACGTGAATCATAGACCTTCTCCTCAAGAATATGGTTTAAGTCCTCTATCGATAGCCCGATGCCAGTATCTTCAACGGATATTTCCACATAGTTATCTGTTGTTGTAGCATAAATCTTTATCTCCCCACCCTCTGGCGTGTATTTTCGAGCATTTTCGGCCAACGTATTGATCATAAAGAGCGTTAAGGATTTATCGGCTTTCACACTAACTTGAGTGGGCACAATAACGAACTTTTGATTTTTCATTTCAAACGCTCGTCGTCCCTTATTTAAAAGTTCAAATAAAGGATTTAATTCAAATGTTTCAATGTTCAAGCTTAGAGAACCTTGTTTCATTTTAATCCAGAGTGCAAGAATATCATTGTATTCATTAATGGTAGAAACCAGTTCATCGATATATTGCAACTTATCCTTTTTAATGCTATCTTTCTCGATATACCCCTTTTCTAGTAGTTTGCTAACTTCATTTAAAATGCGATCAATATATGGATGTATTCCATTAACGATAGCCATGCATGATTTTTTGATGATGTTTTGTCGTTTATTCCCGCTGATATGTTGTTCGTAAATATAACGTTGTTTTTCGATCATCAACTGTTCATCACTCAACTCTTCTATAACCTGTTCATTATCCAAAGCCCAATCTACATAAGGTTGAAGCAGGAGGACTAAAGCTTTTTCTTCCTTATTTAATCGTTGCATCGGTGTGAAGATTGCTTTTTTATCTTCGTTTATTTCAAGTTTAAGGCGATTCGGTCCAAATAACCGATCGAGACCTTGTTGGATCAGTTCAGTATCCATCGGGATAGACGACATAATATCTTTGCACAAGTCCAATGTATTCTGTAAACGTTCCATGTACAGTTGGTTACGCACCTTGGTCCGCTTATTGAAAAAGATCAAGAAAATAATTAGAAAAAACAGACCGATAATGACTGCAAACATCACTAATGTTAGCTGTTTTGACTCTGCCTCTAAAGACAAGTACCTGCTCTCTAACTCTTTGTCCTGGCGTGTAAAGTTCAAAATAGCCAAGTAAATATTTCGATTATAGTCAGATGCCCTTTTCAGTCCTAATCCGGCATAAGAAACACTTAATTGTTCTCGTATGCGTGAGATCCATTCAGGTACCGTTTTTATGCCTGGATGCTCATCCCATAATAGATCTATTCCTGCATTAACGTTCTCTGAGTAAGGTACCAGTTTATCGAACGTCGTTTTATTTTTATGATACCTCAGTAAGTGATGTTTATTCACACAATCGAGTGCTTTTATTAAAGTATCCAGAGCAATGTCATATCTGCCATGAGCGTTATAATACTTACTGATGGTGACGTATGTACCAGCTGTTTGATACAAATCTCCATATTCTTTAAACAAGTTCAGTGCTGACTGCGCCAAGTGTAGAGGCAATAATGAATCAGCAGGAGTTGCTAACTTTTCGATGGCGTGTAAACGTCTGGCTTTAAAGAATTCAAACTTCTCAGATGAAATCATTAACGCAGCAAGTCCTTGAAGGCTATTTCCTTCAAAGTAGAGGTCTTTTCTTTGTGAAGCAATTCTCCATGTTCTATACAACTCATCAAACTCTAGCAACAACTCTTCGTCTGGAGTTTCAGCTTGACAGAGCGACGTGGCTCCTTTAATATAGTGAAAATATAAAATCTGATTCGTATCCGTTGCGATTTCCTCCTCATTAACATGGCTTAGCGACTCAAACGCTTCACTTCGTTGCTGTAAGTAGTAGTAATAAATGGCTGAAACAATATAAAACTCAGAGAAGGCAAAGTTTAAACGCAATTGCTCATGTCTATCGATAAAAAGATCACTATCTTCACGAATACGCTTCATCCGCTTTAAAGCCCTATTGCGGTAGTCGTAAAACTCCTTATTCATAGCCGTACGTTGGCTTATTTTCATTAGTCCGATATCGGCTACGAGCAGTTCCAATTCGTTTTTTGCAAATTTATAAACCTCTTTGTGGAGTCTTTCGGCTTTGTCGAAATCCATATTCATAAAAGCCTGAAAGCCCAGGTTATTGCACGCTTCGGCTTTTCCTGATTTATAGAGATTAATCTTCGAATAGGCTTCTTGTGCGTAGTATCCAGACGAGTCTAAGTTTTTATACCTATATCTATAAGCTTCGCTATTGAGCGAATCAATAAGCCGAATTTCATGTGTTGGCACCATATCAGTACAAGCCGAAAAAGTGCCGGTGAATGCCAAAACAATGAAGAATAGGTATATAAGACTACGCAAATTCATTAAAAATAGGGTTTTAGTTAGCAAATCTACAAATATTTCTGATAAAGGAAGTCTATTTTTCTATAAAAACCACATTATAAGTCTTGCTTATTCAAATCTGCTTTTATTTATGGAAACTTAAACAACTTGCTTATGTTTTGCAAGTAGATTTCAGCCTGCATGAACCAATACTCTCAAATCTTTGTGATTCTTCTTTAACTTTAGAAAGAAAGCACCGATCCTATTTTCCATCAGCATGTAGCAAGGGATTTTAGAAACGATGAATTCTTTTTCCTTAAATGAGATGCTTTAAGCAATAAGCGTTTACTTATTTAGCGGAATGAATCTCAAAAGTTCTTTTCATGATTTGATTAACTCGATTGTTTTAAAGAAAAAATGAGCCAACTTCTTTTTTAATGCTTAGAGAATTTATACCTTTGCAGGCAAATTAACAAATAGGTAACTACTATTAAAAAATGAGCGAAAAAGCACCCTTTATGGTATTCTCGGGAACTAATTCGAGATACCTTGCAGAAAAAATCTGCGCAAGTCTCAATTGTCCTTTGGGAAACATGAATATTACCCACTTTGCCGATGGTGAATTTGCAGTTTCTTATGAAGAATCAATCCGCGGTTCACATGTTTTTCTAGTTCAATCGACCTTCCCTAATTCGGACAACTTAATGGAACTCCTTCTGATGATTGATGCTGCTAAGCGGGCATCAGCTAAGAGCGTCATTGCAGTTATCCCTTATTTTGGATGGGCACGTCAGGATAGAAAAGATAAACCTCGCGTTTCTATTGGCGCTAAATTAGTAGCCGATTTATTGGTGGTGGCTGGTATTGACCGCTTGATAACAATGGATTTGCATGCAGATCAAATTCAGGGATTCTTTAATGTTCCTGTCGATCACTTGTATGCTTCGGCTGTTTTCTTGCCTTACATTCAGTCTTTGAGTTTGGAAGATTTGGTTATTGCAACGCCTGATGTAGGCGGTTCAAAACGCGCAAGTACTTTCTCTAAATACTTGGGTGTGCCATTGGTTCTATGTACTAAATCGCGTGAAAAAGCCAACGAAGTGGCTTCTATGCAAGTCATCGGAGACGTTAAAGGCAAGAATGTGGTTTTAATTGATGATATCGTTGATACGGCAGGCTCTATCACTAAAGCGGCCAACATCATGATGGAATCTGGAGCCAACTCTGTGCGTGCTATTTCTAGTCACTGTGTGATGTCTGATCCGGCTTCATTCCGTATTCAAGAATCTTGTTTGGTAGAAATGGTCTTTACTGATAGTATTCCTTATAGTAAGAAGTGTGCTAAAGTAAAACAGCTAAGTATTGCCGATATGTTTGCGGAAACGATTAAGAGAGTGGTTAATAATGAATCTATTAGCTCGCAATATATTATTTAAGAACAGCGGAACTACCGTCTAAAATATCAAACTATCCTTAAATAAGCTTCGTACAGCTTATTTAGGATAGTCTCTTTTATTTCATCGAATAATGATCGCATATAATAAAGAACAAAGTATAAAGCGTCTTAATGACTTGTCTAGCAAGCAGGTACCGTTTGTGTTTGTGATAGATTATAACCAGTCTCATTCCTATATTGAAGAGGTTGATGCGATCAATCCTGATGAGTTCTTATTCGATTTTAACGGTTTCTCTAATGTTGGGAGCAGCCCTATTTATGATGATAGCCCTTTAGAATGGAATCGTTTTCCAATCTCATTTGAGGCTTATAATGCCTCTTTTCGCTGCGTTAAAAACCATCTTTTAGCTGGTAATAGTTTCCTGACTAATCTGACTTGCGAGACTCCTATTGAGACAAATCTTTCGCTTAAAACCATCTTTCACCGCTCCCAAGCGCGGTATAAGCTTTGGATTAACCGGCAATTTGTGGTTTTTTCGCCTGAGATTTTCATTCGTATTCATGATGGACAGATTCACTCTTATCCGATGAAAGGTACCATCAAAGCCACTACCCCTCAAGCTAAGGAGTTGCTTATGAATGACGTTAAAGAACAAGCCGAACACGCAACTATAGTCGATTTAATTCGGAATGACTTAAGTATGGTGGCTACGCAGGTCACAGTAGATCGCTATCGGTATGTAGAGACGCTTCAAACCAATACAGGGCCCATTTTGCAAACGAGTTCGGATATTTGTGGCCAACTACCTGATGGGTTTACGGAAGATTTAGGCAACCTTTTATTTAAGCTCCTTCCGGCAGGTTCTATAACAGGTGCGCCCAAACACAAAACAGCGCAAATAATAGCAGAAGCAGAAACCTATCAAAGAGGTTTTTACACCGGTGTAATGGGCTATTTTGATGGAAGTCAATTAGATAGTGCTGTTATGATTCGGTTTATAGAAGAACGCGATGGGCACTTTTATTTTAAAAGTGGTGGCGGTATTACTTTTCAAAGTGAAGCTTTAAGTGAATATAATGAGATGAAACAGAAAGTTTATGTACCAATTTATTGAGACCATACGCATAGAATCCGGTCAAATTCAGAATATAGCGTATCATAATGCTCGTTTTAATCGGACGCGAAGTACTTTTTTCGGCTCTTCAGAGACAATCGATTTGATTGATTTCATTCAACCTTCTCCTCATGAACTTGGTATTTTAAAATGCCGATTGATCTATAGTCGTGACATTGATGAAATAAGTTATGCCCCTTACACTATCCGTCCGGTGCATACTTTAAAACTCGTGGAAGATAAAGCGATTAGATACCCTTATAAAAGCGTTAACAGAGAAAATATAAATCAGTTATTCGACCAACGTTCTGGCGCGGATGATGTTTTAATTACACGAGATGGGCGGCTTACAGATACTTCAATAGCCAATGTAGCCCTTTATAATGGCACTTCTTGGGTTACTCCATCTACTCCACTTCTAGCAGGGACTCAAAGAGCTAAGCTCCTAGACCAACACGCTATTATAGAGAAAGAAATCTTGGTAGAAGAGTTGTCGGGCTATTCGGCCATAACACTGTTCAATGCTATGATTGAATTTCAAGCTTTAACCCTACCTATAAATGCGCTGCTATAAATAGGAATAAAGTGATTAGAGAACCTTTATAAGTTCTCCAATCGCCCCATTTTATAAATTCCTTTTCGAATCAACTTGCCATTCTTATCTTTTTCAACGAATGAGCCGTCCCGTAACCCCTGTTTAAAGAAGCCATCGAAAATATTTCCATCTTTATCTATTTGAACACCATGTCCCTCTTCTAGCCCCTCTTTAAAAGCGCCTTTGTACTGCGTTCCGGCAGTCGTAGACAAGATTCCTTCGCCATTTGGCCGATTGTTTTTCCATTCTCCTTCATAAGTATCGCCATTATTCCAGGTATACTTACCCCGTCCTTCTCTTTTATTATTTTTCCATTGTCCGCTATAAACAGCCCCTGTACTCCAAGTAAACATACCTTGTCCCTCTTGAATACCATCTTTGAAATCACCTACATAGCTATCTCCATTGGCGTGATAATAAGCACCTTTGCCAGTTCGTTCACCTAAGACATATTCTCCTTCGTATCGATCTCCATTTCTAAAGTAATAGGTGCCTTTGCCATGCTGGATATCATCTTTCCAATCGCCGCTGTATTTATCTCCATTTGCATATTCAAAGACCCCTTTCCCATGGCGTACATCATTTTTCCAATCACCGCTATATGCACAGCCATCTTCCCAAGTCATAGTACCTTTGCCCTCTTTTTTATCATTCTTCCAATGGCCGATATATTTGGCTCCGTTAGCCCAAGCATAAGTACCTATACCTTCACGTTTATCATTGGCCCAAGTCCCATCATACACGTCGCCATTATGATAATACATCATACCTGGTCCATGTTGGTAATCCTGATACCACATACCATCGTAGCGGTTATTATTCATGAAATAATAAATACCTTTTCCGTGTTGTTGATCTTGAAACCATTGGCCTTCATATTTTTCGCCATCTGGAAAAAGATAAATGCCAAATCCTTGTCTTTTACCTTTCACATAGTCGCCTTCAAACACATCGCCATTTTTAAAAGTTGTTTTTCCTTTCCCATTAGGTTTATTACCTTTTAGTTCGCCGATATATTCACTGCCATCTTTGAAGGTGTAATTGCCAATTTTAATTTCAGAAGAGAAGACGTTTTTCATTTTGTCTAAGAATCCTTCTTTCTGTTGTGCAAAGCTGTAGCTCGAGCAAGAGAGTGAGAGAGCACATGCTAAGCATAGGTATCTAAATTTCATCAGTATATCTTGTTTTTCAATTTTTAAAAAAATCATCTTATGGCGAAGATAAGATTTCTATCTAAAAACCACGCATTTTGTGGCCTTTTTATGCCATTTTTTTACCGGCTATGACTTCTTTTAAACTCTCTTTACACAAATAGCGTTCTGCTAAATCTCGAATTTCGGGAGCAGTAACCTCTTTCAATGCATCGAGTGAGCGAGTGAAGTAATCCGAGTCAAGTCCGGTTGTATGAATAAAGATCCAAGCGTCAAGAATAGAAAAAGGTGATTCATAACTTCGGCACATTTCGCCCAGCATATAATTCCGTACAAGAGTCAATTCTTTATCGGACACCAAATCCTGTTGTAATTTATCTATTTCTCGATAAACCTCCTGTATAATCGGTTCCACAAAATCATTATCAGCTTCCGTATTAATTAAGAACAACCCATTATCCGGATAGAACATAATTCCAGATGAGATACCATATGTATATCCCTTCTCTTCTCTGATATTCGACATCAGTCGGCTTCCGAAATACCCTCCAAAGATTGTATTAAGCACCCTGAATTTTAAATAATCAGGGTGAGAACGCGTGATGGTAGCACATCCCATTCTCAAGGCACTTTGCATGGCATCCTCACGTTCTGTAAAGAAACGTTTTTCGGGAGCTGTTTGAAAAGAAAAAGAGCGCTTCTCTGTTCTTGTTTTAAGCAAGCCAAAAGGCTCTCCAAAAGCTCTTGTTATCTGATCAATAACCAAATCAGTGACCTTTCCTGCAGCAAAAATAGCACAATTATTTGCTTGGTAATGCTCCGTGTAAAAAGCTCTTAAAACATCTGGAGTTATCGCTTCAAAATCGGTTTCTTCAACATACGTGCCACAAGGGTGTGACGCACCATAGACTGTTTTCTGCAAAGCCCGTTGCGCTAAAAAATCCACTCGCGTTTTGTTGACCAAATGTTGTTGTTTTTTGCTATCAAGGATTGTATTCAACTCCTTCTCAGGGAAAAGTGGTTCCTTAATGATAGATTGTACAATTTCCAACGTTTCAGCTACGTACTTGCTCAACGAATAGAGTGAGATATAAGCATATTCGGCCGAGCTAGAGAGCTCTAGCCATGCCCCGTAATAATCCAGTTTTTCAGCGATAACCGGTGCTGAAAACTTTCGTGTACCTTCCCGCAACATCCGGTTGGTAAATAATGCTTGAAGCTTTTGAGTCTGATGCCACTGCCCAGCCGCAAAAAGAATATCTATGCGTACCACCTCTTGCGTTCCCGCATTTAGCACTGTTAAAGGAATGCCATTAGGTAGTTCGGTCCGGATGGGCCGAGGAATCTGAAACGTCTCTAAATTTTCTATTTCTGGTTGTATTGTTCTATTCATAACCTTTATAATCTCTCTTTTAAAAACGTTTCGGCTCTTTCTAAGTCTTCAGGTGTATCTATGCCTATAGTCTCGACCTCAGTGAGCCCCACTTTTATTTTATACCCATTTTCTAGCCATCGGAGTTGTTCCAATGATTCCGCTAGTTCCAAAGCCGATTGCGGTAATTCAGTGATCTCTTTTAAGACCTCTGTTTTATAGGCATATAAGCCAATATGTTTATAATAGGTATGTTGGCTGACCCACTCCTTCTTTTCGGCATTTCGTTGATATGGAATGACCGACCGACTAAAGTAGAGCGCATTAAAATTCTTATTCACGACCACTTTAGGTGAGTTTACATTTTCGAGAGTTTCAAACGAGTCATTACCAGAAAAAGGTTTGACCAATGTGGCTATTTGAGTACCATCATCAGTAAAACACGCTTTAATAGCCTCGATTTGCGATGGTTGAATGAACGGTTCATCCCCTTGAATGTTGACCACCACATCATAGTTCCCGCCTATTTTAGTCAACGCCTCATAACAACGATCAGTGCCACTTTTATGCTCAGTCGAAGTCATCACAACCTTTCCGCCGAACGCAAGCACAGCTGCTTCAATCCGTTTATCATCGGTTGCCACATAAACCTCGTTGAGCACGCCGGCCACCTGTTCATAAACCCGTTGGATAACAGTTTTTCCTCCTAGCATCGCTAGAGGTTTAGCCGGGAAGCGAGTCGATGCATAGCGAGCCGGAATAATGCCTAAAAAATTCATATCAAATAGAGTTATTTTTTGCTTTAATTCATTCATACTATCTATAATATATTTGCGCTGCCACTCATTCTTTTTAAAAACAAGTTGTCCATAAGCCAATAGATCAATATCCAGGCATATTTTTTCTAGCGCTTTATCTTCCGGTTTACGTCCGGCTTCACGCTCAATCGATTTAAGTTTGGTTTTAACCGTTTCGAACGTTTCGTCAACGAGGCACACCGCCACCTGATTAGAAAACAAAGCCGGGTTTTCAAAGTGAATAGGTTTAGTTTCTAACTCCTTAGCAAAGCAGATTGAGGGAAATTCCATCATCAATCTACGACGAGCTAAACGCATGTTTTGCTCCCGCTTAAAATTACTTCCTATTGCAATGAGGCACTTAGGCATCTTTTAATTGAATAAGTTGTCCAAGCCATTCTCTTCAGGAATAGCCCCTCCAGTTGTTTCCAGTCCTGCGCAAGGATCAAATCCTTCAGGGAGTTTAAACTGTTCGTTTTGGCTATACCCCAATGATTTATCATCGAACACTTTTTTCATGTATTTGGCCCAAATAGGAAGAGCCGAAGCAGCTCCTTGTCCATAAGTCATTGTATCAAAATGGATATCTCTATCCTCACCTCCGACCCAGCATCCTGAAACCAGAGAAGGCGTAAATCCGATAAACCATCCGTCGGAGTTCGCATTAGTAGTACCCGTTTTTCCTCCCATATCGGCGGTAATTCCATAACGGCGGACACGTCCACCTGTTCCGTTATTAATAACCGATCTAAGCATAACCAACATCTTATAAGCACTTGTCATGCTAATAACCTCTTCCATTTGTGGGGTAAATGACGAAATAACGTTACCCTCATTATCTTCAATTCTTGTCACAAAGAGTGGAGCTACGCGAATGCCTTTATTAGCGAAAGCCGTATAAGCACTAACCATTTCTCCCACTGAGATATCGCATGGTCCCAAGCACAATGAAACAGTTGGTTGGATGTCTTTATTTCGAACGCCAAAGCTATGAATGAGGCGCACCAACGCATAAGGATTAAGCTTACTCATTAGATACGCAGAAATCCAGTTGTCCGAGTTAGCCAATCCCCATTTGAGGGTAACCATTTCTCCGTATCGTTTTTTATTCGCATTTCGTGGCGACCATGGTTTTCCATTTTCATCAAAAAGCGTTTGTTCCACGTGTCTGGCTTCATCACAAGGAGAAAAGCCATTCTCCATGGCCAATGTGTATAAATACGGTTTAATCGTCGACCCGATTTGTCTTCTTCCTACCATAGCCATATCATATTGGAAGTAAGTATAATTAGGGCCTCCCACATACGCTTTAACATGACCGTTTCTAGGGTCCATAGACATAAATCCAGAGCGAAGGAAGCACTTATAATAACGGATAGAATCCATTGGTGTCAAGATGGTATCTCGTTCTCCTGTCCAGGTAAAGACCGACATTTTCTCTTTGGTATGAAACGCTTTCTTTATTTCAGCTTCCGAAGCGCCTGCTGCTTTCATTGTCCGATACCGGTCCGAAAGCTTCATTGCTTTATCTAAAATACCATCCACTTCTTCTTGCGTAATCATGTTAGAGTATGGCGCTTTCCGTCGTCCTTTTTTCTCTTTAAAAAACAGAGGTTGCAAGTATTCACCTAAATGTTCAGAAACAGCCTCTTCGGCATATCGTTGCATGCGTGAGTCTATGGTGGTGTAGATCTTCAGTCCGTCTGTATAAATATTATAGGAGCTTCCATCTTTTTTATGATTCTTTTCGCACCAGCCATACAGTGGGTTCGTTTCCCAATTAAGTGAATCCTCGTAATATTTCTGCATTTGCCACTGTCTATAATCACTTCTATCAGGTTTTTGAGCCGCCATAACAGAGCGCAAGTACTCTCTTAAATAAGTAGCGAGCCCCTCTTTATGATCCACTCTGTGATAGTTTAGTTTTAGTGGTAAGGCTTGTAAAGAGTCACACGCTTGAGTAGTCAGATAGTCAGCTTTTCGCATTTGATCAAGCACCACGTTTCTTCTACCCTTTGCCCGTTCATTGTAGCGCACAGGGTTATAGAGCGATGGGTTCTTACACATACCGATGAGGGTAGCCGCTTCTTCTACTTTCAAATCTTTTGGTTCGCAACCAAAATAAGTATACGAAGCTGTTTTTATCCCGACAGCATTATTTAAGAAATCGAATTTATTAAGATACATACTCAGAATCTCCTCTTTGGTATAATACCGTTCTAACTTAACAGCAATAACCCATTCTATCGGCTTTTGCAAAAGTCTTTGTAAGGTATTACTTGCCACATCGGTATAGAGCTGTTTGGCTAATTGCTGTGAGAGTGTACTTCCTCCACCGGCATTTTTTTGGAATAATAAGCCACGTTTTACAATGGCTCTAAAGAGCGCTTTTATATCAATACCCGAATGATCTTCAAATCGGACATCTTCTGTGGCAATAAGCGCATTTATAACTGCTGGCGAGAACTCATCATATCCCGCATAAACACGGTTTTCTTTGCTATACGACCAAGTTCCTAATACCTTATTATCTTCCGATAAAATTTCAGTAGCAAACTTATAATTAGGATTTTCTAGTTCTTCAATAGGAGGCATATACCCTATCCAACCATAAGCGATTGATGTAAATACAAAGACGCAAAGCAGAATTCCCGCAGCTAATAATATCCAAAGTCCTTTTATTATTTTTTTAGTCATGTCTCTATCTTTAGTTCTTAAACACGTATTAATAATCACAAATAGTTGCGCAAAGTTAAGTAAATTCCCGTACACCACCGCAAGAACGATTTATTATTTACCCTTCATTCGGCAACTTAATGCTTGCAAATTAGATAACGATTATCAGAAAAAGACTAAATGCCAGCTTTTCATTAAAACTCGATATTGATTTCGACCTAGCATGTCTTTAGCCGATGCCCCCCAAAAAAAACTTTTCCAAAAGATTCTTTCGTTCTTAATAGCCTCTTTTTTATAAAAAACAGTATCTTTACACTCCGGTAACATAAGTTCTATCCACATTTTTAATCCTAACAAAATGGAAAACAGAAGTTTAGTAACCATTGCAGAGTGTTCTAAAGAGAAGATTCTTTATATGCTCGAAATGGCCAAACAGTTTGAAATGAACCCTAACCGGCAAATCCTCCACGATAAAGTGGTGGCTACCCTCTTTTTTGAACCTTCCACCCGTACTCGATTAAGTTTTGAAACAGCAGCCAATAGATTGGGGGCACGTGTAATTGGTTTTGCTGATCCCAAAGCAACAAGCTCATCGAAGGGAGAAACCTTGAAAGATACCATTATGATGGTGAGTAACTATGCCGATATTATCGTGATGCGTCACTACCTTGAAGGAGCTGCCCTCTATGCAAGTGAAATTGCGCCAGTACCCATCGTCAATGCTGGTGATGGAGCGAATCAGCATCCGTCACAAACCATGCTTGATTTGTATTCCATTCAGAAGACGCAAGGTACGTTGGAGAATTTAAACATCTTCTTGGTAGGCGATTTGAAATATGGTAGAACCGTCCATTCACTCCTGATGGCTATGCGCCATTTTAACCCCACTTTTCATTTCATAGCTCCCGATGAATTGAAAATGCCAGAGGAGTATAAGCTTTATTGTAGAAAGCATCACATAAACTACGTAGAACATACCGATTTCAATGAGGAAATTATCGCTGATGCCGATATACTTTACATGACTCGAGTTCAACGTGAGCGCTTCACTGATTTAATGGAGTATGAACGCGTTAAAAACGTCTATATCCTTAGGCATAAAATGCTGGAAAATACACGTTCTAACTTACGTATTCTTCACCCACTTCCACGGGTAAACGAGATCGCTTATGATGTAGATGATAGCCCTAAAGCGTATTACTTCCAACAAGCACAGAATGGGCTTTATGCACGTGAAGCAATCTTATGCGATGTATTGGGAATTACCTTAGAAGACATAAAAAACGACAGTTATTATGAATGATGACAAACAAGCATTGCAGGTAGCCGCCTTAAAAAATGGCACTGTAATAGATCATATACCATCCGAAAAACTCTTCACGGTGGTACAGTTGTTGGGATTAGACCAGATGACGAATAACATTACTATCGGATTTAATCTAGATAGCAAGAAACTAGGCAAGAAGGGTATTATCAAAATTGCCGATAAGTATTTCGATGATGAAGAGATTAATCGAATTTCGGTGGTGGCACCACACGTTAAATTGAATATCATTCGTGACTACGAAGTGGTAGAAAAAAGAGAAGTACAAATGCCAGATGATCTTCGTGAGATTATAAAATGCGCTAACCCTAAGTGCATCAGCAACAACGAGCCGATGGCTACTCTTTTTCATGTTATCGATAAGGAAGAGTGTGTGCTTAAATGCCATTATTGCGACCGAGAACAACGGAAAGACGAATTTTCTATTTTATAAGATTTCGAGTCTTTAAAAGGACTCTCAATGTTTTACTTTCACTCATTAACGCCTTTAAAAGGAGGCGTTAATGAGGTTATTTTTAAAATTTAATTATGAAGCAAGATTGGAAACCCGGAACAATGATCTACCCTTTACCTGCTGTTTTAGTCAGCTGTGGTTGTGAAGAGAGTGAGTATAACATCATAACGGTGGCGTGGACCGGAACGATCTGCACCAATCCGCCCATGTGCTATATCTCTGTACGTCCGGAGCGTCACTCTTACGACATCATTAAAAAAAACATGGCGTTTGTTATTAACCTCACGACAAAAGATATGGCATTTGCAACCGATTGGTGTGGCGTACGTTCGGGAAAGAACTTTCATAAGTTTGAAGAGATGAAACTGACTCCTGGAAAGTGTTCGGTGGTTAATGCTCCTTTAATAGAAGAATCTCCGCTTTGCATCGAATGTAGAGTGAAAGAGATTCTCTCATTAGGTTCGCATGACATGTTTATTGCCGATGTGGTTAACGTACGTGCAGAAGAGAATCATTTAAATAAAGAAACAGGTAAGCTAGAATTGGCCGAAGCTAATCCACTAGTTTATGTTCATGGTGGGTATTATGAACTGGGAGATAAAATAGGAAAATTCGGCTGGAGTGTAGAGAAGAAAAAATAATCGTTTGTCAGTTAGCTACAGCAAGTGACCGCATCTGTGTATTTAACGGATGAGTTCTAATTAATTCGACATTTTCTGTCGAAAAACAAGGTAGATTCTTTAATAGTTATTTATTTTTTCTAAATTTGTCCTTCAAATCAAGGTATCTTGAAAATAGAAACTTTAATCTTATCTGATAAAACAAATGAAAAGAGACAATTTGATTTTCGATATTATCGAAAAAGAACACCAACGCCAATTGAAAGGCATTGAACTAATCGCTTCTGAGAATTTTGTGAGTGACCAAGTGATGCAAGCTATGGGGTCTTGCTTAACAAATAAGTATGCCGAAGGTTATCCGGGCAAACGCTACTACGGCGGTTGTGAAGTGGTCGACCAAAGTGAACAAATCGCAATCGATCGTTTGAAAGAGATCTTTGGCGCTGAGTGGGCGAATGTCCAACCGCACTCGGGTGCACAAGCCAATGCTGCTGTCTTTTTAGCCGTTTTAAACCCTGGCGATAAATTCATGGGATTAAACTTGGCACACGGTGGACACTTGTCGCATGGTTCGGCAGTAAACACTTCCGGAATTATCTATACACCATGTGAGTACAATTTAAACCAAGAGACTGGTCGTGTAGATTATGATCAGATGGAAGAAATAGCTTTGCGTGAAAAACCTAAAATGATTATTGGTGGTGGTTCAGCTTATTCGCGTGAGTGGGATTATAAACGTATGCGTGAAATAGCCGACAAAGTGGGAGCTATCTTCTTGGTCGATATGGCTCATCCTGCTGGATTAATCGCAGCTGGTTTATTAGAGAATCCTGTAAAATATGCGCACATCGTAACTTCTACAACTCATAAAACGCTTCGTGGACCACGTGGTGGAGTTATCCTGATAGGTAAAGATTTCCCTAATCCATGGGGAAAGAAAACACCTAAAGGTGAAGTGAAAATGATGTCACAATTGCTAGATTCTGCTGTATTCCCAGGTGTACAAGGCGGTCCGCTAGAACACGTTATTGCAGCTAAAGCTGTGTCATTCGGCGAATGTTTGCAACCCGAGTATAAGACTTACCAACAACAAGTACAAAAAAATGCCAAAGTGCTTGCTCAAGCATTGATTGACCGTGGTTTTAGCATCGTATCGGGTGGTACGGACAATCACTCTATGCTTGTAGACTTGCGTTCTAAATACCCAGACTTAACAGGTAAGGTAGCCGAAAAAGCTTTGGTGTCTGCCGATATTACCGTAAATAAAAACATGGTGCCATTTGATAGTCGTTCGGCTTTCCAAACATCAGGAATCCGTTTAGGTACACCAGCCATCACAACACGCGGTGCTAAAGAGGAGTTAATGGTAGAAATAGCCGAAATGATTGAAACAGTTCTTTCCAATGTTGATAATGAAGCTGTTATCGCTCAGGTACGTGCACGTGTTAACCAAACAATGGAAAAATATCCTATTTTTGCTGATTAAGGATTTAGGAGATTAAAAGGGATCAGTCCGAAAACCTGGTGGGAGAATCTAGTCCGATAAAAAACAGACTTTGGAGCGCATGAATCAAGTTCATCCGAATGGCAGTTACTGACTTTGGAGTAAAATTCTAGCTTGTTTTAGTCAGATGAAGGCTAGCTTAAGTCATTATCGCCGTTAGATTAAGCCAGAAAAGAGCCGATTTTTCTATACTTCACCTAG
>RZZX01000364.1 GCA_009929715.1 Bacteroidia bacterium
ACCAGATAGCTGCCTTTGTCGAATTCGGCAAACCTGGAGTCATTGTACTGGTAACTTCCAAAAGCATTCAGCTTAGGAAGAAAATTCATTTTTGCCGATTGCCTCATGAATGTCTGCGCTTCGATGGCTTTACTCATGGCAACAAAGTCGGTTCTGTGATCGTTATATGCATACTCGGAAGCAGCCGTTTCGGTGATTTTATCCACTGAATATTGTACACCTGTCTCCGTTCCCATAATCAGGCTCAGCTTATCAGAGATATCCTTGATAGAGTTCGTTGCCTGCGATAAATCGGTTTCCAATTTGCTGTTAAACACTTGTGCATCTAATAAGTCGGTGCGCTGAATCAACCCTTCGTCATAAAAAGCCTGTGCTCTTTTCAATCCTTCGGCAGAGGTTGCCAACGCCCGGCTTATCACCTCCCTGGCTTCGTATGCCAAAGCAAGTTCCATGTAAGCTTGCTTTACCTGAAAGGCTACATATTCGGTGGTTCGCACCTGCTGTAATCCGGCGATTTCTTTCCCTTTTTTAGCCGCCTTACGCTGATAGATAAGATCCGGATTAACCAGAGGCATCATCATTTCAACTTTCGGACTAAAGTCTTTGGTCATATTCGGATTATTAAGAGTGGCCGGATTAAAGTCGGCTGCTGTTACGATTCCCTGTTGCAGATTGAATCCGAATGCATTCAAGGGGTTGTCTGTAAACAAGGCTGTATAGGATAAATCTACCTGAGGCATAAAAATGGCAGCCGACTGATTATATTTTTCGGAGGCAATGTTCTTGTTCAACTCCGACTCTTTCAATGTCTTGTTATTTTCTTCTGCCAGTTGAATGGCTTCATTCAATAGAAGTTTGCGAACTTCGGTCTGCGCACTTAATGTATATGATAACATTATCGCTGCTGCAAACAGACCAGCCTTACGTAATTTGGATAGTCTCATTTTGATTCCTTTTTATCTTTTTTGAACATGCTTAACAGTAAACCACCCAGTAAAGCTCCCCAGATTGTGCTCATTATGGGCGAAGAGGTAATGGGACACGTCCCGCTAACACATCCGATGTAATGCCAGTAAAGGTATCCGCCTATGGCTCCAAGTATTATTCCGATGATGGCTAATACCTGTTCTTTTAGTATTTCTCCTGCTCGTTTCATTGTTTGATATTCAATTATTGTTTATTTCCTTATTAAAATTTCTTTAGATAATA
>RZZX01000365.1 GCA_009929715.1 Bacteroidia bacterium
GGTCAGGGAGAATTCCACCTTCGTACACTCAAATGGCGTATCGAAAACAACGATAAACTTCCTATCGAATTTCTGGAACCCAAAATTCCTTATCGTGAAACCATTACCAAATCGTCGAGAGCCGACTATCGTCATAAAAAACAATCGGGCGGTGCCGGACAGTTTGGTGAAGTTCATCTGATTGTTGAACCGTATTTTGAAGGCATGCCGGCTCCGGACACCTATAGATTCAACGGCCAGGAGTTTAAAATGAACGTTCGCGATACACAGGTTATAGATCTCGATTGGGGTGGAAAGCTTGTATTTGTGAACTGTATCGTGGGTGGTGCGATTGAAACCCGTTTCCTTCCGGCAATCCTGAAGGGAATTATGGCCCGTATGGAACAAGGTCCGCTTACCGGTTCGTATGCCCGCGATGTAAGAGTTTTGGTTTACGACGGCAAGATGCACCCGGTTGACAGTAATGAAATTTCCTTCATGCTTGCAGGACGAAATGCTTTCAGTACCGCGTTTAAAGAAGCCGGTCCTAAAATTCTGGAACCTGTTTATGATGTGGAAGTTTCGGTGCCTGCCGATTATTTAGGTGATGTAATGGGCGATTTGCAAGGAAGACGTGCCATGATTATGGGTATGAGCAGTGAAAAGGGTTACGAAAAACTATCTGCACGCGTACCTTTGAAGGAGATGTCTTCGTATTCTACGTCCTTAAGTTCCATCACCGGTGGACGAGCCTCGTTTACAATGAAGTTTGCCAGCTACGAACTTGTTCCTGCCGATGTACAGGATAAGTTGCTGAAAGCTTACGAAGCAAGTCAGGCCGAAGATTAACAACTATCCGGGACTTCGGATATCCAGCTATAAAAGGAGAGACACGCGGAGAGTGTCTCTCCTTTTTCTTAAGCTTAATCTTATTTTCATCCGGATGATATGCGCCTGTAATAAAGATCTGGTTCTTTTGTGTAGCTAATTAATACACTATGGAATTAAGAACTTACTATCCTACCATTGTCTTATCGGATATCCACATAGGCTCCGAACATTCAAAAACAGAAGAGGTCACCAATTTTCTGAAACATGTTAACTGCGACCGGTTGATTCTGAACGGAGATATCATTGATGGCTGGCAGTTACAGAAACAAGGGAAGCGCTGGAAAAACAAACATACCGATTTTTTTAAAGTTCTGATGAAAATGATGGAAAAACAAGGT
>RZZX01000366.1 GCA_009929715.1 Bacteroidia bacterium
CGGACGAATTAACAGATTGGGCTTTAAAGAGTAGAATGTTCCTTTGAATCATAATTTTGCACTGCTTTTAACGTTAGGAATGGTGTGATAAATAAATTCGAAGGATATGAATTCAACTTTCTTTAAACAGGCTTTTCTGATTTTTGCAATCAGTTTTTCCTTTGTCTTTGCGAAGGCGCAGGAATATAAATATGAAATAGGAGGAATGGCTGGCGGAGCCTTTTATATGGGCGATGTCAACAAAAGCAGTTTATTCAAAGAGTTGAATCCTGCTGCCGGCGCTGTTGTAAGATACAACACCAATTTCCGTTGGGCGCTTAAAGGATCTTTGCTTTGGGGAAAGGTTTCGGGAAGCACCGATAATACGGATAACGTATTTCCGGGAGCGATGCCGGTATCTTTTACAAAGAATATAGTAGACCTGGGGGGGCAGATCGAGTTTAATTTCTTTCCGTATAGCGACAAGTATACATACGCTTATACAAAAAGAATGACACCGTATATTTTTACGGGACTTGGTTTAACAACGTCTTTTGGAGAAGGAAATACGTCTGCCGGTGTTAACCTGCCTCTGGGCATAGGGATTAAGTACAAGTTGATGAACCGGGTAAATATCGGGTGCGAGTTTTCATACAGAAAACTGTTTGGAGACAATCTGGATGTTACCGGCGACAACCAATTGCTGGATGATCCCTATAAAATGAAAGGGAGCGCATTGAAGAATAAGGATTGGTATTCTTTTTTGATGCTTTCGGTAACGTGGGACTTCGGACCCCGAGACCGGCCCTGCAACAATGAGAATAGTTATTATTAAGAATACGAAACAGAAATGTCTTTGATAGAAAAAATTGACAGAAATAGAATGCCACAGCATGTTGCCATCATCATGGATGGGAACGGCCGTTGGGCAAAATCGCGGGGAAAAGACCGTAGTTTTGGTCATATGGAGGGTGTCGTTTCTGTACGAAAAGTGGTTGAAGCGGCAACTGAGCTCGGATTGAAATACCTTACGCTATATACTTTTTCTACCGAAAACTGGAGCAGACCTGATGAGGAAGTTCAGGCTTTAATGGGACTGCTGGTATCTGCTATCCACAGGGAAACCCCCGATTTAATGAAAAATAATGTACGGTTGCTGGCTATAGGGGATCTTTCCAGATTACCTGCCGATGCGCGTACTACTCTGATGCAATGCATAGAAGAAAC
>RZZX01000367.1 GCA_009929715.1 Bacteroidia bacterium
GGGAGAAGGAAGAGGTCACCTTACACAGGCTCTTTCCTTAAAGCAGATGCTCCATAATGAGGGGCACGAAGTTGTTGGCGTTTTAGTAGGCAAAAGTCCGTCCCGCCAGCTTCCGGGTTTCTTTTGTGATAAGATTGGCGTGCCTGTTTTTCCGTTTGAAAGTCCCAACTTTCTTCCTTCGGCCAAGAACAAACAGTTTACTATTTTAAGAAGCGTGGGATACAACGTGTGCCGTGGTCATAAGTATTTACGTAGCATCGCCTACATCAATGAGATGATCAAAGAAACGAAAGCGGATGTTGTTGTCAATTTTTATGAGATGCTGACGGGACTCACCTACTTATTGTTTCGCCCAAAGGCAATTATGATTTGCATTGCTCACCAATACATGTTCCTGCATCCCGAGTTTGAATTTCCTGAATTAAACAAAATATCGCTGGCTTCTTTAAAATTCTTCACCAAAGTTACAGCCATCGGCTCAAGAAAAAAGCTGGCACTTTCTTTTCGTAAAATGAGGGAAGTTCCTCGTAAAGGGATTGTTGTTGTACCGCCTCTCCTGAGGAATGAAGTGATTGAAGCAAAAGTCGCCCAGGGTGATTATCTGCATGGATATATACTGAACAGTGGATTCAGTGAAGAGGTGAAGGCTTGGCATACAACTCATCCACAGGTTTGCATGCACTTTTTTTGGGATAAAAAGGGAGCCCCTCAAACAGTGGAAATAGATGAGAAACTGTGTTTCCATCAATTGGACGATGCAAAGTTTGTACAATATATGGCTGGCGCCAAGGCATATGCCACAACAGCCGGGTTTGAATCTGTATGTGAGGCTATGTACCTGAACAAACCGGTATTAATGGTGCCGACTCACATTGAGCAGGTATGTAATGCCCATGATGCGATGATTTCGGGCGCGGGAGTGGCAAACAGCACCTTTGATCTGGATAAGTTGCTCACGTTATCAGACACGCACCGTTCAAACGAAACTTTCCGGCATTGGGTAAATCAGTCCTCCTGGCTTATCATGAGAGAATTCAGAAGTGATTTATTGATGGAGCCTTATGTAAAGACTAACTTCCGTCGTTTTGCCACCAACTGGGTATACCGGATTAGTCATCGTCTCCCTTTGTAACGAGTATCCGCCTTTTTAATACAGCAAACCAAGCTGCCGAGGTTATTCCCTTTGCAATGCTTGTTAAACTAAT
>RZZX01000368.1 GCA_009929715.1 Bacteroidia bacterium
AGTTGTATTTTTGACGCCACAGATAAAAGATTTAAGGAAGAATGAGCACAAATAGATTTGAAGAGAAGAGTCATCGGTCGTGGTACAAGTTGCGCATCCGCAACAAAAGCCTCATGGAAGAAGCCAAAGAGAAGCTCCAAGGCTCCTCCTTTGAGTATCTCTGCCTAACGGACGGAGTCTATCCTTCAAGTAACATTCAGCATTTAGCCAACAAATTTGAACAGACCATCTATGTCCATTCCGACTTAGAGACGCTCGAAGCTTTCCTTCTTAAAGAACATTCGAGCAAAATCTACAAGTTATTCAGGAACACCAATTCAGTACCCGTGACCTACGATGAACCAACCGTGCGTCAGACCCAAGTTTTACTCCAGAGGTACAGCGGTGAGTTTAGACTAGTCGGCCAGATCCCCTCCCGATCACAAGAGTGCACCATTAGCTATTTGCAGCTCCCCGATCTGACGGGTTATTATCAGAATGTACAAAAAGCACAGATTGATAAATTCTACATCCACCTATTGGAGAACCTCATCATCTTTATCCCCGTGCCCAAAGGAACCGTTTTAAAGACAACAGCCAACCACACAGATGAAGAAGATAGAACCAAAAGTCGATGGATGATTCTAAGAACTCGCAATGAAGAGGAGTGGGATGAGAAGTTGAGCCAATGGAATGAACACATGAAAGAGGCCATCCAGAAGGGGAAAGCTGCTGCTTGCTCTACTTTCCTACCGAAAAGAAAAGAGGTCGATTGTAACGGTAAAGAGCGAATGAGGCTCCTGTGTCATGGGTACCTGTTCATCAAGACCACAGTCGATAATCTACACGTCATTGAAACCGAATTAGACTATGGCATTCCTTCTATCCGCAGGGCGGTGATACAAGAACGCTACGGGGTTGATCATGACAAAGAGAAGAGTAATAAGGGGAAGAAAAGCGAGGAAAGAGTGTCGATGAACCTGAATTATGCACCCATAAAACCTGTATTCATCAGAGAGAATGCCATGACGACATTTATGTTCGCTTCAGAGATGGAATCGGGAGAACTGGAATATGATCTCTTTGATTACTGCATAGACGAAAACGTGGTCTATACCTGCAAAGGTAGTCCGTTCGATGGCAAGGTAGGTAAGTTAAGCCGAAAAGGGAAAGATCTTTATATCGTTTTTAGCTTTGGAGATATGTGCGGAAATATAAAAATGCC
>RZZX01000369.1 GCA_009929715.1 Bacteroidia bacterium
GCGACTTCCTGTAAGTATGAAAAGTGAGAACTGGAACGAGATTCAGAATCTCATCAGCAAGTATCGAACATGGATAGATGTGCTCGATACAGACAAGGGTGAAGACTTCTATTTCGTGGTCAGTGGTACTATACGGATTTGCCACCAGAGAGTTCTTCGACTTGTTACCAAATGGCCTTTCAAAAAATATCCCCGTGGTCATGTGTTCACCATCCCCGAATACGAACTTGACAAAGCCATTCGTCATGAAAGGCACAACAAACATTTCACGACAAGAATGCTTAATTGCAAGCCCACACCGCAGGACATAGAACTGATAATTCACAAAGCTTCATTGGGTCACATAAAGCTCAACCTCGAAGTTTACTGATTAATCGTCATCTTAAATTATTCATCAAATAAACGTTGTAATTATGATTTGGAGTATCGTCTCTTTAATTTACCCTATCCTTATTCTTACAGTTGCCATGTGCTGTTATAAGAAGGACGGAAGGCTGATGAAAGCCTTTTATGTACGCATGGCGTATCATGATGTAGCTCGCCGGTTCTACGTGCTTGCTGTGATGATGTTGCTACTGGTATATCTGTTTATTCAGACAAGATGCAGAGTCAATGTCATCGAGACATTTTTGCCACTAACACTTTCAGCCGTCCTGATCAGACACCAGTTGGCCGAGTTGCTGTTCTACTTCTTGAAGAAGCGAAAGGTGATGATTACTACCAATACCTTGGCACTGGCAGCTATATTCACTCCGCATTTATATCCGATGGCTGTAACACTCGCCATTCTGCTGACGGCTGCAATTTTCTATCCGTCCAAACAGTTACGGAATATGGTGGCAAGTCCACAGGCTTTCCGAATGCTTATGTTCGATAAATCAGAGATAACACAGAACTACTATTGACCAGGACAAAACAACACAAAAACAACAGACGAGCCTATCTGATATTGCCACAACCTCATGGCATATTGGATAGGCTTTTCATATCATAAACCAACAACAAAAACAAAAAAAGATGAATAATGATCTTTCCTACGAAATCAGTCATGTCGTGGTGACTCCACGATTGATGAAACTATTAAATCAAAGACCTAAAGGCAGATATTCACGTTCAGATGCTTACTTCGACCTGCTGGGTAGAGCCATGGTGAAGAAGCCGTTTTCGGTACTTCCCAAAACAGCATCTGCCGAATTGCTTGCA
>RZZX01000370.1 GCA_009929715.1 Bacteroidia bacterium
AACAAAATGAAACGAAATTTTTTGAAAAAAAATGGGACAATGTTTCTGACTGCCTGCTTGCTGTCTGTGTTACCCATACAGTCGCAACTACAGGCTTCGGAGCTACAAACGTCAACCATCACTGTAAAGCTTAAAAGCTCTACTTTGCGGGAATTGTTCGATGTTATCGAGTCAAAATCCCAATACTCCTTCCTTATCAGGAATAACGACATCGATTTGAACGAACGTGTCTCTATCGACATGGAGAACAAATCGATCGAAGAGATTCTTGTAAACGCCTTAAAAAATCAAAACGCTAAATTTGAACTAAAGAACAATCGCATTATTATTTACAAACCACAGAACACCGTAAATAATGCTGTTTCAGAGAAACAAATCACGCAACAGGCCGCCAAAGTTACAGGTACTGTCGTTGATGCCTTAACCGGGGAACCGGTTATAGGCGCCAATGTACTTGTAGCTGGAACATCCAATGGAACAAGTACCGATTTTGACGGTAACTTTTCGTTGGATGTTCCGGCGAATGCCACTCTTGAGGTTACTTATATCGGTTACCTGAAGACAATTATCAAAGCTACTCCCGGTAAAAAGATGACCATCAGTATCAAAGAGGATACGCAGGCGTTGGGCGAAGTAGTGGTAGTAGGTTATGGTGTACAGAAAAAGGAGAGTCTTACCGGTGCCATGCAGGTGGTAAGTAAAGACAAACTGATGGATGTAACCACGCCTACGGTAGAAAATATGTTGAGCGGCAAGGCTCCGGGTGTATATGTAAACTCCGGATCAGGTCGCCCGGGCGATGTAGGCGCGATTGTAATTCGCGGTAAATCGACCGTAAACGGAAGCACGGATCCTCTGTGGGTTATCGACGGTGTAATCGTTGGTGACGGTGCCGGCTCATTGAATCCTTCGGACATTGAATCCATGTCTATCCTTAAGGATGCGGCTTCAACAGCCATCTATGGTTCGCAGGGTGCCAACGGGGTTATTATGGTGACAACCAAAAAAGGTAAAACAGGTAAAGCTACCATCAATGTTTCTGCCAAGTTAGGTATTACTGAACTTAACAGAGGTAACCTGGAGGTAATGAACGGCGAAGAGTTGTACGACCTGTATAAATCATTCAGCAACCAGGAGCAGATTTCTTTTGGCCGCTGGAACACCGAGTTGCGTAACAGCAATTACGACTGGTGGGATAA
>RZZX01000371.1 GCA_009929715.1 Bacteroidia bacterium
ACAGCTAATACTCCCATTACAACCATTTCGTTGAAAGGACCTGCTTCTGCAAAGTTTGATGCAGTAGGAACACGGTTAGCTGCACTTTCTTTTGCTGCACGGATCCAGTCTTGTTCGTGAGCATTCTTTGGTACACGACGGCATACCTTAGGAGCATCCGGCTTACGACCAGACAACAACCATGGGTTAACACCATAACAACCGCAAATCAATGTATCTTTTGTTCCGTGGAAAATAACAGCACCACCCTGGTCGTTCATTTCTCTTCCGGCAGGATATCCGGCAGGTAGATCTGGTTTCAAACCGCCATCGTACCAATGTACTTCAACCTCAGGCATACCTACTTTTGGCATATTGTCGCGAGCAGGGAAAGTCAATTTCACATGCTGAGCCTGTGGTGCACAGTCGCGTAACAACAAAGTAGATGAACCTTGAACCTTGGTAGGATAACCCAATTTCAAAGATTTAAATACCGGGTGAAGGATATGACAAGCCATATCGCCTAGAGCTCCTGTACCGTAAGCCCACCATCCGCGCCAGTTCCATGGGTGATAGATGTTGTTGAACGGACGAACTTCAGCAGGACCAGAGAATAAATCCCAATTCAATGTTGAAGGAATCTTGTCTGCTTTTTCGGGAGTCATCAAACCTTGTGGCCAGATAGGACGGTCTGTAAAGGCTTCAACCTTTGTAATTTCACCGATTTCACCATTCCAGATCCATTCGCAGGTAAGGTTTACACCTTCGCCAGAAGAACCCTGGTTACCCATCTGAGTAGCTACCTGATACTTATCGGCAAGCTTAGTCAGCAAACGAGACTCATAAACAGAGTGTGTAAGCGGTTTTTGGCAATACACGTGTTTTCCCATTGAAATAGCATCGGCCGAAATGATAGCGTGCGTATGGTCGGCAGTAGCAACCATAACACCGTCGATAGACTTACCCATTTCGTCGTACATTTTGCGGTAATCCCAGTATTTCTTGGCCTGAGGATACTTGTCAAAAGTACCTTTCGCATACTTCCAGTCTACGTCACAAAGAGCTACGATGTTCTCTGTTTCCATATTACGTAGATTAGCTGCACCCATACCTCCGATACCGATACCTGCAATATTCAATTTATCTGTTGGAGCTGTATGTCCGTGGCTCTTACCAAGGACAGTGTTCGGAACAATGGTCAACGCAGC
>RZZX01000136.1 GCA_009929715.1 Bacteroidia bacterium
ATAATGGCACATAGGACAGGAATACTTGCATGGTACGACTGCCATATATCGACAGGAAAAGTCGAAGGCATAAACAACAAGATAAAGGTGATGAAGAGAACGGCATATGGTTTTAGAAACGAACGATATTTTGAACTAAGGCTATACGCTCTTCATGATTGTCGTATCACTCGAAATGTAGGATGAACCAGAAATGTTCGCGTATAAGAATGGCATTCATAGATGTTGTATCACCCCAAATAGCCAAAAAATATCATGTGATTGGCAAAAAAGGAGAACCAAAGCATATTGCGCTTAGCCGTGATTTGGTTACTTGGGAATAGTTTGCTAATGGCCTTATTTTGAAATACAAAAGCGAAATACGTGATTCTTGCGTTTGCAAGAAACACGTATTTTATATAAACTACTCAAAGTCGGTAAAGAGTTTGAATTGTAAAGATTGAGCAGCAAATTCTACTTTCTCTACTTCGCTATTTTCACCATAGGGATAGAGCCCTTCAATATAGGCTTTAATGAGGAAAGCGTGCGAAAGGGGTGTTTTTAAATCGTTTACATCACAATTGGTGTTATAATCGAGCAGTATAATAGTCTTCGTCTTACTTGCCTCACGCAGCCGTTCGAGAATAGAGGTCACCTTGTTTTCCAACATCCATTTATAGACAGGAAGGTATATGGTGTGGCGAGCCTCCAGATAAGAAAGCAGTTCGGTGCCGTGTACTCCTTTGCGATGTCCCAAAGGTACGCCATACTTGCGCGAAGTGCGCTTTATGTTTTTCATGCTCGCATTTCGAAAAAGTTGTGTATCAACATCGGTCGTCTCAAATACCTTGAGCCCTTGCCAGATGGCTTCTACACAGGTAGCAGTTACTCCTTCCGAAAAAGGAACAGGAATATCCCCATGTGGATAGAAGGGACTCAGTTTAACCAAACTGTCGGTTGCCTTCGAGGTTACATCGACCAATATAGCTCCTGGATATTTTTTGAGTAGTGTCTCTTCTTTTTTCTTTCTTGATTCTATTATAAGCATGTAACGTAATTGTTAAGTAATAAATTAGTGGCATAAACAGGCAAAAGAGTAATCATCGTGTGCCAATACTCCCCTATCTTTCAATTCGCCTAAATGTTCTGCAAACAGGGTTGGATCGTTTGCGGCAACAAGCAACTGAGATAGAACCTCCTCTTTAAATAGCGTACCCGATTGCTGATCCATGGCTTGCTGTACCAACAAACGTTGTTTGGTGGAAGTATCGAGAACTGCTTGCAGCTCTGCTGCATATTGTGCACGATGCGAAACTTGATACATCAGCAACAGATAGTGAGCCACCGCATCGGTAGCAGCAAAAACAATCGATTGTGGCTGCAACTGAAAGATACCAGTACGGAATCCATCAGCACAAGCCTCATCTTTACAATTTAGCAAGAAGGGAGGCTTTGCAAAATCTACCAACTGGGTAAACGAATGTTCCAACACGTCGGTAGCCGGGTTATAGTGAAACACTACACTGTCGCCATAACTCATCCAAACACATTGCGTGGGTGTGGTGCGCCACACGGCAGCCAATGTAGCAAAGGAGCCTTCATCGTAAAACTTATCGAGCAACATGCCGCCCACTTGTTTGGCATCGGCCTCGCACTCGTTGTAAAACGACTCCCAAATATCGGCCATCCAACGATCCAATTCTTCAAAGTTAGTAATGGGAGTTGCAGGAAGCTGTTGCAACAAATAAGCCGACCAGCGCTCAGCATATACGCCGCCACCACCGGCACCGTCGGATACTGCAATGAGATGGCTTTCGCCTCTTACCGCATCTTCGCTCACCACCTGTTCACCTAATTTGGCGATGGAGCAAGTTAAGCTTTCTACGTGGAGGGTAGCTGTTTCTGTCGATAAATTTCGCTCTTCCAACGATCGCTTTATTAAAAGCTTTTTCTGTTTCAATTGCTTTTTAGTTATCGGGTATTTTCTGCGTTTCATCATTTTCAGCTCTGTTGATTAATGTTGGTAGGCGTTCCTATATCCATCAGTTGCACTAAGGTAGACATATTGGCATTGACTGCCATGGCCGCTCTTCGCTTATTCACACCATCGTTGCGCAAGGCCGATATAGCATCGTTGTAGCGCATAGGAAGCAAACTAGAGAGGTCGAAGAGTGTAGTGGCATATCGACTGTTGCTAATTTCACTCTTATCGGCAGGAAATGCAAAGGCCTCCCCCTCTTCGGGTGTGACGTGTACATTGAATAGCAATACATTTCCATCGTTGGTAGACATCGATTTTAACTCGTTGGCCAACTGAATCATCTCATCTCGAGTGGTACCGCCGTTGTACTCGCCATCGGTAATGTGAATCACCGTTGGGGGATAACAGTCTTGTGCAGCATGTTGTTCCAGCCACTGAGTCAGTAGCGTTTGTGCTCGCTGGAAAGCCAAGTTCATACGGGTGTGATTAGCATCATTGCGAGGCTCAATCCACTGCACCTTCTCCACCTCTTTCAGATCCACACCCTTGCGGGTGCGCTTCTCAACTTTGGTAGTAATCACTTTGAAAGGATTCTCCTTCAACTCTTGAGGCGATACAAAATCGCGCCCTTCAAGGCTACCTTGCCAACCACTGTATGCCTCACTACCATAGCCAATAACGGCTATATCGTAATAGTGGCGCACCTCTGTCGATTTAATGCAACGCAACACTAACTCATTTATTTGATGATTCACAATGCGTGCTACTGCTTCCGAAAGCATCATACGCTCACCATTAAAGGTAGTCATTCGGTTCATCGAGATCGAGTTGTCTACCAAGAAAAGAAAGGCAGTAGGTGCATTGCGCGTAATCTGTGCCGTATAGGCTGTTTTACTCTGCAACTGTTGCGGCTGTGCCAGAATGGGTATTCCAAATTGGGCTATATTGGTGATGGCACTCAACGGGATGGTCTCTTTCACCAATATCTCGGCTTGAAAGAAGGGTTGTTCTTCAGGGTCAAGGTCAAAATGTTTTCTTTTTTTGACCGAATGAAAATGAATGGCCTTAAAGTCGTCTACCCCATCGCCTACCTGTGCTCCATTTTTGGTTGCATTGCGATCGGCATAACGACTCTGCTCCCAGAAGATTACCTCGGGGTCGATCTCTAAAATCACAGGATTGGAGATGCGGCCATCGGCCATGGCTACATACATCATAGGATGTTCGCGGGTGAAACTTACCCGTACAAAGTTTTCCAATCCATCGCGTGCATCGAGCTGGCGAGAACCATCGCTACCACCCGGTTTGCTTATTTTGATATCCTTACCTTCGCAATCTTTCCACGAATAGAGTCCTCCATTTTTAATAATCGACTCCAGATTGTCTCTATCGGTAAAGTGATAGAGTTTGGTTATATTGTGCTGGTCTAATAGCGCTTTGTAGGCTTGCCAGTTGGGTTTATTGTTTGCCATACGATTGTTTTTAATAGGTTTTACAAAAGTAAATCAAATTATATCATTATATATATAAGTTACAGTTATAAAGTGGAAAGCGTTCGACAAAAATGCTCCTCACTCAAAAGCAATCTATAATCTTTTTTCTCACGCCTATCCGCAATCGAACTTGCCGGAGTTTGCATCAGATAACTTACACAAAAGGTCCAGTAACCATTGTCTCCTTCTTTAACAAACTCTTTATCTATCTTCAACACTTTATGAGAACGAAGAAACTTATTTAATAGTTCCAGTTCCGCATCTCCTTCCAACATAGGAATAGTAGCTATATGATATTGCATTTTTTCTTTTCATAAAACCGCCTTCGGCGGTTTTTGTACTGTTGTGTAAAATTATTTAATTCTCTCTTATCTTGGCATAGTAGTAGGCCGTTCGCTCCACTCCGTTACGCTGCCTTGCCGACTACTATGAATCTTCTTTTTCCTTTTTTCTCTTTTCTCTTTTTTTAGCTTAGGACAATGGTGGCCTATTAGTAACTTAGAGAGAAAAGGCCAACCGAAGCCCGAAGTTGATGTAACGGCCATCGGGAGCGCTGATGAAACGGGAAGACACCCGGCAGTCCCTCGCATAGTCCCAGTCGCTGCCACCACGCAAAACGCGGTACTCGCCACTCTTAGGACCCGTAGGGTTAGTCTGAGGGATACTACTATAATGGCCATACCAATCGGCACACCACTCCCACACATTGCCGCTCATATCATACAAACCTAACTCATTGGGCTTTTTAGCCCCCACTGCATGGGTTGGATCGCCTGAGTTATCATCATACCAAGCCACCTCACCCAAATCATTACTGCCTGCATACTTAAACCCTTTGCTCTTTACGCCACCGCGGGCAGCAAACTCCCACTGCGCTTCGGTTGGGAGCGTGAAGCGTTTGCCGGTAAGCGCATTGAGTTTCTCTATAAAGGAGTAGCAATCGTTCCAACTAACACACTCTACAGGATAATTCCCTCCTTCTTTATAGTCACTCGGATTGCTACCCATCACTGCCTCCCACAATGCCTGCGTAACGGTATATTTACCTATTGCATAAGAAGAGAGCGTAACATCATGAATAGGATGCTCATCCTCATCAATATCGCTACCCTGCTCTGCTGTACCACCCATTTGAAATGTGCCACCTACCACCTGTACCATCTCAAACGACACCCCATTTACTGTAAAGGTGAGCGGTGAAGTTGAAGTTGAAGCAGAAGATGAAGAGAATGGCGCCGCTCCTTTGCGAGCAACAGCAGGGCGTTGTCGGCCGTTAGTATCGGCAGGCCGATCCAACAAAAAGAGGCGATGAGAAACGGCAGATAGTTCTTGCTTGGCAGATGCCAACAAGAAAAGAGCATAGAGCGTAGCCAAATCGGCATTGTCTAAAAGCATGGCTATCTGTTGCATCATAACACTATCCGAGAGCGTACGATAATCGTTGTCAAATAGCAGCAATCCCTCGCGAGCACCGGTACCTTGCAAAAGAGAAGGATTGAGTGCGATAGCTTTTAAAGACAAGGCGATGGTAGCCAAAGAGAAATCGTCAATGTGCTCATTGAACTGCTGAACCGTGCGCAAAGGGTGGCGGAAATCGGATGTGCCCAACTCGGGGCTTTTGCTACCTGCCATGGCAGGAACAAACATGCCATCGTAATCGACTAAACAGAGTGTGCCATCGGGTTTCACCAAGATATTGTCGGGCTTCAAATCGCCATGTGCAAAGGGTTGAGACAAGAGCCACGAGGCAAGCCTACCAAATTGATAGGATAAAATAGAGAGAACCTCCTGGTCGTGCAAGTGCAAACGGATGTAAGCATCGAGAGTTACTCCCTCTACCCAATCCATCAACAATACCGGGAACTCATCATCGAGCGTATTGTTGCTATCCACAAAAAACTCATTCTCTAAGTAACGCACAGAGGTCAAAAAAGAGGAAGATACATACTCCAACTCATCAGATATCAACCGATAGCTCTCTTGGCGGTGCTCCACATCTTTCAAGAAACACTTGATGGCGTAATAGTTATCGGCATCATCGACCATCTTAAAAACTACGGCAAAGTTGCCACTACTCATTACCGGATGGCCCGAACCATCAAGAACAGGACGAAGGTGTGAAAGTTCCACTAAATTCTCAGCTGATTCTTGAAGAGCGGATATATAATCGCTAATTAAAGGATAGTTCATCGTATATGGAATGTATGCTTAAGTATCAATGGCGACAAAAATAGGAAAAAAAGTGCTTCTATCGCAAAATCACACGTTAAAACTGCAAAGATAAAAGATGATAGCACTAATATTCTTAAATATATCTTGATATCTTTTCAGACCACCACCCCACACGCTTATAGGTGATAAGGTATGGCGTTAGAATGTGCGAAGTAACAGTCTCCAACTTTTGCGAAACAATCCACTCAAGTGTATCCTTAAATACAGTAGGAGTATCATTGTCTAAACCAAACACAAAGCTGGCATTAATCATAAAGCCACGATTGTGTATCTCTTCAATGGCTAATTCGTATTGAGTCCTATCATTCTGTATTTTATGCACACCCGCAAGCGAAAAACCGTTGATGCTTTCGAACCCAATAAATAGCCCTTGACAACCACTCTCTTTCATTAAATCGAGCATACCCGGAATGTTTACTACATTGACAGAGACTGCTGCGTTCCATTTTATACGGAGCGGAATTAAAGCTCTCAATAACGGATCAAGACGAAAAGTATATGGGTGACAAACGTTAAACACAAAGCTTCGAAGCACTCCACATATCAATAAGCGACAGATATTAATTGAAATATAGTGTTTTACGAAAAGATATTATCA
>RZZX01000372.1 GCA_009929715.1 Bacteroidia bacterium
GCACAGTGTTGGTAAATGATTGATACAAGACTAAAAGAAGTGGTACTGTAAACGGGCATTGAGAGGGCGATGGTGCAGAAGATGTGGTAGTCCCTGCCCATCGTTCTTTTGATGCTTAGGACTACCACAATGACCAAACGCAACACTCCATCCAGGAAGAGAACTCCCTGGACAGACAAGGATGATGCGACCCCTTTGCAATCATTCATCGATATAAGCAATGTGACAAACTACGTAAAGAAGCATCCTTCGATTTCGAGTACTGAAGAGAGCAAGATGCTGAACGCCTATTCACTGAATGCCTGTCGACATTGCCAAAGTCCGAGGATCCAGAAGTATGGGTTCACAGGGAACCATGTCAGGCGATACCAATGCTTGGATTGCAAAAGAACATTCACGGTGACAACCGGGACCATTTTCGACAATCACAAGATTCCTATAAGCGAGTGGATTGACTATCTCCTAGGCCTGTTCAGGATACAAAGCTTCAACTCTGTATCAAAATCAAACAGGAACAGTGATACTACAACGAATTACTGGAATTCAAAGCTCTATCTCACACTCAGGGGATACCAAGATACCATCATACTTGGGGGAACAGTCTTTATTGATGAGACCTTCTACAAATTGCAGAAAGGGGACATCGAGACGAAAGATGATGGTATGCAGTATCGTGGTTTATCAAGAAACCAGATATGCATGGGGATCGGTTGCGATCTCTCTGGCCATGTCTACTGTACCGTTGAGGGGTATGGGAAGACATCTGCCACAAAAACCTTGGATGCATTTTCCAATCACATTGTACCGAGGTCTACCCTCCTCCACGATAGGGAGAAAGGCCATGGGAAACTAGTGCAAGATCTGGAATTGAAGAACGAAGCATATCATTCGAAATCCCTCAAGGGGTTGGCGGACAAGGATAATCCTTTGAACGAAATCAACCAGCGGTGTCGGCAGCTTAAACATTTCCTAAACTCCCATTCCGGTTTCAATAGGGCTTATCTTCCTGATTACCTCAATCTCTTTGCATTCATCGTCAATCCCCCCAGTGATCCATACAAAAAGATCGAAATTATCCTAAACAGGGTTTTCGAAAACCCTGTTTCACTAAGTTATCGAGACAAATACTCAAATTAAAGCTTTATTTGCTGTTTCTACCAACACTGTGCAAATGATGGTTT
>RZZX01000373.1 GCA_009929715.1 Bacteroidia bacterium
GATTTGACCGAAACTGTAATTTGCAGACTATCTCCTATGTTATCCTGAACAATGGAACTCCAGTCCGACGGAGGAAAGGCTGCAACCTTGTCCGACTGAATATGTAAGCTTCCCTTCTTTCCGGAAATAGTTACATCAATCTTATCATACGGGATTGAGAGGACAAAATTAAGAGGGGCAATGCTGGCCGGGACTGTCACTCCTGTGTAATCCGGAAAAACAGGTGGTATAACATTCAGTTTTTCCGGATTAATTACCTGCTCTCCACAACTTGTAAAAAGTAACAGATATAGAATCATCCATGTATATATAGTTTTCATCTTCTTTTATGGTTTAAATTAGTAGATAAAAGGCGTGATATAGCGTCAATGCATTTGCCTGAATTCTTCGTTTCTCTTAATAATATTTTTGTATCTGTAATGGAAATAATACCAGTAAGTATCAGCAAACTCCTTTTCAAGATACATCTGGGCATCCTCTCTTGTTGTATAGATGCCTGCATATGTCTGCATCCGTTTTTTTACCTCATTATTGACTGGGAAAGGTGTCTGGCTCAGATCCGTCGATTGCAATCCCCAAACATATAAAGCCGCTTCCTGATAACTGATCGGCATCGACTTATAACCTATCTCTTTCCCTAAGTCGACATACTGCATAAAATGGGGTAAATCTTTATTCAGCAGGCAATAGCCCATCAGATATTCGTATGCCATCCGGTTCGTCGGCTCTTGTTGAATAAGCATTCCTAATATCATATCCAGCTGATTCCCATCAAATAAGAAATCTTCTTTGGGTCTGAATTTTCTAATTCTTCCCCACTCCGGATGATTATTGATCCGATCTTCATCTCCTAAATAGGCAAGCGTTTCGGTAGCCCAATCTTTATAGAAAAAAGTATTTTGGAGTATGAGCAAGTACTTTCTGGAAACTTCATAAGAGCCGTTTATTAAATTCGTTTCGGCCAACCGTTTCAAACAGCGGGCGCTTTTTTGATAATCGGGAATAGCCTCCATTCCTTCAAATGCAAAACGCTGTGCTGTATTTGTCAATCCAAGATAGTAATAAACCTCCCCAACCATCATAGGCAAGAGATAGTCCCTATCAAATTGCGGAATCAACCCCTCACTCCCATTCTGAATAAAATGAAACATCTTATCCCCTAATAGTCCCTTCTGACTAAG
>RZZX01000374.1 GCA_009929715.1 Bacteroidia bacterium
TGGGATTAGCCGACGATTATCTCAGTGCGTTCCAAACCCGTTTTCAGATTATTTTTTAATCAAGGAGATAAAAAACCATCATTAGCTTATGCTGGTGAAGGAGATAAGAGCATAGTAACATCTTGGCGGTTTCTTCCAAACATCCTGGTTTTCGGACCATTGGTCTGATCCAACGATTGCTATTGGTCTGATCCAACGATTGCTATTTGAAGGGGGCTCATGTAGGCGAAGTAACTTATCGACTCACTAAAGCGACTGTTTTCCCTCGCAAGAGCTAAGTCGCCGAGATGCAACTGCTTAATCGTTTGCTTATAAGCAATGTTTCGTTAGCCTATAAGCGATGTTTCGTTTGCTTATAAGCTAACGATTAAGCAGTCACTAACAAAATGCGTAACCGATGCCAATCAAAGGCTAGATTGATACAAGAAAAAGGTCTGTTTCAGAGAATAGAGTAGGATATTAGAGCGTATTGGACTTAAAGAACTACCTTGAGAAAAAACGCATGGGATTGAACGATGATTATCTCAGTGCACTCTAAACCCATTTTCAGATTATTTTGTAACCCAACAGAAGATCGAATGCCGAACAACTATCGTCGTTCGATTTAAAACAGGAGATGCCCCTATGCGGCCGCATCTCCTGTTTTTTTTAAAATGAAAAAGAGACCTTAAGTAAGATTTCTCTCGGACGTAAAGAGTATACAGAGGCTTGTTGCGTCCAGCTGCTCACATGGATATTGTTTAACTTATAATGATTAAACAAATTGCGTAATTCCATTTCCACTAACCATGCTTTTTGGGAATAGGTAAAGGAAGCATCGGCAAAATAGGTCCCCCTCTTACTCTGACTGTCATGCGTAAGAACATTCGTCAATTTAGCTCTCAACATGGAAGAGAAAATTAAATTGAGATCGAAAAAATGCTCATAATTCAAAACTCGAGTAACAGATTGTTCATTTAAATCTAATTGGGATTTCATATGTGTAACGTAACTACTCAGCGATTATCATGTAACAATAAGGCTCATAAACAAAAAAAGACTAGGAATAATTGAAGATAAAGGACCGTTGATAGAAGGCCTTAATTATGGTTCATCCGACATTTCGAGTGATAGTGATATAAAGCAGAAAACTGCTGTATAATTTGTATATTTGAATATTCACAAACAAATGTACAGTTAT
>RZZX01000375.1 GCA_009929715.1 Bacteroidia bacterium
TCTCCCAAATGGAACACTGTATCTCCTGGCGAAATAACTCTGTTCCAATTTTCAATAAGCACTTCATTCATCTGGTTAACATCCTTGAATGGACGGTTACAGAATCGAATGATGTTTGCGTGATTGAAGTGGGTATCCGATGTAAAGAATGTATGTTCTGCATCATATTTATAGTTCATAGTTGTTCTCCTTTCTGCGTATTGCTACGCTTTAATATTGAGGGTCTGTTCCAATCAAAACAGATATAGCACATCCCCCTTAAATTCATTTTCTCATCAGTTTCTCAATTCCATTCCAATCATATCCCCAAAAACATTTGCCATCACCAACAAAATTCCATACATCCATAATCTCACGTAGCCTATATGGCAGTTCTTTGTCGGTACGTAAACAATGCTTGACTCTGCACCTAAATATCCGGTTACAGATTCGCTTGTCTTTCTTCTGAGATTTACAACAAGCAATGGTGCTGACGGGATTTCTTTTCTTACTTCTACTCATGTTACTGTAATTATTATGCTTACTTGAAAGACAAGCAGGTTAATAATTACAAGATGTCTGAGATATAAGCCTGATTCATGTATTCCTTTTTCACCAATTCAATAGACATTTGGTTGAGAGCCTTATTGAGCATCTTTTGTTCGGTCTTCTCAAGATTGAGATAATCCTCACTGTACTCTTTCATGAAGTCCTCCAGTGCGTCTTTTGCAAACAGCCCCATTATCTTACCAAAGTCTTTAGGCACATGAACCTCGCCAATATGACTCACCACATTCGCCAAACGGTTTTCGGTGACAAACTGAGAAATCTCGTCGATAAGAGAAGTTAGCTCAGGGCTTTGTTCAATTGGTGCCTCAAGCATTTTATTGCGCTTTCTAATGCTCTTTTTCTCTGCAAAACGTTCATTCTTGTTCTTAATCAGTACTCTGTCTCCATTCCTAAGATACATTGGAGTAATGGGACGAATAACAACACCTTCGCAGATATTATCCTCAATAGATGGGTAGCCCAACCATTCAGAAATTTTACTTTGAAATGCATTGGGATATTTCAGACATTCAACAAGAGTTCCTTGAAACAAAGTCCTTGCATAGAAGAAACCTTCAGCTTCAAAGAGACTGTTCACTTGTTCAACTGGCAAGAAGAAATTGGCATCTTCAGTAAACAGATAGATAT
>RZZX01000376.1 GCA_009929715.1 Bacteroidia bacterium
GAGTACCCAAGCATTGAATGGAAAAATATTAAAGGGCTTCGTGATGTTTTATCGCATCATTATTTTGACATTAACGCTGAAATACTGTTTGATATTTGTGCTACAAAATTGGGTGAATTATCAAAGGTTATCAAAGAGATGAAAGAGGATTTACGTTAATCATGGATACATTTTTAGAAGCAGCAATAGAAGAGGCGCAAAAAGGTTTGGATGAGGGTGGCATACCTATTGGTTCGGTGTTGGTGATAGACGGTAAAATCGTCGGGCGTGGGCATAACCAGAGAGTTCAAAAAGGAAGTGCTATCTTGCATGCGGAGATGGACTGTTTGGAAAATGCGGGACGGCTTGGTGCGGCTGATTATCGTAAAGCCACGCTTTATTCGACTTTATCGCCTTGCGATATGTGCAGTGGGGCTATTTTGCTCTATGGCATTCCAAAGTTGGTCATTGGTGAAAACCAAACCTTTTGTGGTCCAGAAGCGTACGTGAAGTCCAGAGGGGTTGAGGTTGAAGTGCTTAACGATTCAAAATGCCGTGAACTAATGGAAGCTTTTATAGAAAAAAATCCAGAACTATGGAATGAAGATATTGGTGCATAAGGGATAATGTTTTACATGTAAAGAGTCAAGCTTAGGAAAAATTTTCCTAAGCTTTTGGACGTTTATTCAAACGCAGGGAATGGACCCATCACACCAATCCATGACTCAATGTCTTGGGGTGAACTTTTTTTATCTTTATCACTCTCACCGTAAGGGTGTTGAATGACCGTTGTTAAGTAACCGTTTCCACCGATGTTTGGATACCAAAACGGTGAGGTGGTCTCAGAACCATAGGGCGCGGTTAAGATACGTGTTAAGCTTTTGGTTTCAACATCATACGCCCAAATATAATCAATTTGGTGTAAGCCTGTATCTTCACCGATAATAAGCACATTTGAACTCTTGATGAAGGTCAAATTATCAGGCTCTGCAATAGCGTCAATCGCACATTTATTGCCATCAAATTCGCTTCCTTTTGGGTAGGTTTTCATCACACCCATCACTTCACCCACAAAGTTGCTCGCTATCATATTGCTCGCAATAGTAACGCCACTCGTGTCTTTTTGTCCACCTGTAATAGCCAGTTTATAGACACCACCACAATCATTACGTGGTAATTTGATATGGTTACCGCCA
>RZZX01000026.1 GCA_009929715.1 Bacteroidia bacterium
TAATTAAAAACAGGAACCATCTCCTTCTTAAAGAGATGGTTCCTGTTTTTAATTAGAATAAGCTACTCTTATTTATAAATCAAAGTCGAGAGATATGTTTCTTCAAACATCTCATTGGCCACTTCCAAAAGATGTTCGGGAGTTAGCCCCTCTATGCGTTGAAACAACACCTCGGGAGGTTCACATTTGCCATAGTGCAAAAAGGTTTTAGCTAGCCCCAATGTGTTGTTCTCATTGTTGTCCGAAGCAACCCCAATCTGCCCAATGAGCTGCTTCTTTGCTGCCATCAGCTGAAGGGTGCTCATTTTAACCTCACGCAGCCGCTTTAGCTCTTTATAAGTCAGACTCAGACAACGGTTTAAATCGGCCGGATCGGTCCCGAAATAGATGCAGAAGGCACCGGTATCGGTATAGGAGGTTAGATTCGATTCTACACTGTAAACCAGCCCCCGCCGTTCACGGAGTGAAACGTTTAACTTACTGTTCATCCCCGGTCCACCCAACACGTTGTTCAGCAGATAAAGGGCTGTGCGTTTCTCATCGTAAGCATTATAACCGCGACTGCCCAACATGACATGGGCTTGATGCGTATCTTTGGGAATAACCAGATGAGTCGGTGTGTAAAGCCCTGGAGCTACGCGCTCAGACTGAACTTCACCGGAAGGGATACCTGCTAAATATTTATCGGCCAACCGAATGACTTTCTTTAGTTCAAAGTCGCCGGAGACAAAAAACACCATGTTGCCCGGCTGATAATAACGCTGAGTAAACGCCAACACATCGGCTGTACGGTAACTCCGCAACAACTCTGGCCGCCCCAGGATATTGTGTCCCAACGGATGTCCTTTGAAAATCATATCCTCAAAATCATCAAAGATAAGCTCCGAAGGGGTATCTTCATAGGACTGAATCTCATCGAGAATAACCTCCGTCTCTTTCTCTATTTCGTGTTGTGGAAAAACCGACTGAAACACAATATCAGACAAGAGTTCTAAGGCACGTTCTAGGTGTTCCGACAAAAAAGCAGCATACACTACCGTCTCTTCCTTATTGGTATAGGCATTCAAATCACCCCCCACATTCTCCATCCGATTCAAAATATGCCAGGCTTTACGCTTCTGGGTACCCTTGAATATAAGATGTTCCACAAAGTGCGCCATGCCCTGCTGAGCATCGGTTTCATCACGGGTTCCGGCATCAATGGCAAAGCCACAATAGGCTACTTTTGATGCCGTGGGCATGTGAACCACCCTCAAGCCATTAGGCAAAATATGTTCGTTATAAAGCATTGTATTCTACTTATCTATTGATTGACAGCGCAAAAATACAATAAAACTTATTGTCGTTTATAGAAAATTGCAGATATTTGCATTCTATATTAGCAAAGATGTATATGAAAAAGATCGGATTATTCTGTTCTGCATCCGAAATCATTGACAAAATGTATTTCGATGCCGCTCGCCCATTCGGTGAATGGATCGGGCAAACTGGCAGAACCCTCGTCTACGGAGGGGCTAATCTAGGACTCATGGAGTGCGTGGCCAAAGCCGTCAAAGAACAGGGCGGCACCATCATCGGTGTGGTTCCTGCTATACTCGAGGAGAACGGAAAAGTAAGCCACTACCCCGACACCGTTATTCAGACCAAAAATCTGAGCGACCGGAAGGAGGCAATCGTAGAACACGCTGACATCTTGGTGGCACTCCCCGGCGGAGTAGGCACTTTGGATGAAATCTTTCATGTGATGGCAGCTGCCTCTATCGGCTATCACCAAAAGAGAGTGGTCTTTTATAACGTTAATGGCTTTTACAACAAGCTATTGGAGGCATTAAACCAATTAGAAACAGACCGGTTCACCCGTCACCCCCTATCGGCCTACTACAGTGTAGCCGAAAGTCACGAGGAACTGATAACCCTATTGCAATATTAATCTATTTTTCACGGATAACATGATAGAATCCATTAAACACCTCCTACAACAGGAAGCACAAGCTGTGCTTAATATCCCTGTGACTGATGCTTACGAAAAAGCGGTCGATCTGATCGTGGAACAAATTCGCATCAAAAAAGGCAAACTGGTAACCTCAGGAATGGGCAAAGCCGGACAAATCGCGATGAATATCTCGACCACCTTCTGTTCTACAGGCATTCCGTCTGTTTTTCTTCACCCGAGTGAGGCACAGCATGGTGATTTGGGAATCCTTCAAGAAAATGACCTCTTGTTGCTTATTTCAAACTCAGGAAAAACAAGAGAGATTGTGGAGCTCACAATTTTAGCACACAACCTCAACCCTGACTTGAAGTTTATCGTCATCACCGGCAATCCGGACAGCCCCTTGGCCAACCAATCGGATGTTTGTCTCAGCACCGGTCACCCCGACGAAGTGTGTACCTTAGGCATGACCCCTACGACATCGACTACTGCCATGACTGTGATTGGCGATATCTTAGTTGTAGAGACCATGAAAAAGACACAATTCTCTATCGAGGAGTATTCTAAACGCCACCATGGCGGATATTTAGGTGAAAAATCAAGAGAATTATGCGTCAAGTAATCGGCATAGGCGAAACGATTTTAGATCTTATCTTTCAAGGGAACCAGCCTTCAGCGGCGGTTCCCGGTGGTTCTGTGTTCAACGGCATCGTCTCTTTGGCACGTATCGGCGCAAAGGTCTGCTTCATCAGTGAAACGGGCAACGACCGCGTGGGCCAAATCATTTTGGATTTCATGCGCGAGAATCAGATCTCAACCGACTACGTGAATGTCTTTCCGGATGGAAAATCACCCTTGTCGCTCGCTTTCCTTAATGAAAAAAGTGATGCTGAATATCTCTTTTACAAAGATTACCCCAAGCAACGTTTGGAGGTCTCTTTCCCCAAGATTAAGGAAGACGACATTGTTATTTTCGGCTCTTTCTATGCCCTCAACCCAACTTTGAGAGAGAAGATCATAGAGCTACTGGAACGCGCACGCGAAAAACGCGCGATTATCTATTATGACCCTAATTTCCGCTCGTCGCATAAAGATGAGGCCATGAAATTGGCTCCAACAATCATTGAGAACTTGGAATATGCCGATATCGTGCGGGGATCATCCGAAGATTTCTATTACATGTATGGTCTTCAGGATGCTAATCGCATCTATCAAGATAAAATCCGATTCTACTGCCAACACTTTATCTATACCGCAGGTGACCAAAAGATTGATTTATACACCCCCTCCTTGCAGAAGTCTTACTCCGTGAAAGCAATCCAAGCCGTAAGCACCATCGGAGCAGGTGATAATTTCAACGCCGGCGTGGTATATGGCCTTTTGCGATACGGCATCCGCCACCGCGACCTGCCGCTGATCAGCGAGGAGCAATGGGATAACATCATGCAATGTGCAAAAGATTTCTCGGCCGAGGTGTGCCAAAGCTTCGACAATTCGATTTCACGCCCATTCGCAGAGAGCTATAAACAACGCTAAGGTCAGAGAGTCTTAAAATCTCTGTAGTTTGGCTAATTATCGCAAAGAGATTAGGACGATTGAAAGTTATTTCTAACTTTGCATACTGTGTTTTAGTTCCCTCTGAATATGTATAAGAATTTATTAATAGGATTTCTTTCGCTATGTGTGGCCTCTTCTTGTCGCCGCAACTCACCCACGATCAATGTGGTTTGTGAAGAGAATGAAGTGGGCAATTGCGTCATAAAGTGGGATGCCCCTTCGTCCATGAAAGGCTATGTGAAGATCTACTCTTCTCTCTCACCGAACGCCATTGCCGAAAAAACACCCATCGGCATGGCACCGATCGCTGAAGGGAAACTGGTTATCATCCCTCAAAACCCAACTCAGAGATTCTACTATGCCATGGTGTTCAACAATACTTACCGTGTAAAGGTAGCCACACGAAACATCAACATCCCTGGTATCCAGAATTTTAGAGACATCGGAGGATACCCGTCGACTAAAGAGACTCTCAAAACCCGTTGGGGAATGATTTATCGATCGGCCAAAATCGATCGGATCAATGCCTATCAACTCTTGGAACTTAAAAATATCGGCATACGCACCATCATTGATCTACGAACACCCGAAGAGCTAAAAAGGCTCCCCCTGCTGGGCCAACCTTTCCGAGTGATACATATCCCTATTGCTAGCGGCAATATAAAGCCTGTGGTGACAGCCATCCGGGAAGGCGACGTTAAAAGCGATTCTATACAAGTTCTGCTTAAACAGGTGAACCAAGAGTTAGTGACCAACTACCGCCAGGAGGTAAAACAGCTATTTACCCTCTTGTGCGATTCGACCAATTACCCGGTGGTAATCTCTTGCTCCACAGGTAAAGAACGCACTGGTGCTATGATAGCTCTCTTACTTGCCGCACTCGATGTCGATGAAAACAGCATCCTCAACGACTATGAGTTGAGCAATGACTATTTTGATGTCACAAAAGTATCAGAGTATGCTTATAAACTTCCACCGAAATCGCAAGAGGCCATTACAGCCATCTATTCGGCTAAAAGAGAGTACATTAATGCTGCTAGAGAGCTCATTGAGTCTAAATATGGCAGCTTCAAAGCCTACTTACAAAAAGAGATCGGTTTATCGAAACAGCAACTTAAAGATTTGCAAAACATTCTTTTAGAGCCATAAAGTCATCTTTTTTAAAAAAAGGAACGTAATTATTTGAAATTCATAACTTAACATTCTAATTTATTTCATATCTTTGCAGCCGAAATATAAAGATATAGAGATATTTGATGAAGACATTTGAAGAGCTTGGTGTTTCTCCGGAGATACGAAAAGCAATTGAAGAAATGGGTTACGAAAGTCCCATGCCGGTACAAGAGGAAGTGATTCCGTACCTTTTAGGAGAAAATAATGACGTAGTAGCTCTTGCACAAACGGGAACAGGGAAAACAGCCGCATTTGGTCTGCCGCTACTCCAACAAGTTGAAATTAAAAAACATGTCCCCCAATCACTAATCCTTTGCCCGACACGCGAGCTTTGTCTCCAGATAGCGGGTGATTTAAACGACTATTCTAAATACATTGATGGCTTAAGAGTGCTGCCGGTTTATGGTGGTTCATCTATTGAAAGCCAAATAAGAAGTCTGAAGCGTGGCGTACATATCATTGTAGCGACACCCGGACGCCTACTCGATTTGATGGAACGCAGAACTGTTTCATTATCGACCATCCACAATGTGGTGATGGATGAAGCCGACGAAATGCTTAACATGGGGTTCACCGATAGCATCAATGCGATCTTAGCGGATGTACCCAAAGAGAGAAATACACTGCTCTTCTCGGCTACTATGAGCCCTGAAATTGCACGCATCTCGAAGAAGTATCTAACTAACGCTAAAGAAATTACCATCGGTAGAAAGAACGAAGGAAATAACAACGTGAAACACGTGGTTTATCCGGTTCAAGCGAAAGATAAATACGAAACTCTTAAACGTATCGCCGACTGTAATCCTCAGATTTATGGTATCATTTTCTGTCGTACACGTAAAGAGACGCAGGAAATCGCCGAAAAACTGATGCACGAAGGATATAATGCCGATTCATTGCATGGTGAATTGTCACAAGCACAACGAGATGCTGTGATGCAAAAGTTCCGCCTCAGAAAGATACAACTTCTTGTGGCTACGGATGTTGCTGCTCGCGGACTTGATGTAGACGATTTGACGCACGTTATCAATTACGGTTTACCGGATGATACCGAAAGTTATACGCACCGAAGCGGACGTACAGGCCGTGCCGGAAAAACAGGAACGTCTATTGCAATCATCAACCTCAGAGAACGGGGAAAAATGCGTGAAATAGAACGGATCATCAGCAAAAAATTCATCACTGGAGAGATCCCGACCGGTAATGAGATCTGTCAAAAACAGCTCATGAAGGTGATTGATGACTTGGAGAAGGTGAAAGTCAACGAAGATGAAATTGCTAATTTCATGACTGAAATCTATCGCAAATTGGAGTGGTTGAGCAAAGAGGATTTGATTAAACGGATGGTTTCGCATGAGTTTAACCGCTTCTCAGAGTATTACCGCAATCGGTCGGAAATTGAGCTGGCTACAAGCGAACGTGGCGACCGTGGCGACAGAAACGACCGTGGTGACCGTGGCGAGGGAAGAGGCATGAGAAGCAATAGCCGAGGCCGTCAAGCTGAACCAGGCTTTAAACGGATGTTTATCAACCTGGGACGAACAGACAATTTTACACCGAATGAACTTATTAGTTTCTTAAATGGTAATACTCATGCGCGCATCAACTTGGGACGCATCGATATTATGCAGAATTTCTCTTTCTTTGAAGTGGAAGAGAAAGAGGCTAATAATGTGGTTAGATCTTTGGATCGGACTAGATGGAAGGATCGGAAAGTCTCTGTTGAACTCTCGGAAGAGAACAGCAGCCGCCCACAAGGTGGGGGAGCTAGAAGAGAGTATGCTAAACCGGGCAACAACAGAAGCCGGGATAGTTATGCCGGAAAGAAGGAGAGAGGCAACAAAGCTAGCCGTGAGGAACGTGGCTATAACACAGCCCGTGGCCCAAAAAAAAGTGAGGATTGGCAACAGTTCTTTAAAGGTCCTGAAGTTGATTTCAACGAAGAGGGATGGGCAAAGAAAAAAGGTAAAAAATAAGATTCTCTTATCGGAATCTTCCTAATATAAAATTGGAGGGTGCTACTGTTTAGTAGCACCCTCTAATTTTATATAGGTATGAAAGCCTTTAAAAACCGATCAACCTGGTTCAACCGCTTTTAGTTGAGCTTTCTAGAGGCATCTATCTCTTCTATCAAACGAGATGCTTTTCCGTATTTATCGATCATAAAGAGCATGTAGCGGACATCTACACCGATACACCGCTGATAGTCGGGTTCAAATACTAAATCGCTGCTCATCGCTTCCCAATTGCCATCAAAAGCTAAACCGATAAGTTCTCCTTGGCTGTTAAACATCGGACTCCCCGAATTACCTCCAGTGATGTCGTTATTCGAAATAAAACAAACGCGCATATCACCTGCTTGATCGGCATAACGCCCAAAATCAGTAGAAGATAAACAGGCAAGGACTTCTGGCTGCACAGCGAAATCGGTATCACCGGCATGGGCTTTGACCTTTTCGAAAATCCCTTTAACGGTGGTGTAATGGCTGTAAGAAGCGCCATCGAAAGGCGAGTAACCGCCTATGGTACCGAAGCTAAAACGCATGGTCGCATTGGCGTCCGGATAGAAGCTGTAATCGCCGTACATACGCCGCATAGCGGCATTGAATAGACGTTCATTGCGCTCGATCTGCTCCGTCTGAGTAGAGATTCGTTGGTTTAACTCGTAAAACTTCACCACGAGGTCAATAGAGAGTGCAATGGCTGGATCGTCCATGAGATGGTAGGTGCTGTCGCGCTCTAGAAAGCGTTTGATTCCGGATAGAGACGTCATGGACGACTGGGCGTAAAGGGAGTCCACATACGCCTCAACATGCCCTTGATAAAGCGTATCAATCTGTTGGTACATGGCAGGCAGGTAGGCCGGAGAGACCTTGGAGCGATAGGTGGTAAGCATCGCTTTAAAAACCTCTTTGTCGAGTGCTAGATCGAGGTCTTCATACTTCTTGATCAACTTTTTCAGACGAGCTACTACCAGCTCTTGTTCTGCACCAAAATCGAAGTTAAGGATCTCCAAAGCCAACTGGATCAGCTCTGGGCCATTCATAAAGGCCTCACCAAAATAAGAGAGAGCCCGATTCACCTCCTTGCGACTGCCGTAATCTAAGGCTAAAGAGGAGAGAAGATGCAACTGATCTCGTTCTTCCGGACGACTCTGTATCCAGCTCCGCAACGCCTCTTCACTGGCCCGTTTTTTATCTAAAACCTTCAATTTGGTTATGGCTTCATTCTCACCGATGCTGTTTTTCCAATAGTTGGAACTTTCATCGTATTTTGCCGCATATTTTATGCGAAGTTCTTCGGACTGTGCCATGCTGCGCTTCCAAATGGCTTGTTTAACTCCACGTACATCAATCATCGCTTGGTTGAGACCTGTAACTTTCTCCTCAATCCCATACGACGAGAGAAAACGTTCTGTGCTCCCTGGGTAGCCCAATGTCATGCAGAAGCCTCCCTTTTGATAACCATCTAGTGAGACTGGCGCAACGTATGCCGGGTGATAGGGTACATTCTGAGGCGAATAATCGGCTGGCTTGTTGTCTTTATCGGCATAGATCCGAAAGACGCTAAAATCGCCTGTATGGCGGGGCCAAACCCAATTGTCGGTATCCCAACCGAACTTGCCAACCGAAGAGGGGGGAGCAAAGACAAGCCGTACATCGGTATAATCGCGATAAACAGAGAGCCAATACTCGTTGCCTGCATAGTATGTATCGACCATCCCCACTAAGGTGGAGTCTTTTACTGAGACTTCATGGGCTATCAGAGAGGCGATGGAATCGATAACCTGACGCCGTTCGCTCTCTTTCATGGTTGGCGAAACACCCTTTAGGACACGCTTGGTCACATCCTCCGTACGCACCAAGAAGCGCACATAGAGTTCGGGGTTAGGCAACTCTTCCGAAAGGGTCTGGGCCACAAAGCCCTCTTTCAAATAGTCGTGTGCCACCGTTGAATGCTGCTGTATGCTGCTGAACCCACAATGGTGGTTCGTAAAAACCAACCCATCGGCAGAGACCACAACCCCCGAACAAAATCCCCCAAAGCTAACAATGGCATTGGACAGTGATTGGCCGCCAGGGTTATAAATCTTCTTAACAGGTGTCTTCAGCCCCATCTCTTTCACTATCTGCTTAACTTGTTTGTTCTTGTTCAATCGACCAAGCAACCACATGCCTTCATCGGCATAACCACTCACTACACAAAGCAAAAGAGAGGCCACAGCAATCAATTTCAATTTCATTCTATCGTGTTTTTCAATGTTTAAATTCCTTTCACTACTCGGTTACCAACCGAAGATTTTCTTCTCCCGTACGCGCTTTGAGCCAGTCATAGATCTGCTCTTTCTCTTTGGGTTTAGGTTGTTTGGTAAATGTCAGTACCACCACCGCAATCGTATCGACCTTTTGAGCCTCGATCTGCGTTTCGATGGCATGAGAAATGGAGACGGAAGTCACCGACGGGTAAAGAACCTTCAACTCCGGCACAATCTTAGCACCGATCTCGTCATAAGCCTTATAGTGTCTGATGGCTTGTTCAAGAGTGGCTATTTTAGTCTGCTGCTCTTTCAGGCGCTCTTCACTATTCTTATAAAAGTCCTCCATCACCATGGCGCGAATAGAGGTCACATCCACCGCTTTGTTGCCCATGCCTTGCAGGACAACGAGCTTGGTATTGCCTAATTTATAATCTTTCATCTTCGAATTGGCTATCTCAATGCTCTCCTTGGGTACATCAGCGCCCAACAAAACGACGCGTATCTCCTTGGGATTCGATGTGCTGTTGATCTTCTTATCCACCACTTGCGTTTGTTCAAAATCTAGCTCTCGGTTGATAAACCGGTTGGCCTCACTTTCATAAAAGGTTTTTTGGATAATTCCTACCGTGAGATAAATAGCGGGACACATCGTCAGTAAGACAATGAATACAATGTATTTCCGCACCCGCTGCTCGCGCGCTTTATCTAGAAACTGCTTATGTTCAAACTGCATCACCCGCACACCTAAGAAGGTGGCTAAGCTGATGAAGACGGAGTTTATGAAGTAGAGGTAAAACGCCCCTAAAAAGTAGATCAAGTTGCCTGTTGCCAGCCCATACCCGGCGGTACAGAGTGGTGGCATCAGGGCGGTAGCAATAGCGACACCTGGAATCACGTTCCCTTTCTCTTTGGTCGATAGAGCAATAACTCCGGCCAAACCACCAAGAAGGGCTATAAAAACATCGTATATACTTGGCGATGTACGGGCCAGCAACTCCGATTGGGCTTCGGCTATCGGGGTTATGAAAAAGTAGATGGTAGCGGTCGTGACGCTAAAGGCTGTTGTGATAAGAAAGCTCTTTAAAGAGCGTTTCATCAACTCAAAATCATTGATGCCTACCGATAGGCCAACACCCATGATGGGACCCATTAATGGCGAAATCAACATGGCACCGATGATAACAGCGGTGGAGTTGACATTCAAACCCAAAGAAGCCATAAAGATGGCTAAAATCAGAATCCAAAGGTTTGATCCCTTAAATTCAACGCCTTTGCGAATAGACTCTACGGTGGCCAACTCATTGTCTTTGTCTTTGCGAAGATCTAAATACTCCTTCAGAAAGGCTCCGATAGCAAAAAAAGTACGACGTTCTGTATTCATGGCTATTTCTTTTTAAGTAAATGACTCTTTATCCAGAAGTATATAAACGATAAATCCGTGCGAATGATGTAACCAACAAACAACAGGAGCAGCAAGGTACGGAAGGCTAAACGCCACACGAGGTTTTGGATCTCTATTTGGCTGGCAGCCACATAGAGAAGGGCTGTTATCAGAACATAACTTCCGATTCGTTTTAGATCATAATGAATGGGGTATTTACGCTGCCCGATAACATAAGAGAGTAGGGTTATGAGTGCATAACCGGCCACTGAGGCCCATGCTGAGGCTACATAACCGTAAATGGGCACCAAATAGATGTTCATCAGCACAATGACACCACAGCCAACGAGTGAGAAATAAGCGCCCCAACGGGTCTCATCGGTTAGTTTATACCAAAATGAGAGGTTGAAATAGATGCCTTTGAAGATCTCGGCCCCCATCACAATGGCTACTACACTGAGCCCTTCCCAGTACTGACGGTTCACTAAATGACGCAGAATATCGAGGTAGAACATGATAACTAGAAAAGCCAGCAGGGCAAAAATCAAAAAGTATTTCATGGCATCGGCATACATCGTGCGGTTGTCTGCTTCTCTGTTTTTACCAAAGACAAATGGTTCATAAGCGTATCGAAAGGCTTGCGTAAACATGGCCATCACCATCGCAATCTTGCTCGTTGCGCTGTAAATACCTAGTTGCACGAGACCAGCCTGACGGTCTTCAAAGAGGAAAGGGTAAATCATCTTATCTACCGATTGGTTTAAAACACCTACTAGCCCAAGAATTAAAATCGGAAACGAATAGCCCACCATCTGCTTCATCAGAACTTTATCAATGCGATAAGTAAACCCTTTTAGTTCCGGAATAAAGAAGAAAAGCTGAAGCACGGAGGTGATCACATTGACGGCGAAGATGTATCCCACCAAATAGGTTGGATCATAGAACCAAGAGACAAGGCTCGGGTAATGCAGGTTCAACCAGGGACAAACCAATAAAAAGAAGAGGTTGAGCGTGATGTTTAAGCCGATAGAGAAGAGCTTAATACCTGCAAACTTTATGGGGCGCTTCTTATAACGCAAGAAAGCAAACGGTATGCTCAGAAAAGAGTCTAAAGCGATCACAATCACAATCATGGCCACATACTCGGGGTGTTGGTGGTAATCCAGCCAACCGGCCAAAGGATGAAGTCCCGCCAAACAGAGTATCAGGAACAAGAGGGACAGCCCACCGACGTAAATCAAAGCGTTAGCATATACTTTCATCGGCTCTTCCCCGCTCTTGTTGGCAAAGCGGAAAAAGCCCGTCTCCATACCAAAAGTGAGAAAAACCAACATCAATGCGGTGAAGGCATACATGTTCGATACCACCCCGTACTCTCCAGAAGCCACAGGCAAAACAGCCGTATGAAGCGGTACTAATAAATAATTCAAAAACTTACCTACAATGCTACTCATCCCATAGATTGCAGTATCTTTTGCCAGCGATTTTAATCCTGCCATAGTGTTATATCACTTCTCTTTAAAATGGTTTAGCTGATAGAGCCGGCCCTAATCTTCGAATAAGGTCTTCTGACTGCTGTATAAACTTCGACCTAAATGTTTATAGGCCAATTCGGTTACTTCCCGTCCGCGAGGCGTCCGTTTTAAAAAGCCCTCTTTAATAAGAAACGGCTCATAAACCTCTTCGATGGTTCCCGCATCTTCGCCCAAGGCCGTCGCAATGGTTGTGAGCCCCACCGGACCGCCTTTAAACTTATCGATGATGGTACAGAGGATCTTGTTGTCTATCTCATCCAGCCCATATTGGTCAATATTTAAAGACTCCAAGGCGTAGTTCGCAATGGGCGTGTCGATCTTGCCGGATCCTTTGACTTGTGCAAAGTCGCGCACCCGCCGCAAAAGGGCATTGGCTATACGTGGCGTACCGCGGCTCCTGGAGGCAATTTCTCCCGCTGCCTCGACCGAGCAAGGAACGTTTAAGATGGAAGCCGACCGACGGATAATGCCACTCAGCACATCGTCGTCATAATACTCCAAGTGGAGATTTATACCGAAACGAGCACGCAAAGGAGCTGTCAGCAGACCACTCCGCGTGGTTGCTCCAACGAGCGTAAAAGGATTTAAATCAATCTGAATGCTTCTAGCCGAAGGCCCTTTGTCGATCATGATATCGATGCGGTAGTCTTCCATAGCGGAGTAAAGATACTCTTCAACCACGGGAGAGAGCCGATGAATTTCATCAATAAACAGCACATCGTTGGGCTCTAAGCTAGTAAGCACACCGGCCAAATCGCCTGGTTTATCGAGCACTGGACCGGAGGTTATTTTAAACCCTACGCTCAGCTCATTGGCTATGATGTTCGACAAAGTGGTTTTTCCCAAGCCGGGAGGGCCATGCAGAAGAACATGGTCAAGCGCTTCAGCACGCAGACGAGCTGCTTTCACAAAAATACGAAGATTTTCAACGACCTTGTCTTGTCCGCTGAAATCCTCAAAGCTTAAAGGACGAAGCGCATTCTCAAAATCTCGTTCCTTGGAGTTCGGGCGATAATCCCGTATATCAAAATCTTCTTGTTCCATGTCTCTTTAGAATTGAACACAAAGATAGATATTTAGCTTTATTTACAGCGAATAAAAGGAAAATAAATCAAGGGGGAACGCCACGCTCAACTCGAAACGTTCAAAACAGGACATAGCCTTGTTTAGGGTTTTAGAAACCGCCCACACCTTTCAAAACCTAACTTGCTGTATGCCAGCAAGAAAAGGGTACTACCGCCAACAAAACGAACCCGTTAACGCTCGCATCATAAAAGACCAAGAGGTAGCCGGTAGTCGCTAATTGCATAAATGAAGTCTGACAAGCGTCTCTTTTGAATCTTAATGAGCAGAACTTACAGCCTCTTTATATCTTATTTCACAGAAAGTTTACTTACTTTTGTAGCCACATCTACAGACTCTTTATTTATGGTTTTAAATTATATCTGGATAGCTTTTTTCGTGATTGCTTTTGTTGTAGCTGTACTCAGACTTCTCTTTCTGGGCGACACCGAGATTTTTACGGCAATCATGAACTCTACCTTCGACTCTTCTAAAACGGCGTTTGAAATATCGTTAGGACTAACCGGCGTGTTAGCTCTCTGGTTGGGTATCATGAAAATCGGCGAGAACAGTGGCTTAATCAACACCCTTGCTCGCTTTTTAAGCCCGGTGCTATGCCGCCTGTTTCCGGACATCCCGAAAGGACATCCGGTCTTGGGCTCTATCTTCATGAATATGTCGGCCAACATGCTGGGATTAGACAACGCCGCTACGCCGATGGGATTGAAGGCTATGAAGGAACTACAGGCTCTTAATCCGCAAAAAGATACAGCCTCAAACCCGATGATTATGTTTTTAGTCATCAATACATCGGGGCTTATTATCATTCCAATCAGCATCATGGTTTACCGGGCACAGCTAGGAGCAGCACAGCCCACAGATGTTTTTATACCCATTTTAATCAGTACCTTTATCTCCACACTTGCAGGAATTACGGCCGTAAGTATTGCCCAAAAAATCAACTTAATCAACAAGGCTATACTGACTCTCATTGGGGGGCTCAGCCTCTTCTTTGCGGGACTCATTTATCTGTTTACAACGCTTTCTCGCCAGGAGATGGGAAGCTATTCGACCTTGATAGCCAACTTGATTTTATTTACCATCATCCTCTTGTTTATCATCAGTGGCATCCGTAAAAAAATCAATGTCTACGACGCCTTTGTAGAGGGAGCTAAAGAGGGCTTTACCACAGCGGTACGAATTATTCCGTACTTGGTGGCATTCTTGGTGGGCATAGCGGTCTTCCGCACCTCAGGGGCCATGGATTACCTTATCAATGCCATTGGGTATCTGGTGGGACTTACGGGAATGGATACCAGTTTTGTAGGAGCACTACCTACAGCGTTGATGAAATCGCTGAGTGGCAGTGGAGCCAACGGGCTCATGATCGATACGATGAAGCAGATGGGCCCCGATTCGTTTGTGGGACGGATGAGCTGCGTGGTACGTGGGGCTTCGGATACCACTTTTTATATTCTCGCTGTCTATTTCGGCAGTGTGGGGATCTCTAAAACACGCAATGCGGTAACGTGTGGACTTATTGCCGATTTTACAGGTATCCTTGCGGCTTTATTAATCAGTTATTTGTTTTTCTTTTAAATAGATCAAATTATGGCTATAACTTATCAAACAGAAGGCGTGAAAATGCCGACTATCAAGAAACGTGAAACAACGGAATGGATCAAACAGGTCGCAGCCTCTTATGGTAAACGCATCGGGGAGATTGCGTATATTTTTTGTTCGGATGAGAAGATATTGGAGGTGAACCAACAGTATTTGCAACACGATTATTATACGGATATTATAACGTTCGACTACTGTGAGGGCGACCGTCTAGCGGGCGATTTATTCATCAGCCTTGATACGGTAAAGAGTAATGCCGAACAGTTCAAAACGCTTTATGCCGAAGAGTTGAATAGAACGATTATTCATGGCATTTTACACCTCTGTGGCATCAATGATAAAGGACCGGGGGAACGCGAAATCATGGAAGCAGAAGAGAATAAAGCATTGGCTTTATTGAAAGAAGAGGCTTAGATATAAAAGAATACCTTCCCTTATTCGCCTCTTTGCGTGAATAAGGGAAGGTACAGATACCCCCAAACAGCTCGGCAACGAAACTTTGAGGCATAAAAAAAGAGCGAAAAACTCCGCTCCACTCATAAAGAATCCCCCAATGGGATTCTTTTTCTCTGTTTGTGTTACCTGAAAAAACCTTATTAAACTAATACACCTAACTAAAAAACCTTTTATTCAATTTACCTAAAAAACACAAACTTCTTTGCAACTAATACCTAAATTCTTTAAACTAACAATCTTAAAATCATTTTTTATCTAATACCTAATTGTCTTTGTCGTTTCACAACCACGATGCAAAGATACGGCACATTTAAGCATTTGCAAATAAAAACAACGAAAGTCATGCTATCGGAGAGCATTTCTTGACTTAAATCAAAAAGCCGTGAGAACAACGTGTCTATTTGCTCGAAGAAAGGGTTTTTCACCTCCATATCAACACCTAGGAACAGGGGCCTCCAAAAGAGAATATGGTGCGTGGTGCGCCGGCTGTTCTTTCGATTTCCAGATATCTAAAGAGACGAAATAGGCAGAAACTCGTAACTTTTGCGTAAATTTGCAGCGTTTGATTATAAAAAAGAGACGAATGAATTTTAAATACGATGTTATCGTCATTGGTGGCGGACACGCAGGATGCGAAGCCGCAACTGCCGCAGCCAACCTCGGTTCTAAAACATGTCTGATTACAATGGACATGAATAAAGTGGGCCAAATGAGTTGTAACCCCGCCATCGGTGGGATCGCTAAAGGACAAATCGTTCGTGAAATAGATGCTCTCGGCGGACAAATGGGGTTGATTACGGACCGGACTGCGATCCAGTTCAGAATACTCAACCGATCGAAAGGTCCGGCTATGTGGAGTCCACGCGCTCAATGTGACCGCGCTAAGTTTATTGAGGCTTGGCGGGAGGTACTCGAAAATACCCCTAACCTTCATATCTGGCAAGATACCGTTCAAGAGTTGCTGGTGGAAAACGGTGAGGTGGTGGGATTGATCACCATTTGGGGAGTAACCTTCCGAGCGAAATGTGTGATCCTGACTGCAGGCACTTTCTTAAACGGGTTGATGCATGTGGGGAAAACACAAGTAGACGGAGGACGCATGGCGGAACCGGCTTCTTACCGCCTAACAGAGTCGATCGCCAAGCATGGTGTCTCTTACGGACGAATGAAGACTGGAACTCCAGTACGTATCGATGCGCGAAGTGTGCATTTTGATCTCATGGAGACGCAGGACGGAGAGGCCGACTTTCATAAATTCTCTTTCTTAAATGGAAGTGCTAGACACCTGAAACAACTCCAATGCTGGACTTGTTATACAACCCCTGAGACGCACCGCATCTTAAGAGAGGGATTAATAGATTCCCCCCTTTACAACGGACAGATTCAAAGTATCGGACCACGATACTGCCCGAGCGTGGAGACTAAAATCGTAACGTTCCCGGATAAAGAGCAACATCAGTTATTCTTAGAACCTGAAGGTGAGACCACGCAAGAGCTTTACCTCAATGGGTTCTCGTCCTCACTCCCACTCGATATCCAACTAAACGCCTTGAAACAGATACCGGCCTTTAAGGATGTGGTGATCTACCGACCGGGATATGCCATCGAATACGACTACTTTGACCCAACACAACTCACACACACGTTGGAATCGAAGATAATTAAGAACTTGTTCTTTGCCGGACAGGTGAACGGAACAACAGGTTATGAAGAGGCAGGCGGCCAAGGTCTGATTGCGGGAATCAACGCACACATCAATTGCCACGGCGGATCGCCCTTTACACTTGCAAGAGATGAAGCATACATCGGTGTATTGATAGACGACTTAGTGACTAAAGGAGTGGATGAGCCTTACCGCATGTTTACCTCACGGGCGGAATATCGCATCCTACTACGCATGGACGATGCTGACATCCGATTGACCGAACGGGGCTACCAACTGGGACTCGTAACCGCAGAGAGACACCAACTTCTACAATCCAAACAGGAAGCAGTGGACAAGGTGGTCTCTTTTGCCAAAAACTACTCCATAAAACCGGCACTGATTAACGACCAATTAGAGGCATTGGGTACTACCCCGCTCCGCCAAGGATGCAAATTAATGGACCTACTCAGTCGCCCACAAATTAGTATAGAAAATATAGCACCTTACATTTCGGCTTTCAAGCAGGAGATAGAAAAAGCAACAGCTCTGGAGCCGGAACGCAAAGAGGAGATTATAGAAGCTGCCGAAATACTCATCAAGTATCAAGGCTACATAGAGCGCGAACGACTCATAGCAGCAAAACTATCTCGCCTAGAAAGTATAAAAATAAAAGGGAAGTTCGATTATGCAACCCTCCAATCTCTGTCGACCGAAGCCCGTCAGAAGCTAATCAAGATAGACCCTGAAACGATTGCCCAAGCGAGCCGAATACCTGGCGTTTCGCCAAGTGACATCAACGTTCTGCTGGTGCTTTGCGGCAGATAAACGCACACGTTTCACGTGAAACAAAACATTTAAAAGAATTACATAACTAGATGACAATGAGCAAAGAAACACTTATCGAAAACATCCGAAAAGTACCCGATTTCCCTATTCCTGGAATTCTGTTCTACGATGTAACGACTCTTTTTAAAGATCCTAAATCGCTGCATATTCTTTCGGACACGATGTATGATATGTACAAAGAAAAAGGGATCACGAAAGTGATCGGCATTGAATCACGCGGCTTTATCATGGGGCCTATTCTAGCCACTCGCTTGAATGCCGGATTCATTCCGATACGCAAACCGGGCAAACTTCCGGCTGAGACAATCGAGGAGAGTTACGACAAAGAGTATGGCAAAGACACGGTGCAAATTCACAAAGATGCAGTCGACGAAAATGATATCGTATTGATCCATGATGATCTATTGGCAACTGGCGGAACCATGAAAGCTGCGTGCGAATTGGTGAAAAAGCTTAAGCCCAAAAAGATCTACGTCAACTTCATTATTGAACTCAAAGAGCTCAACGGGAAAGCTCTCTTCGACGAAGATTTAGAGATCGAATCGGTCTTGTCTTTATAAAAATAAACGCTTATATTTGCGAGGTGTAGCTTTTGCTACACCTTTTTTATAGCTAATAAGAGGAATAAGATGAGTACTAACGGAGAAATGACAACCAACGATTATCTAAAAAATATCGTTGCCAACTTACCGGAGACACCGGGAGTTTATCAATACCTGAATGCAGAAGGTGCGATTATATACGTTGGAAAGGCCAAAAACTTAAAACGAAGGGTCTACTCTTACTTCAGTAAAGAGCATGAGCCTGGCAAGACACGGGTACTCGTCAGCAAGATAGCCGACATCCGTTACGTCGTTGTCAACACCGAAGAAGACGCCTTGTTGCTCGAAAACAACCTGATCAAGAAGTACAAGCCACGGTATAACGTCCTACTGAAAGATGATAAGACCTATCCCTCGATCTGTATTTCCAACGAGTTTTTCCCGAAAGTCTTTAAAACACGTCAAATACACCGCAATGGGGGCACCTATTTTGGGCCATACAGCCACGCACCATCGATGAATGCGGTACTAGATCTTATTAAACGCCTCTATCCGTTACGTACTTGCCATCTTAACTTGACCCCAGAGACCATTCGAAGTGGAAAATTCTCAGTCTGCCTAGAGTACCATATCAAGAATTGCGCCGGGCCCTGCATCGGGCTGCAATCACAAAAGGAGTATTTGAAAAACATCGATGAAATCAAGGAGATTCTCAAAGGGAATACGCAAGAGATTAGCCGAATGCTCTTTGAACAGATGCAGGAGCTGGCTGGTGACCTGAAATTCGAAGAGGCACAAAAAGTCAAAGAGAAGTATGCGCTGATAGAGAACTACCGCTCTAAATCGGCCGTTGTTAGCTCTATCCTTCACAATGTGGATGTGTTTGCCATAGAAGAGAGTGACCAAACAGCCTTTATTAACTACCTCCATGTGGTAAATGGCGCCATCACACAAGCCTTCACCTTTGAATATAAAAAAAGGCTCAATGAATCGAAAGAGGAGTTGCTCGTTTGGGGTATTATTGAGATGAGAGCGCGCTATAAAAGTGAATCACGTGAAATCATCGTACCTTTTGAACTGGATATCGACCTGAACAATGTGGCCTTTACTATTCCTCAGAAAGGGGATAAAAAGAAGTTGCTCGATTTATCGGTACTCAACGTGAAGCAATACAAAGCCGACCGTCTTAAACAGAGCGAGAAACTGAATCCGGAACAGCGAAGCATGCGCCTGATGAAGGAGATACAGCAGGAGCTGCATTTGGAAAAATCACCGTTGCAAATTGAGTGTTTCGACAATTCAAACATCCAAGGAACGGATGCCGTAGCGGCGTGTGTGGTCTTCAAAAAGGCCAAACCATCGAAAAAAGATTACCGTAAATACCTCATCAAAACCGTGGAAGGACCAGACGATTATGCCTCCATGCAAGAGGTGGTTCGCCGACGTTACACCCGGGCCATCGAAGAACAGGCACCCCTACCCGACTTAATTATAACCGACGGTGGAAAGGGACAAATGGAGGTGGTTAGAGCAGTCATTGAGGACGAGCTTCATCTGCAAATACCTATTGCCGGGCTAGCCAAAGACAACCGCCACCGCACATCGGAATTGCTATTTGGCTTTCCTCCGCAAACCATTGGCATCAAACAAAACTCACCGCTCTTTAAGCTCCTGACACAAATTCAGGACGAGGTGCACCGATTTGCCATCACGTTTCATCGCGATAAACGGAGCAAACGACAAACAACCTCGGCACTCGATCAGATTAAAGGAATCGGTGAAAAGAGTAAAACAGCTTTGCTCAAAGAGTTCAAAAGTGTCAAACGAATCAAAGAGGCTTCGATCGAGGAATTGGCAGCCATCGTAGGGCAATCCAAAGCGCAGTTGGTCAAAGACGAACTGAACTAAGAGCTCAAAAAGGGAGCACCCTGAGATGCCACCAAAAGATTCTGTTTCAAATGTGATGGATTCTGTTTGAAAATTCATAAATTTGCCTTCCTATTTATAAGAGATAAAACGATGAAAGTGGTTATACAGCGTGTCACTCATGCCTCGGTGACGATAGATAGTCGGTGCAAATCGGCCATTCAAAAGGGGCTGCTGATCTTGCTTGGTATCGGCGAGGAGGACACCAATGAGGATATTGAATGGCTGTGCAAAAAGATCGTCAATCTGCGCATATTCGACGATGAAAAGGGAGTGATGAACCGATCTGTTCAAGAGACCGAAGGCGACATTCTGGTGATTAGCCAATTCACTTTGTTGGCTTCCACCAAGAAAGGCAACCGCCCTTCGTACATCAAAGCCGCTAGACCAGAAATGGCTGTTCCGCTCTACAACACCTTCTGTAACGAGCTGAGTCTTGCACTCGGAAAAGCCGTTTTTACCGGTGAATTTGGAGCGGACATGAAGGTAGAGCTGCTCAATGACGGACCGGTAACAATCTTGATGGATACCAAAAATAAAGAATAATTGTCTAACCCCATAACACCGAATCAAGTGACTATTAAAGAAGCGCAACAAGAGGTCGACCAATGGATCAAACAGTATGGCGTGCGCTATTTCAGCGAACTGACCAACATGACTGTCTTGACCGAAGAGGTGGGCGAACTGGCACGCGTCATGGCGCGTAAATATGGCGATCAATCGTTCAAAGCGGGCGAAAAAGAGAACCTAGACGAGGAGATGGCGGATATCCTTTGGGTGCTTATCTGCCTAGCTAACCAAACGGGAGTCGACCTGACAAAGGCGTTCCAGGAGAGCCTGAATAAAAAAACTTTGCGTGATAATCAAAGACATATCAATAATCCAAAATTGAAAGAGACAAATGGAAACAAACAGTAGCAAACCGGACAAATACTTGGCCATGCTGGCACAGTATAACACCAACCTGAACGATGCTGATATTCAAGCGCGCGTAGCTGATCTTATCGCTCATAAAGTTTCAGAAAACGACACAGAAGAGATTAAGAAGTTCTTATTCAACTGTATCGACCTAACCACGTTGAGCACGTCGGATAGTGATGAGAGTGTGATGAAATTCACTGAAAAGGTGAATGAATTCGACGATAAATTCCCCGATTTGAAGAACGTAGCTGCGCTTTGTGTCTATCCCAACTTTGCTGCAATGGTGAAGAATACCTTGGAGGTAGAGGGGATTAACATCGCTTGCGTGGCTGCTGGATTCCCTTCGTCGCAAACTTTTCCTGAAATTAAAGTGGCCGAAACGGCTTTGGCTATTGCTGATGGAGCCAACGAAATAGACATCGTGATCTCGGTCGGTAAATTCTTGTCGGGCAACTACGAGGATATGTGCGATGAAATCGAAGAAATTAAGTCGACTTGCAAAGAAGCACACCTCAAGGTTATTCTCGAAACAGGTGCCTTAGAAACAGCTGCCAACATCAAAAAAGCATCGCTTTTATCGATGTACGCAGGAGGCGATTTCATTAAAACATCAACGGGAAAGCAGCAACCTGCCGCAACGCCGGAAGCGGCTTATGTGATGTGTCAGGCTATTAAAGAGTATCACCAGAAAACGGGTAGAAAAGTGGGCTTTAAACCAGCTGGTGGCATCAATACGGTGCACGATGCATTGGTGTATTACACCATCGTAAAAGAGTTGTTGGGTGAAGAGTGGCTGACTAATAAGTTGTTCCGCTTAGGCACTAGCCGTTTGGCCAACTTGCTGTTGTCGGATATTCGTCAGCAGGAGATTAAATTCTTCTAATCGGCATCGATTTCTGAAAGAAAAAAGACTTCACGTTGTAAAGTCGGTAAGAACTAGGAAGGTTTTTGCCGACTTTATTCGTTTATAAAAAGGGCATTAAACGGTTCAATCGGATAATCAAAAGGAAGAGGGAATAAACTCGCAAGAGAAGAGATGCTAAAAAACGGTGAGGGCCAACTCCTATCCAGTTGCCCCTCAAAAAAAAACGACTGAATTATTTCTTCCGATCAATGACGTAATCAAGGTAAGCTTCTAGTGCCGCAGTGACATCGGACGCAGGGAAAGAATCGAGCAAGAGTTTGGCTTTGTGCCGGTAATCGAGCATCACGCGTTCCGCATAGTCTATACCACCGTGTGTTTTAGCAAAAGCAACAAGATAAGCCATCTCATCGGCAGAAGCCTCACCCTCTTTAACCTTCCAAGCCAATGCTTGTGCCTGCACATCGGTCGTCGTATTCAAGGCATAAAGGATGGGCAACGTCAACTTGCCTTCGAGCATATCATTGCCCGTGGGTTTGCCAATCTCTGCACTCTCATAATAATCAAAAATGTCGTCTCTGATTTGGAAACAGATACCCACATACTCACCAAACAGACGGGCTATTTCGGCCTTTTCATCATCATCAGCCACGGAGTAAGCACCCGCTTTGGTACAAGCCGAAAAGAGAGCTGCCGTTTTCTTCCGGATCACATCAAAATAGACCGCCTCGGAGAAATTCTTGTTGCTGATGTTGGATAATTGTAATAATTCTCCCTCAGATAGCTCCTGCCCTAGCTGCGAAACAATACTGACTATCTGGTGACTACCGGTCAGCTCGGCATGAACCAAGCTGGTAGCAAGCAGATAATCGCCTACCAAAACGGCTACTTTATTATTGAAAAGTGCATTGACAGAGAGCTGACCACGACGCTCACGGCTTTCATCGACCACATCGTCGTGCACCAAGCTGGCGGTATGAAGCAGCTCTAACGAAACGGCTGCATGGAGCGTACGACGAGAGACATCACCGAACAACCGACCCATAAGCATCACCAATATGGGACGCATCATTTTACCATTCCGACGACGGATATGGGTAGTCGCGCTGTTCAACAGTTCGTTAGAACTGGTCAACGATTCATCGAACAATAATCGAAAGTCATTCAACTCCGCTTCAATGGGAGACTTAATAAGCGATAGAGTATCCATGTAGACGCATTTTGCCCACAAAAGTAATAATAAAACATATAATACGGTATTTTTTCGTACTTTTACCCTAAATTTTAAATAATTATTATGAAGCGAGATAATAAGTTATTCCTTTTAGATGCTTATGCATTAATATATCGATCGTATTATGCGTTCATCAAGAACCCCAGAATCAACTCCAAAGGGCTGAATACCTCGGCTATGCTTGGATTTGTGAATACACTCGAAGAGGTTCTAACCAAGGAAAAACCCACGCATATTGGGATTGCATTCGATCCTGCAGGACCCACTTTTAGACATGAAGCTTATGAGCTCTATAAGGCGCAACGAGAAGCAACTCCCGAGGATATCACCAAAGCGGTGCCTATCATTAAGGAGATTATACGCGCGTACCGTATTCCGATCTTAGAGGTTCCAGGATTTGAAGCGGATGATGTCATTGGGACATTGGCAACACAAGCCGACCGAAAAGGGATCACGACCTATATGATGACGCCTGATAAAGATTACGGCCAGCTCGTTTCGGAAAATGTTTTTATGTATCGACCTAAGCACGACAAAGGATTTGAGGTGATGGGCATAGAGGAGGTGAAGCAGAAATTCTTAATCGACTCGCCTAAACAGGTCATCGACTTGCTGGGCTTGATGGGCGATGCCTCGGATAATATTCCGGGATGCCCGGGTGTGGGAGAAAAAACGGCACAAAAACTCATCGCTCAGTTTGGAAGCATCGATGCGCTTCTCCAACAGACTGACCAACTGAAAGGGGCACTGAAACTAAAAGTGGAGACGAATCGCGAACAAATCCAATTCTCTAAATTTCTAGCAACCATCAAAACGGATGTGCCTATCGAATTGGATATGGAGGCCTTGGTTCGGGAAGAGGCCAACAAGGAGGCGCTGCAACAAATTTTTGAAGAACTGGAATTTCGGAACTTGATGGGCCGAATTTTCAAAAATGAAAACCAAACGGGTAGCACGAAGCCAACAGCCGCCTCTCCTACTCTTTTCACGGAACAAACGGGTCCGATTCAAGGCAATTTGTTCGCCGAATTTGAGGATAACCCCACAGGGGAATTGAAAAATTCAATTCTAGAGACGTCTGAATCGCTTGGTTGCAAATACCAACTACTTGACAATGAGGAGAAAAGAGCGAATTTAATTAAAAAATTGCTGACAACCAAAAGTTTTGCTCTAGACACGGAAACCACGAGTGTGGAACCGATGTCCGCCGAATTGGTGGGCATGAGCTTTGCTTATAAGGAAAATGAGGCGTTTTATGTGCCTATCCCATCCGATCGGGAGGAGGCCTTAAAAATTGTAAATGAATTCCGACCTCTTCTTGAAAATGAGACCATCGGAAAAATCGGACAGAATATCAAATACGATATGATCATCTTGAACAATTATGGCGCAAAGGTCAACGGCGAACTTTTCGATACCATGATTGCTCACTATGTACTCCAACCGGAACTTCGTCATGGAATGGATTATCTGGCAGAAATCTACCTGCACTACCGGACCATTGCTATCGAAGAACTAATCGGACCAAAAGGAAAGAACCAAAAAAACATGCGCGATTTAACTCCCGAAGAGGTGTATCGTTATGCGTGCGAAGATGCTGATGTCACACTCAAACTAAAAGATAAGCTCGAAAAAGAGCTCAAGGAGGCTGGCATAGAGGAGCTGTTCTACCAAGTTGAGATGCCACTGGTTCCTGTGTTGGCTCACATCGAACAGAATGGGGTACTACTGGACACGCAAGCACTTAAACAGTCGTCCATTCACTTCACGAAACAACTCGAGGAGATCGAACAGACGATCTATGAGCTGGCCGGGGCAACATTTAATATCGCTTCACCGAAACAGGTGGGTGAGATTTTATTCGATAAACTCCAAATCGTGGAGAAGGCTAAAAAAACCAAAACGGGACAATATGTAACCTCCGAAGAGATTTTAGAGAGCCTCCGAAGCAAACACCCTATTATAGAGAAGATTCTGGAATACCGTGGACTGAAAAAATTACTCAGTACTTACATTGACTCATTGCCGGAGCTGATCAACCCACGCACCGGACGGATACATACATCGTTCAACCAAACGGTTACCGCCACCGGCCGATTGAGTTCTAGCAATCCGAATATGCAAAACATCCCTATCCGCGATGAGAATGGGAAGGAGATCCGAAAAGCATTTATCCCAGATAGTGACTGCTTGTTCTTCTCGGCCGACTACTCACAGATTGAGTTGCGCATCATGGCGCACCTGAGTGAGGATAAAAACATGATCGATGCGTTCCTAAGCAATCAGGATATTCATGCCGCTACAGCGGCCAAAGTCTATAAAACACCGCTCAACGAAGTGAACAGCGACATGCGACGAAAGGCTAAAACAGCCAACTTTGGGATTATTTACGGCATCTCGGTCTTTGGCTTGGCAGAACGCATGAATGTGGACCGCAAGGAGGCTAAAGAGCTGATCGAAAATTATTTCGAAACGTACCCCAAGGTCAAGGAGTACATGGATAAAAGTATTCACATAGCCCGTGAACAAGGTTATGTCGAGACCATTTTTAATCGCAAACGCTACCTGCCGGATATCAATTCACGCAATGCGGTGGTACGCGGCTATGCCGAAAGAAATGCAATCAATGCGCCCATACAGGGTAGCGCTGCCGATATCATCAAGGTGGCCATGGTGCGTATCTATAAACGGTTTCAAGCCGAACAGATTACAGCAAAAATGATTCTTCAAGTACATGATGAGTTGAACTTCAGTGTGCCTATCCACGAGAAAGAGCAGGTAGAAACAATCGTAATTGAGGAGATGGAGAGAGCTTACCGCATGCATGTTCCGCTAAAAGCCGACTGTGGGTGGGGAAAGAATTGGCTGGAAGCACATTAAATATGGAGGAAGCGAACTGCGCTAGTCACTGAAAAAAAAGTCCAAAGAGACACGTAAATGTATAGGAAATATCCGGCAGTCAGTCTGCCGGATATTTTTTTATCCCCACCTCACTACTTATTCTCCACTAAAAAAAATGCGGTCAGTTCATTTTGAAAAACCTCCAAGAAGGTCGGAAGGCGATTGGTTTTTCTCCCTTTTTTTTCTAATTGCCCTACGAAAAAGAGTTTTTTGCCTAACAAGATAATTATCGTCCCACTATAGTGGAACGATAAAACAATAGGCAATAACGATTATCTTCTTTACCAATAAAACAGAACGTATTTAAAGGATGGTCGGAAAACGGCAACAACTGCTGGCTGGCTTCATCAAAAAAAGGAGAAATAGGAACAGACGCCTGCAAGAACATACCTATAACGTTATTTAACTTCTCAGCGAAAAGATAGAAAAGGTATTCTTATTCAAACTTTATGTTGTACAACATATCTCATAACCTCTCTACCGGTTCTTTTTTTGCGTTTAAATCCATCATTTGGAAAGGTTTTAAAAGCGTTAAAAATATCATTTTGCTATTTTTAATCCCCTCATCTATTGTAATATGCATTTTATATGTAACTTTGCAGCGCAATAACCTAAGAAGTAAAAGAAATAAGTAAGTACATCTAAAAAACAACAACTATGAAGTCTAAAGTTTTAGTAACAATCTTTTCATTGATGGCTATGCTATTCGTTAGCAACATCAATTTGTCGGCTCGCAGCTACGATGGCCAATTAATTTACAACCCTATCGAAGAGAATGGGTTAATGGTAGGACAAACCGTTTATAAAATGGGTAGCAATGGCCTTCATAATTATATGAAATATAATTATAAGTATGACGACAACAAACGAATGATAGAAAGCGAAACCATGAAATGGGATGGTACCAATAATGAATGGGCCAACGACCTGCGCATTAACTACCTTTACGAAGGTAAATCGGTTACAACCACCTATTATAAGTGGAACAAAAATAAGAACAGCTATATCCTTGTACCAGAAATGACCGTTACAATGGATAATACCAATATGTAAGCAGACATAGAACTCTCTTAACTTAACTATATAACATTGAATGGAAGGCATCCGAAGTGATTCGTGTGCCTTTCGTCTTTTTTTTAAGTGTGCCACGTGAAACAGGGAAGTTCACCGTGTAGATAATAACGAATATCGGTTTGTTTTTTAGGCGATTATTCGTATCTTTGCATCCAATTATTTTTAGTATCCAAAGGAATCTACCTGATGAGTCCACTAAACTTTACGCACATTTTGACACAGGCAGTCGATGAACTGTCAGAAAGCGAATCCTACAAAGGATTATTTCATCAACATAAAGATGGAGAACCGTTGCCTTCTGCAAAGAAACTGCACCAAATCATAGAGCTCTCACGCGCGATACTCTTTCCGGGTTATTACGGGAACTCTTCTATCAACAGCCGGACTGTTACTTATCACATCGGAGTCAATGTCGAGAAACTATTCGACTTACTCACAGAACAAATCTTATCGGGCCTTTGCTTTGGTTCCAACCAAGAAGAGGCAGCTTGCTGCTGTGAATCAAAACAAGAAAAAGCCGCTTCACTGGCTGCTACATTTATCAGCAAACTCCCTGCCATGCGCCGCATACTAGCGACAGATGTGGAAGCCGCCTACAATGGCGATCCAGCAGCAGAGAGCTTCGGAGAGGTGATCTTCTGCTACCCCGCTATCAAAGCCATCAGCAGTTATCGCATCGCCCATCAATTACTCAAACTCGGCGTCCCACTCATTCCGCGCATTATCACAGAGATGGCACACAACGAAACGGGCATCGATATTCATCCCGGTGCTGAAATCGGCGGGTATTTCACCATCGATCACGGGACTGGTGTCGTGATTGGTGCCACAAGCATTATCGGCAGCAACGTGAAACTCTATCAAGGGGTCACGCTGGGAGCCAAGAGTTTCCCATTGGATGATAGTGGTAAACCCATCAAGGGAATCCCGCGTCACCCAGTCTTAGAAGATAATGTCATCATCTATTCTAACGCAACCATCCTCGGACGAATTACCATCGGAAAAGGGGCAACCGTGGGAGGCAACATCTGGGTTACCGAGAATGTGCCACCACAAACTAGAATCGTGCAGCCAAAAGCAAAAAAATAACTATAATTAATCAACTTATCAGTGTGTAGCCACTGTCAAAAGTAGCGTAGACACACGTCTTTTTTTTATGAGCGAACAATTTGAAATGATTGCCAAGACCTTTCAAGGATTGGAAGAGGTACTTGCTGGGGAATTAACGGCATTAGGCGCCAATGACATAGCTATCGGACGCCGTATGGTATCTTTCAGCGGAGACAAACGAATGATGTATAAAGCAAACTTCTGCTTGCGTACGGCTATTCGTATTCTAAAGCCCATTAAGCATTTCGAAGCTAAAAATGCCGAAGAGGTCTATGAACAGATCCAAGCCATACATTGGGAGGATTATCTGGACACTGATAAGACGTTTGCGATTGATGCTACCGTTTTCAGTGAGGAGTTCCGTCACTCTAAATTTGTATCGTACAAAGTGAAGGATGCCATTGTGGATTACTTCCGCGAAAAAACGGGTAAACGCCCGTCGGTACGTATCAACAAACCTGATTTATCGCTCAATATTCACATTGCACACACCACTTGTACCCTGTCGATCGACTCGTCGGGCGAATCTCTACACCGCCGTGGCTACCGCCAAGAAGCAGTAGAAGCACCTCTGAACGAGGTTCTGGCTGCGGGAATGATTCTCATGACAGGCTGGCAAGGTGAATGCGACTTCATCGATCCGATGTGTGGATCGGGAACAATCCCTATCGAGGCCGCCTTGATTGCTCGCAACATCGCTCCAGGACTCTTCAGAAAAGAGTTTGCTTTTGAAAAATGGACCGACTTCGACCGAGATTTGTTCGATGATATCTATAACGATGATAGCCAAGAACGGGAATTTACACACCGCATATATGGCTACGACAATAATATACAAGCGCACGAAATAGCCATCAATAATGTAAAGGCAGCAGGAGTTACCAAAGAGATTATTCTGAAAATGCAACCGTTCCAACAGTTTGAACAGCCGCAAGAGAAAGCAATCATGGTGACTAACCCTCCGTATGGTGAACGTATCTCAACGAATGATTTGCTGGGATTATACCAAATGATTGGCGAACGCTTAAAGCATGCTTTTACAGGCAACGAGGCTTGGGTGCTCTCTTACCGCGATGAGTGTTTCGATCAAATCGGACTGAAAGCAAGCCAGAGATTCCCTTTATTTAATGGAGCATTGGAGTGTCAATTCCGCCAATACGAAATTTTCGATGGGAAATACAAGGAGTTCAAACAAACGACATCTGAAGGGGGAGAGGAAGGAAATGCACCACGGGGCGAGTTCCGCAAACCAAGAGAGTTCCGTAAACCGGGCGAAGGTGGCGAGTCAAGAGGCTTCGGTGGACCTAGAAGAGAGAATCGCTCAGAGGGTTCGGAAAGAGGAGGCGAGTTCCGCAAACCGAGAGAGTTCCGTAAACCGGGCGAA
>RZZX01000377.1 GCA_009929715.1 Bacteroidia bacterium
CAATGTATTGATGGCTGAACAAGTTGGTTTCGACCAGGTTGGAACAGGTGCTATCGTATTTGGTGATACAAGAGCAAATCTTGAAAACACTATTCACGATTGGAATTTCGTAGAAGTAATGGATAACAGTGCTCAGGTATTGTGGAGCGGTTCATTCTTGACTAAGAGCGAATTCCGCAAAGATTATGGTAATACTTATCTTGGCGAATGTGGCGAACAGAATAATCCTCTTTCTGAAGGCGTATTCTATGTAACTGGTTATAACTTGACCAAGAATGTAAACATCGTTGAAGCTGTTGACGCTTATTATAAAGGCGACAAAAAAGCATTCTTCGTAACAGTTGAAGCTTTGGAAGGTTATGGAACAGTTGATGGTATGTCAATCGAACCTAACCAATATGGTGAAGTAGCTGCTAAGGTTACTGTAAACTTTGAACCTTCAGTAAGACTTGCTCAAAAGAGAGACGTTCAGGAATTTATCACCGTTGCTTATGATGGTCGTACAATTGAAGACGGTCGTCGTTGGTGGGATGCTGAATTCAACTTTGTTGATATCTTGATGGATCACCATGAAGACAATGCATTTATCTATCCGATGTACGAATATCCTGAAGCAACCCTTTGCGGACGTGTATATGATCCTACATTCCATAAAGTAAATGTAACTAATATGCAGTCAACAATCAATGTTCCTGTAACACAACAGTTCACATTCTCTGCAACTGATCTTGACAAATCAAAAGGTACAGTTAAGATTGCTATGGTAAAGGGTGCTAAGTCTCCGTTCACTATCGCTCCTACTACATTTACAATCGACGATAACGGTAATGCAGGTGGTACAGTTACTTTGACTTTCAAACCAGACAGCACTACAATCGCTAATTGTGACTATGTTGTTGATGCTATGACTTATACTTACGGTGATTGCACAAACGCTGATTTGGCATTCTCTGGTGTAGAAGGTATTACAGTAGTTGGTCAGCCAACATTCGGAGCATTCCAGGCTGGTGACATCCAGGGTGACCGTGTTGACTTGAGAGTAACTCCTGCTGCAGGTGGTAACAACTATGTAGTTGGTATCGGTATCTTGAAATACAACAAGAAGACTTCTTCAATCTTCATGTCTGAAGTTTATGCTAAAGACAACGTAACTTATGTTGAGTTGTTCAA
>RZZX01000378.1 GCA_009929715.1 Bacteroidia bacterium
GAGATTTATGATAAGTTGAGTCGTTACGAAGGTGAAGATGGCGTTTGTATCATATATGGCAGCATGTACGGAAATACGGAACAGATGGCCGAAGCGATTGCCGCCTCATTGGCTGAGAACGGGGTCAAGAATATTGTAATGCATAATGTATCCAAATCGCATGCATCGAATGTGCTGATGGATGTATTTAAATACAAAGGGTTGATTGTGGGAAGTCCTACATACAGTAATGCCCTTTTTCCCGAAGTAGATTCGATTTTGTCAAAGATTGAAATCCGGGAAGTTAAGAAACGCTGTTTTGGCTATTTTGGTAATTTTACATGGTCTGGTGCCGCTTGTAAAAGATTAGCTGCTTTTGGTGAAAAAATGAACTGGGAATTTATAGGAGCTACCGCCGAAGAGAAGATGAGTCTGAAAGAAGATATGTATGAGCAGTGTATTACATTAGGTAAAGCAATGGCAAACGCATTGAAAGAATCTAAACAATCGATTTAAATATAAAAAACTATGAGATTAATTATTGAGCCTAATTACGATCAATTGTCGAAATGGGCTGCTAACTATGTTGCTTCGCGTATTCAAAAAGCCAATCCAACGGCTGAAAAACCTTTTGTCCTAGGATTGCCAACAGGTTCTTCACCCCTTGGTATGTACAAAAATCTTATTGAATTGAACAAAAAGGGAGTTGTATCTTTCAAGCATGTGATCACATTCAATATGGATGAATACGTAGGATTGCCAAAGGAACATTCGGAAAGTTATCATTCCTTTATGTGGAATAACTTTTTCAGCCATATTGACATCAATCCCGAAAATACAAACCTTTTGAATGGTAATGCTGCCGACTTGGAAGCTGAATGCGCGGCTTATGAAGCTAAGATGAAAGCTGTTGGTGGGGTGGATTTGTTTTTAGGTGGTATCGGCCCTGACGGCCACATCGCATTTAACGAGCCAGGCTCATCTCTGTCGTCTCGTACCCGTATCAAGACTTTGACAACGGATACGATTATTGCTAATTCCAGATTTTTTGACAACGACGTAAATAAAGTTCCCAAGACTGCGGTTACTGTAGGTGTGGGTACTGTTTTAGATGCGAAAGAGGTCTTGATAATGGTGAATGGACACAACAAAGCTCGTGCATTGGCTCAGGTGGTTGAAGGTTCTAT
>RZZX01000379.1 GCA_009929715.1 Bacteroidia bacterium
CTGGAATTACTAACTTAGTTGGGACACATGGTTAAGCACAAAAGTTTACTTTTGTGTATTATGAGAAAACAACGTATGCATTTTGACAAAGCATTTAAGGACAATGCAGTCAAGTTAAGTTTAGAGCGCAAAAATGTTTCGGAACTTGCGCAAGAATTAGGCATTGAGCCATTTTTGTTATATAGATGGCGTAAGGAGTTCCGGGAGAAAGGAGATTCATGCTTTCCCGGTAATGGTATCCAGTCTCTCAGTGAAGAGAGTAAAAGAATCGTAGATCTTGAAAAGCGTTTAAATGATGCTGAGATAGAACGTGATATATTAAAAAAAGCTTTAGGCATCATCTCCAAGAGCGGTCGTTGATCTTTCAGTTTATCAAAGACTACAATTCGAAACGATGGACGATTGAGGTGATGTGCAGAGTTTTGAATGTTTCTAAAAGCTCCTATTATCGTTGGTTTAAAGAACCCGTGGGCAAGCGCAAACAGAATTATATGGAACTTGATAAAAAGATTAAACAAGCATACTTTAAAGCTAAAGGTCGTAATGGTAGTCCCCGTCTTGCAAAAGACTTGCTGGCTTGCGGTACTGTTGTTTCCAGAACAACTGTTGCCAGCCATATGAAACAAATGGGATTGCGCAGCAAACTTTCTAAACGCTACAAGGTTACCACCAACTCCTCTCATGATTTTGAAGTAGCCCCAAACCTGCTCAATAGGGTTTTTAAACATGAAGAGCCTGTTAAAGCTTGCGTGTCTGACCTGACATATATCTCTTGTCTGGATGGATTCCTTTACCTGACTTGTGTTTTGGATCTTTTTGACCGTAAACTCATAGGCTGGTCGATGAGCGATAGCATGAGTGCATCTAAAACAGTTATCCCGGCTATAAGGATGGCCAACAGAAACAGGCCTTTTACGAAGGATATGATTTTTCATTCTGACAGGGGTTCTCAATATGCCTGCAAGCAGACAGTAAATATCTTGAAATCTCTTAATGCTCAGCAGAGCATGAGTCGTAAAGGTAATTGCTGGGATAACGCAGTAGCAGAAAGTTTTTTCAAGTCCTTTAAAACAGAATTGATTTATGGCACAAGACTTATTACAAGAGAACAGATGCGCTTGTTGGTATTTGAGTATATTGAATCCTGGTAT
>RZZX01000380.1 GCA_009929715.1 Bacteroidia bacterium
GCATAGTCGTTTCGGTTTGCCAAAGTCGTGGCTTTGTAAAACGGAGCCTGGTTGGGGGCATTGGTTTCGAAAGCCAGCAATGCATTGTCGTCGTTGCTTTCAAAAATAGGATACTGTGCCGGATTAGCCAGAATCTCCTTTATCCGGTTGTCTGCCTCATTCAGTTTACTCCGTACACGATTTGCGATACGAAGACTTAGTGAATTGGCAAACTTTTTCCATTTCAGGGCATTACCTTTATATATGGCATCACCGCTTGCAAATGCGGAAGAACCCGTATTCAGTTGGTCCGAAGCCTCTTTCAGCTCTTTCAGTAAATCCGCATAGATCAATTCCTGTTTGGCATACTGGGCATAAATCACACCCTGATCCGCTTTACCGGCATCAAATGTGGCATTGGATCCGCCAAAAGAACTGTAAGGGATATCACCCCAGGTATCGGTCATCACCTGATAGGTAAACACCTTCAGGATACGTGCAACGGCAATCTGGTTGTTGTTATCACCGTTCTGGGCAGCCTGAGCTTTAGTGGCTTCGTCTACATTAAGCCTGATAATTTCATCCAGGTTGCTCTGCGCCAGGTATAGATTCTTCCATGAATCATTCCCATTGGAACTGATCCAGTAATAGCGGTCGGCATCCGTATAGGTATTATTCGCCAACCATTGCACATAGAGGTCGGAACGACCGATCGACAGGTTGGTGGAACGTATCTCATCTACGATGCTTCTCTCCACATAAGCAATTAAACTTTGGGTAGGCACCTTCTCCGGACTGTTCGGATTCTTGTTAATTGCTTCAAAGTCGGAGCAGGAAGCCAAAAATACCAACAAGCCCGACACTATCCAATTTAGACTATTATTTCGTTTCATTTCGCTGATCATTTTTATAGTTAAAACTTAGCACTGATATTGAATCCGTAAGTAATCGGAGAAGGAATGTTACCGCCATCCAGCCCCTGAATATTACCGGAGCTCTGGGTAAAGTCGGGATCAAAATTCTTATTCGCCTTCCAGATTGTCCACACATTGTTGGCAAAAACGGAGAATCTCACATCCTTCACAGCCGTATCACCCAGACGAGGAACGGTATATCCTGCCGTAATCTCCCTCAGTTTCACGTAATCCGACTTAAACACATTCTGCGCCTG
>RZZX01000381.1 GCA_009929715.1 Bacteroidia bacterium
ACCGAATTCAGTAATTCAGGAGAGGCAGTAGTTATGCTTGTAGGAGGCCGATATAGTTTTACTCATTGTACACTTGCTAATAATTTTGCTTTTGGTGCACGTACGGTACCTACTCTCATTTTGTCGAACAATCTTACCAATGCCGAAAACAAGGTTGTCCTTTATCCACTTCAGAAAGCCGACTTTCAAAATTGCATTATCGATGGAAACCTTTCCTCCGGCGAATTAGCATTGTATTATCAGCAAGGAACAAGTCAGGATGCATTCAACTATCAATTCACCAATTGTCTCATAAAAAGCAAGGAGGAGGCTAATGTTCACTTTACTGATATTCTTTGGGGTACAAGTCCCGGTTACCGTCTATCTGGTGAGGCAGGTGATTACCGCTACGACTTCAGACCCGATTCAACATCCATTGTACGGGGTAAAGCTGCACGCTCATTTTCTGTAAAATATCCATTGGATCGTTTTGGCGTAAACAGACTCAATGATAGCGACGGACCAGATATCGGTGCTTACGAATATATCCGCGAAGCTAATGAATAAACGAGCCTGTATAACCTTAACTTGCCTGTTTATACTTTCTCTCGTACCACTAACTCGGTTATATGGACAGCGAACTTTTAGGGTGATGAGTTACAATGTGGAAAATTTGTTTGATTGCGAAGACGATCCCATAAAAGATGATCAGTCATTTTTACCCGATGGAATACTTAGATGGACCAAAGGACGATATTATCAAAAACTTCAACAGATAGCTAAAGTAATTACTGCGGCCGGCGAATGGCATACACCAGCATTGGTTGGTCTATGCGAGGTGGAAAACGATTCCACCATCATACACCTGCTAAACAAAACTCCTTTACGGCAACAAGACTACCGGTATTGTATGACCAACAGTCCGGATAATCGTGGAATCGACGTTGCTCTACTCTATCAACGCGATCAATTTGCATATATTGAACACCAATCTATCCGGATTAAATTTCGGAAACACCCAGACAAACGTTCGAGAGACATCCTTCGCGTAAGCGGTAAAATTCTTTCCGGTGACACACTTGATGTACTTGTTTGCCACTTCCCAAGCCGTTCCGGAGGCGAAAAGGCCACTGAAGCAGACAGAATGGATGCGGCAAGAATGCTTCG
>RZZX01000382.1 GCA_009929715.1 Bacteroidia bacterium
GTTTGTGTTTTAGTTCGTTATTCGTTTATCTTATCATGGTGTGAATGGCACCTGTTGCTGTAGCTTTAGCCTGTTGTGCCACACCTTCACCAAAGTTTCGGGTTGAGAACGCAGTATCGCCTTCAGGAATCATCCATGAAGCAAGGTCAGGTACGAGGTTCAAACATTTGAGTGCCACGATTGAAGCCGCCATCAGATAACCTGCCGAAAAGAATGAGTTCTGCAAGTAAGCAGCCATTGTCTGCTCCGAAGCAGTAATTGCTGACAGGTTCTCGACCTGAATACTTAGTACAATATCAAAGAGTAGCAGTACATAGAAGCCTGTAAAGTATATCATCGCACCATAGAAATGTACAGTCAGATAGCGTGTAGTCCATTTCGCCCAGGCACCTTCCCATTTAGGCAGAAGACTGAAAGCCCACTGTATGGGTCCGAATATCGTCAGCATACCCAGTAGAATTTGCTGGCAATACAGCGTCGCCCACCAACCGATACGGAACACAATCAAGGCCAGTACCATCACAATTTTATCCAATCCGATAACAGCTCCGGAGGTAAGAGAGATAAACCACAGCTTGCTTGCTTCGGTTTCCATCTCTGTTATCTCTGATACTCCAGAATGTTCCATGGCACTTTCAACGAGTGCCGGGTCCTGAGTTCCTTTATGAGCCACATCTGCCTTAGCCTGTAAATCGGTGTAGATGGTATCTCTCTTGTATATCAGCTCCTGTACTTCCTCAAACTTATCAGAAATCTGAGTAGCTTCTGCTTCATACAAGTCATGCGTGTAGCTACCGATGCAGTTTGGTATATAAGATAGGTAATCCAAGAAACACCAGCTGTTATTGCTGTTGGTGATTCCTGTATCAGCAGGTGGGTACCACCAGCACATGATGATGGATATGGCTAGAGGTTTGAAGAGTTTCATCACATCAAGTGGCTCATGCTTGACCATCATCTTGTAGGTCATCTGTGCCGCGACTATCAGTGAAAATAGTGCGGCCAGAGCCATACAGATGTTCAATATGTACCAAAACGGGCCACTATGTCCTGTGAATGTAGCATCACAGAGAAATTGGTTCGTCTGAAAGATTACGTCATCAATCTCTTCTTCAAGAATATTGATGCCAAAGTCACTAAGT
>RZZX01000383.1 GCA_009929715.1 Bacteroidia bacterium
GATCAGAGGGAGTGGCTGGCGCATCAGGTGCAGCACGAAGAGTTTGCTCCGAAGGAGAATTATCCTACACACCGCGGGTTTGATAACTTTTATGGAACCATCTATGGGGTGGTGGATTATTTCGATCCCTTCAGTCTGGTTAACGGTGAAGAGCCGGTTAAGGATGTGCCTGCGGGTTATTATAGTACAATTGCATTGTCTGACAGTGCGGTTTCGTATATCGGTAGGTATGCAAAGTCAGAAAAACCATTCTTTATGTATCTGGCCTATCACTCTCCCCACTGGCCTTTGCATGCCCTGGAGGAGGATATAAAGAAGTATGAGGATGTGTATAAGGTGGGCTGGAAAACGATTCGTGAGGCTCGCTTCGAAAGAATGAAAAAGTTGGGAATCTTTGGTAATCAGACCGATTTTCTTTCTAACCGTCAGTCGGCCAAGGAGTGGGAGTCTAACCCGGACAGGGAGTGGGATGCGCATGCCATGGCGGTTCATGCGGCTATGATAGACCGGATGGATCAGGGTATCGGAAAGGTGCTGCAGGAGCTGGAAAGAACCGGTGAGCTGGATAATACCCTCATTTTGTTTATGTCCGACAATGGATGTAGTCCGGAAGTATGTCAGGATTATTCACCGGGAGAGAACGACCGTCCGGATATGATGCGCGACGGAACGCCCATCGTGTATCCGAGAAAGAAAGAGGCAATGCCGGGACCGGAGACTACCTTTGCTTCATTAGGACCGGAATGGGCCAACGTAGCCAATACACCGTTTCGGTTCTGGAAGGCTAAAATGTATGAAGGGGGGATTTGTTCTCCTATGATTGCCCATTGGCCTGCCGGTATTAAAGCTGTCAGAGGATCGGTTACCGACGAGCCTTGTCACATTGTGGATGTGATGGCTACCAGTTTGGAATTGGCTAAGTCAAACTATCCTGCCACCTATAAGGGAAATAAAATTCTTCCGATGCAGGGCGAGAGCATGGTGCCGGTTTTTAAGAATGGTAAACGTAAAGGGCATACCTATATCGGGTTCGAACATTTTAATGAGAAGGCGCTGATGAGTAATGATGGCTGGAAGATTATTCAACCCGGCAATAAAGCCAGGTGGGAGTTGTACAATTTAAATACCGACCGGTCTGA
>RZZX01000027.1 GCA_009929715.1 Bacteroidia bacterium
CCATTTTTTTTATGGATAATTTCTGTGTCAATGATTCATTTCGTATCTTTGCTACGATGTTAATTCATCATTGTTCTAGTTGTAAATTTAGTAAAATTTTAATAAAATGTTTTCTGGAATAGTAGAAGAGTATGCTACACTAGTAGCTTTGGTAAAGGAACAAGAAAATATACACTTTACCTTCAAATGTTCGTTTGCGAATGAGTTGAAAATAGACCAAAGCATTTCACATAATGGAGTTTGTCTTACTGTTGTTCATTTAGACAATGGGTTATATACTGTGACCGCGATGAAAGAGACGTTGGAGCGTTCCAACTTAGGTTTATTGCAGGTAGGCGACAAAGTTAATATAGAGCGCAGTATGCTTATGAATGGTCGTTTGGATGGTCACATTGTGCAAGGTCACGTTGATCAGACAGCTGTTTGTACGGAGATTAAAGACGCTGATGGTAGTTGGTATTTTACGTTTAAGTACGCTTTTGATAAAGAGATGGCTAAGCGTGGTTATATAACCGTTGATAAAGGTTCAGTAACTGTAAATGGAGTAAGCTTAACGGTTTGCAATCCTACGGAAGAGACGTTTCAGGTAGCGATTATTCCTTACACCTACGAGCACACCAACTTCCATACATTTGTTGTGGGCAGTGTGATTAATTTAGAATTCGACATTATCGGTAAATACATCAGCCGGATGATTCAATATAAATAAAGAGGTAGTGATGGGCGGAGACGATTTTTTGCAATTAGTGTTATCGCGACAAAGTGATCGCGTGTTTGACAAAAACCGATTGGTGGAGTTAGAAAAGATAGAACGCCTTGTTGAAGCTGCCCGTCTAGCTCCTTCTGCTTGTAATGCACAGCCGTGGAGATTTGTTGTAGTTACCGATCCCGAGCTAGTTGAGCAGATCGGTCAAGCTGCTGCAAGTTTTGGCATGAACAAGTTTGCAAAAGACGCTCCGTTGCACATCCTCATCGTTGAAGAGTCGGCCAATTTCACCTCTTTTATTGGAGGGAAAGTCAAAGAGAAGCATTTTCCTTTGATTGATATCGGCATTGCTGCTGCCCATCTTACTTTGGCGGCCGAGAGTGAAGGATTGGGCTCCTGTATTTTGGGTTGGTTCGATGAAAAGCGCATCAAACAACTTGTTGGCATCCCTGCCTCCAAGCGTTTAATTTTAGACATCTTAATCGGCTATCCTTTGAAGGAAAAGCGGAAAAAGAGTCGGAAGGCCAAAGAAAAAGTGGTGACTTTTAACCGCTACTAGCCCATTATAGATCTTTTAATAAGACCTTGCTAGCCTTTTTATAATACTCCTCTCTCGATTCAGTGATGACCTTCCATTCATCACTGAACTGGTTATCTCGGTCTATCTTGAAATTCTCAGAGCCATACGTATCCAGTCGGTCGAGTAGGAGTGCCACATTTAATTGGTTAATATCCACTGCCGGTTGGTAGGCTATATCCTCACTTTTCCTATCGCTCACCACCTCATTAATCAAGTGAATCTCTTGAAGTTGATCAATAACCTGTTTGGTGAGTCGGATTGGTATTTGATGCTCCACAGAAATCTGTTCGGCCGTATAAGGAGGCAAGCTTTTTGTAAAACGCTTGGCTATCAGAGACATGATAAGAATTGAGATAAAGTCGCGGTAACGGCGACTGATGTTTCTAGTGTCTTTATCAAAACTAAAGTGTCTTATATTCTGCTTGGCATAAGTCAGTTCAGCGCCAAACAGACAGATTGTCCATGAGATTTGTAACCAAAGTAAGAACATCGGGAGTGCTGCAAAGCTGCCATAAATCGCATTGTAGTTTGAGACCCATAATTGGCCGCCGATATATAAAAACTGGAAAGCCTGATAAGCCGAGCCAGCCAGTATACCAGAAAGAAAGGCATGTTTAAACTTAACCTTTGTATTAGGCATGAAGATATACAGTCCGGTAAACATGAACCAAGTGAGTACAAAAGGAGTGAGTCTAATTAAGAATTTCACGACCGGTGCTAAGAGAACGAAATCCTCCATCTGTTTTAAGACCGTACTCATAAAGATAGAGACCCCTCCCGATACAACGATTAAGATAGGCATCAGTAGCAACATAGAAAAGTAGTCGGTTATCTTCCGGTACATTGAACGCGACTTTTTGACCCCCCATATCCTATTAAAGGTTACTTCGATGTTGCTTATCAGGTTGATAACCGTCCATAAGAGCATGATTAAGCCGATTCCGATAAAGATACCACTTTTGGTTTGAGACAGATACGAGTCTACAAAAGAGAGAATTGTTTCCGTCGTTTCCATCTTACCGCCAAACCCTTTGCGGAACACGTTTTCCATCAGGTGAGAAAAGCCAAACCCACGAGCGATGGCAAATAAGATAGCTAAAATAGGAACAATAGCGAGTAGCGTACTATAGGTTAGTGCTGACGCTTTATTCATGATCCGATCTTTGTTAAAGCGGTTGACCGAAAGGTAGATCGTTTTGATGATGGTGTAAATAGAAAACTGTCTTTGGGTAACCTCTTCCTCAGTTATCCGCCAAATATCGTACGTTAGGAATTTCCAGGTGTCGGTGAGTCTTTTCTTCATCGTTTGGACTTTTTAAGAAAAAGAAGCAGTCGTCCTATAAGCCGAGTTCTGTACTCAACCGAGGTTGAGTGCCTGTCATTTGTCTGAGTGACGTGTTGCCACGGCACTTTAGCGGTCTACCCTCCGACATGGAGCGAGCTACTCTCATAACGCCGGTATACATGACCTTACAACTCCCAAGACACACAGCCCGTATGTCACCATACGACTGGTGGGCTCTTACCCCACCTTCTCACCCTTACCTTTTCAAAGAAAAGGCGGTTATTTTCTTCTGCATTACTCTACCCTCACGAATAGCTTTCTGTTAGGAAGTGGGATGCTCTATGTTGCCCGGACTTTCCTCCTGCATCCCGAAGGATACACGCGACAAGCCGGACGACTGTTTCTGCGTGCAAAAGTACGTTAATTATTTTGTTTTAGCGCTATTTTGATTCAATAATCGAAATATTTTCTATCTTTGTTTGAAATCTAATCACAACTTATGAGCATAAATAGAATTCACAAGACCCTCTTTTTGGTACTTGCTTTTTTAGGTTTGAGCCTCACGGTTTATAGTCGGCCTATTTCAGCCGATTCTCTTTACGGTGTAGTCGATGTTTCGGTGTGCAACCTTCGTGCCGAAGGGAAGTTCACTTCCGGTATGGTTTCTCAAGCCCTTCTTGGGATGCCAGTTAAAGTTCTTGATTTTAAAGAGTGGTATCATATTCAGACGCCCGACGATTATACGGGTTGGGTACATCGTTTAGTGATTCGTCCGATGAACAAACGGGCTTATGATGAGTGGAATCTCTCCGATAAAATAGTGGTGACTGCCCATTACGGTTTTGCTTATCAACAGCCAAATGAATCGAGTGTTCCGGTTTCTGATGTTGTAGCTGGCAATCGTTTAAAATGGCTAGGTACAGTAGGGCATTATTATAAGGTAGGCTATCCAGATGGGCGTGAAGCCTATATCAGCCGGCTTATTGCTCAGCCAGAAAAAACGTGGCGTGCAGGAATTCGGCAAGACGCTGCTAGCCTTATAAGCACAGCATATTCCATGCTTGGCATCCCTTATCTGTGGGCCGGAACATCCTCTAAAGGAGTCGATTGTAGCGGTTTTGTTCGGACGGTCTTATTTATGCACGATCTTATCATACCGCGTGATGCTTCTGAACAAGCTCTTATCGGACAGCGCCTTGAATTCGGTGAAAAGGAAGAAAATTTGCTTCCCGGTGATTTGGTCTTCTTTGGTCGTCCAGCTACCGATAACCAAAAAGCGTCTGTTTCTCACGTCGGTATATATTTGGGCAACCGTCGGTTTATCCACTCTTTGGGAGATGTACATGTGAATAGTTTCTCGCCCGATGAAGCCGATTATGATGCCTATAACACTCACCGTCGGCTCTTTGCTGTTCGTTTCCTACCTTATATCAATAAAGTAAAAGAGATTCAGACGACCGATAAAAATCCTTATTATAGACCATAAGATAGACGCTATACGATGAAAACCAGAAGAGACTTTTTAAAAACAGCCGCTTTAGTTGCTGCCGGATCGGGCTTGATCATTGATAAAATGCTGGCTGCCGATACTGCACCTCAGCTTTTTAACCTTCATACGCATGGAAAAGGATCTAAGATGACCTTGCGCTTTTTCCCTTACGAACTTCAGTTGAAGCACGTTTTTACCGTGGCCACCTATTCCCGTACCGTTACCCCCGATGTGCAAGTCGAGTTGGAATACGACGGTGTGGTGGGGTATGGTGAAGCCTCCATGCCCCCTTATTTAGGACAAACTGTCCAAAGTGTGATGGCTTTTTTGCGAAACGTTCATTTAGAACAGTTTTCCGATCCGTTTCAGATAGAAGATATTTTAGCTTATGTCGATTCGTTATCACCTGGCGATAGTGCTGCCAAAGCTGCGGTCGATATCGCTTTGCATGACTTAGTTGGTAAACTAATGGGACAACCTTGGCATCGGATATGGGGGTTAAATAAAACACACACTCCCTCTACAACCTTCACGATAGGCATTGATACGCCCGATGTGGTTCGGGTAAAGACCAAAGAGTGTGCCGAGCAGTTTAATCTATTGAAAGTCAAACTGGGTCGTGACACCGATAAAGAGATGATACAGACCATTCGCTCGGTGACCAATCTTCCTCTTGCGGTGGATGCGAATCAGGGGTGGACCGATCGGGTTTATGCACTCGAAATGATTCACTGGTTAAAAGAACAAGGCGTAGTCATGGTAGAACAGCCGATGGCGAAAGAGCGCTTAGATGACATTGCTTGGATAACGCAACAGAGTCCGTTGCCTATTTTTGCCGATGAATCGTTACAGCGTCTAGCCGATGTGTTGCCCCTTAAAGGAGCCTTTACCGGTATCAATATAAAACTAATGAAATGTACCGGTATGCGTGAGGCATGGAAGATGCTAACTTTGGCTCACTCCTTAGGCATGCGTGCGATGATAGGGTGTATGACCGAAACATCTTGTGCTGTATCGGCTGCTGCGCAACTCTCCCCTTTGGTCGATTTTGCCGATTTAGATGGTAATTTATTGATCTCTAATGATCGATTTAAAGGTATGGAGGTTGTGAAAGGAAAAATAACACTGCCCGATACTCCTGGTATAGGTGTCGAGCTACTCTGATCGGGGGGGAGTTTGATAGTCAGTTTGTTAACAATTCGCATTTGTGAAATGAATGCAAAATGACGAGGGTTGCTCGTTAAGTGCTGTTAAGCAGCAACGGAGCTTTGTTAAAAGAGAAAAAAAATAAGAGCTCGCTGAAACAAACAACGCTGAAATGTTATTATTTTAACGTCGTGAAAGTTAAAAGAAAGCAGTATATTAACATTTAAAAGATTTATAAATCATGAAACAGACAACAAAGAACATTCTGGGTATTGGAGCTATTGTCTTACTCAGTTCAGGAGTTGCGGGATTGACAACTTATAAATTAATACAAGCCAATCGAGACTCTAGCTTATCATTCAATGAAGCATTTAAGCAAAATTCCAATTTAAAGCTTGCTGCTTATGATGCGGTTCATGCGCAGCCTATTGATTTGACTCAAGCAGCCGAAAATTCTCTGCATGCAGTGGTACACATCAAATCCACTCAAGAGGCGAAGACGCGAACAGTTCAGCAAGCCCCTGATATCTTTGATTTCTTTTTTGGCGATGGACGTGGGCAGCAACGACAAGTTCAATCTCAGCCACGCGTCGGCTTTGGTTCCGGTGTTATTATTTCTAAAGACGGGTATATCGTAACCAATAACCACGTGATCGACGGGGCCGACGAAATTAGTGTGAAGCTCAATGACAACAGAGAATTTAAAGGGCGTGTTATCGGGGCAGATCCAGGAACAGACCTTGCTTTAGTTAAGATTGAATCCGACGATTTGCCGACCATCCCTATAGGCGATTCGGACGCTTTAAAGGTTGGCGAATGGGTGTTGGCCGTGGGAAATCCATTTAACCTCACGTCGACGGTAACAGCTGGTATTGTCAGCGCAAAAGCACGTACTCTAGGCGTTTATAATGGTGGGATAGAGTCCTTTATTCAGACCGATGCCGCCATTAATCAAGGAAACAGTGGTGGAGCATTAGTTAATGCCAAAGGTGAATTAGTCGGCATCAATTCCGTGCTCTCTTCGCCCACTGGTGCTTATGCAGGTTATGGTTTTGCTATTCCAACAAGCATTATGACCAAGATTGTAACCGACTTGAAGCAATACGGAACAGTACAACGTGCTTTATTGGGTATTCGTGGTGGCTCTATCACCGATGAACAGTTTAGTGACGAGTTAAAGAAGAAAGCCAAAGAGCTAGGTGTTGTCGAAGGCGTGTTGGTTGCTGAGGTAGTCGACGGTGGCTCTGCGGCAGGTGCCGACATCAAGGTAGACGATGTGATTATCGGTTTAGACAATAAGACCGTTAAAAACATGGCCGATCTTCAAGAAGCTTTAGCTAAACACCGTCCGGGCGATAAAGTCAAAGTCAAATTGATCCGTGCAAAGAAAGAAAAAACAGTCCTTGTGACGTTGAAGAATGAACAAGGCAACACTAAAATTGTTAAGGATGCAGGTATGGATATTCTTGGTGCGGCCTTCAGAGAAGTTCCGAGTGATTTGAAGAAGCAGTTGAACCTAAGTTCTGGCTTACAAGTTACCGGTGTTACTTCGGGTAAGATGGCCGATGCAGGAATAAGAAAAGGATTCATTATACTGAAAGCCAATAACCAGGTGATGAACAAAGTATCCGATTTGGAACAAGTTATGAAAGAGGCCGTTAAATCGCCCAATCAAGTTCTGTTCCTCACAGGTATGTTCCCTTCTGGTAAGCGCGGTTACTTTGCTGTTGATTTAACGCAAGACTAAAGACTTATTCATTTGGAATTCAGATGATAGTTTATAAGAGTTAATAAAACAAAAAGGGTGCGCTAAAGTTGTTAACGTCACCCTTTTTGGTGTCTCAAAACAAGAAAGAGCTTAAAAAAAGTCAGTTGAATACCTTATTATACCAATAAAATATCGTAACTTTGCACTCCAAATCTGTTTTTAAGAATGAGACAATTAAAGATTACCAAAAGTATCACTAACAGAGAGAGCGCTTCTCTAGACAAGTATTTACAAGAAATCGGTCGTGAAGACTTGATTACTGTTGAGGAAGAAGTAGAACTCGCTCAGCGCATTCGTAAAGGCGACCGTGTAGCGTTGGAGAAACTAACACGTGCTAATCTACGTTTCGTTGTATCTGTAGCCAAGCAGTACCAGAACCAAGGTTTGAGTTTGCCCGATTTAATTAATGAAGGGAATTTAGGACTGATCAAGGCTGCCGAAAAATTTGATGAAACGCGTGGGTTTAAGTTTATCAGTTACGCTGTATGGTGGATTCGTCAATCCATTTTGCAGGCTTTAGCTGAGCAATCTCGTATTGTTCGCCTTCCTTTGAATCAAGTAGGTTCGTTGAATAAAATCAGCAAAGCCTTCTCGAAATTCGAACAGGAGAATGAGCGTCGTCCATCACCCGAAGAGTTGGCTGATGAACTAGAAATACCAGTCGATAAGATTTCTGATACCTTAAAAGTATCGGGTCGACACATTTCGGTAGACGCCCCTTTTGTGGAAGGTGAAGACAACAGCTTGCTTGATGTGCTTGTGAATGACGATTCGCCAATGGCCGATCGCTCTCTGGTTAATGAGTCTCTTGCGAAGGAAATTGATAGAGCATTATCCATGTTGACCGATAGAGAAAAGGAGATCATACAGATGTTTTTCGGTATCGGGCAACAAGAAATGACATTAGAAGAAATCGGCGATAAGTTTGGTCTCACACGTGAGCGCGTTCGTCAGATAAAAGAAAAAGCAATCAGAAGATTAAGAACGAGTAATCGTAATTTTTTGCTCAAATCGTACTTGGGATAAGTAAGATATATCAATTTCTATTCATGAAGGTATTAAAAACCGGTTCATCTACTGTAGTTGAACCGGTTTTTTTTTATCTTTGTCCGTAAATCAAACGAAACGAATAGAATATGAAACAGATGAAATTTTTGGCTGCCCTTGTTGTAGTCTTGGTGTTATGTTCCGCTTTCACGCTTAAAAAGGGAGAATCCAAAGTGGTTTATGCCTTTGGAGTATCGGCCTCATTTACGGATACGTTAGTTTATTATACTCAGATACAAACACTTGATAGTGTCAAATTGACTAAAGAAGGGTTTCTTCCTCACCGTGATTTATACAGTTACCAATTAAAGAACTATGTTGAAGAGAAAGGATTGCAGCGTTCTAGCACCAGTATGATCTATTTCTCTGATAAAAAAGCGAAGTTGGAAAAAGAACAAGCCAAGTTGCTCGATAAATACAAAAAGAATAAGCGCATAGCCATTCGTTCACTGGCTGCTGAAGAGTTTCATTTTTCAAAAGTAGTTGAGTAAGATCGACCATAACACGTTGTAGGTTTATGAGGATTTTTAAACTATTGATAACCATTGTTGTTATTGGGCACCTGTTCTCTTGCGTTGATAATCGTGAGATTATCACTGCCGATTTGGGGCAGCGTACGGTGCTCATGTACATGGTGGCGGACAATAGTTTATCCGACGACTTGTATGAAAACATCTTTGCGGTCGAAGAGGGGTTGAAAGCAGTTTCCACCCCTGGTACATTTGTGATTTATTGGGATGGGGCACCCAATAAAGTTTTTTCAGTTCCCACCTTATTTAAATATGAAGTTTACGGTAAAGGGCATGTCAGTCGGCGTGAAGTCTTGCAGACCTATCCGGAGCAAAACTCCGCTTTGCCCGAAGTCATGCAAGCCGTTTTATCCGATGCAAAGCGAGCTTGTCCGGCAGAGAGCTATGGGCTTATTTTCAGCTCCCATGCAAACGGTTGGCTGCCGATCGATTACCGTTCCGGCCTTTCTGCCCGTTCCAGTCGTGCTATTGGTCAAGACAAAGATGGGGTAGAGCATTTAACTGATTGGATGAATGTAACCGATTTCTCTAACGTTTTGAAGCAGAGTGGCCTTCATTTCGATTACATTCTATTAGACGTTTGTTTGATGTCTCAAGTAGAGGTGGCTTATGAACTTCGAGAACGAGCCGATTACCTGATAGCCTCACCTGCCGAGGTCTTATCGCAAGGTTTCCCTTATAAACAGGTCACTCCCTATTTAATGTCTACAGAGAATGTTGAGTCCAATGTCATTCAAGTGGCTAAGACTTATGTGGACGCTTATCGCCAATCATCTTTTCCTTGGGCTACTGTAGCAGTGATTAAGATGGCCGAGATGGAACGTTTGGCGGCTTCCACCAGAGAGCTGTTGGAGAAAAACAAAGAGCGTTTACCTCTTCTTCAGACAGAAAATAACGTGCGCCGCATGCAAAGTACTTACGGATACGGAAGGTCTCCTTTGGATTATTCGACTTACGATTTCAAAGCCTTTATTGATGAGTTGACTCATCAAAACACGCCCGATTCTTTCAATAAACAGTTGGAACAGACAATCATCTTCAAGGATTATGTAGATAAGTATTTTTTGGTAAACATCGATTCAAAGTCTTATTCCGGTATTGGGTGTTACCTCCCTAACCAAACCGTTTCTTCACGCAACTTCTCGAATTGGAATGCCTTTTATTCAACGCTAAGCTGGACTCAAGCGGTTTACAAGTAAGTGCATGTGGGTCTATTACCACTCTGAGAGGCCATCAGTCCCTTCCGCATAAACAGATTTAAGTCCGCCAATGCGCTCTTTTACACAAGCCGGTAGTGGAGAGTAGACCGAGCATTTCCATTGCCCTTTCATCTCTTTCTCAGTCAGTTTGACTTGCCATAAGCCTTTGTTAAGTCACTACCACTGCTCGGATAACTATGAAAAGAACCGTTATTTCTACACTTCACCTAGGTGAAGTATACACTTCACCCAGGTGACGTGTACACTTCATGCAGGTGAAGTATACACTTCATGCAGGTGAAGTGTAGAAATAGCACGCATAAAAGTACTAAATAGTATAAGGTTATGCACCTAATCTCTATTCATTTCGTCTTAAAATCCCTGTAAAACGGTTGATTAAAAGGGTGTTATAACTCTTTTTGTTTACACCTATTGTCTATGGGATGTAGCCAAAGTTATGGGACAACAGAATGTTGAAATCAGATCATTTATCTAACTGTAAGGTATACCGCCAGGCATCCCTTACTTTTTGGCCTTAGACTCTTTTCTGATGCGAATCCCCTCTTTTTCTTCAGCTATATCAATCAAAATATTTAAAGCACGAGTTTCTAGTTGGGAATAAGCAAGAGCTTTCTCTAAATCTTTAATCTGCTTCTCTAAAGCTTCTTTAGAATCAATAGAGGGTAAATCTGTGGAATTTTTTTTAGTCATAATGAATTCAGCATCTAAGTTTGTCCAAATATACAGAGTTTTCTTCAATTGTTTTCTTTCTCTTACTTTTTACTTTCTTTTATCGATATGCTTTTGAGTATTTTAGTGAGAAGTGTGTAGGATAACGGCGTTTTTTAGGGGGTGGTGGGGCTGATTGGATTAATGCATAAACAGGAGAAAGAGGAGGTAGTAATAGCCTTTCAGGTTTTCGCGAAGTTTTTTATAGGCCGTTTTTTTCAGCGTGTGGATTGTTTCGGTAGAGACTGCTAGTTTTTCGGCTATTTCTTTATTCGACAACCCCTCGAGTGCCAACAGCATGATGGATCGCATCTGTTTAGGAAGCTCATCGATGGCCTGGATGAGTAGGCGGTAGGACTCTTCTTCAATCAGGTGATCCGTATAAAAACTATCTGTGGTTTTATCCGTAGCTTTCTGGAGGTAGTCCGTCTTAACCTTTTGATGATCCAGCTCATTTAATGCTTTGTTGCGTACGGCTGTGTAGAGAAAGGATTTTATCTGATGCAAGTAGAAAAAGTCTTGGCGTAGTTGCCAGAGTTTGACGAAACACTCTTGTACGATATCGGCTGCCAAGGCTTCGTTCTCCACGTATTGATTAGCAAAGAGGCAGAGCGTGACGTAGTAATGGTCGAATATCCCACGGAATTCTTTTTCGTTTTTTAAGGCGACTGGCTGACTGATTGGGTATGCTTTCACTGTAATACCTTTGGGTGTGTGTTTAGATATGTGCAAAGATATGTAAAAAAGAAGATAGTTTTCTTATGGAATAGAAGTTTTAATCTAATTTTAATATTATTCTTGTTTTGAAAGAGTACTTTTATATGGAGTTTGTTTAATTCTTGTTTCGTTTTTATAATTGTACTATCTTTGAATCGGAGTTGGAACTTCGTTGGCTGAAAAGAGACTAAAAAGAGGTAAATAAGCCTAATCTATTTTTGTCCTAACCAACCTTACTATATAATAAGGTGTAGTACTGGAACAAGAAGATACCGGATTTCTGACTGACTTTTAGACCAAAATAAATCACGTAATACTGTAAAAGACTGGTATGAATCAAGAAGTGTTTAATGAAAAATCGCCTTTGAAAGAGAAAAGTAGTATTGCTATCTTTGAACGTAATAAGCAGTCTTTTACTTTTCCCATTCATTTTCATGATGTTTATGAACTCAATTTTGTGGAGAATGCGGACCAGGCAATGCGTATTGTGGGCGATTCTGTTGAGACGATTGGCGACAAAGATTTGGTGCTGATCTGTAACTCGACGCTTCCGCATGCTTGGAAAGACGGCAACTGCCAGTCGCAGAAGATCCATGAAATAACGATTCAATTCTCTCCTTCGGGCTTCTCTTCACTCTTTGAACGTCCTCATTTTGCTTCCATCGAACGGATGTTTCATGCGGCTGCTTTGGGGCTCTCTTTTTCTAGTGAAACCATCAAGCGGGCTTTACCTTTCTTGCGTACACTGACTATCGAAGTGGACGACTTTTATCTTGAAGCCAAGTTCTTGATGTTGCTCTATGAGCTCTCTTTGGATCAGGATTACCGCCCATTGGCGAGCAATGTTTTGAACCCTGCCGATGATGGGGTGATGAAGAAGATGCATAAGTACTTAAATCAGAATATCAATCACTCTATCAGTGTCAATGATATTGCGTCGTATATGGGGATGAGCTCTGCTACCTTCTTTAGGTATGTGAAGAGTCATACCGGAATGAATTTTTCTGGTTACTTACTGGAGTTCCGTTGGAATGCAGTCTTGCGTGAATTGCACGAAACGGATAAGAGGGTGACTATTGAGTATTTGGCGGAAGAGTATGGACTCAGTGCTCCTTATCTTTATAAGATTTTTAAGAAACGTACTGGCATGACGCTGGTGGAATACCAGAAAAATAGGAAGAAGAAATTGATTCGGTACATTTAAGGGCGTGTGTCTGCTCTCTTGAATGCAGGGGGGAGGAGGTTAGTGTCGTGTCTGTCTGCTTGCTTATCTTTTGTTGATCTTTGTGTTTTCTTTGCTAATTAGTTATTAGTCATTGTTTTGTGTGTGTTTTTACTCTTTTTTATTGAAGAGGGATATGGTTTGCTAGGCTTTTTTGTTTTTGATTGAATTGGATAGTATATTGATTGAATTGGAGATAGCAAGTCGAGGGATATCTCCTAACTTTGCAACCAGTAAAAATACCATTAGATGATTTAACTATGACTACACAACGTTCTCTTTTTCTATTCATGACCGTTTTGGTCGGGCTCTTGACTTCTTGTACGCATGAAGAGAAACGGTCTGATTGGGCCGATTCTGCGTCTGCTCTGACTACTCGCTCTGGTTCTTCCGATGCTGTTGTCCTGCATTGGACTAAAGAGGAACAAAAAATGGATGGCTTTGGTCTTGCGCAAGCTGGCTGGGCCGATTACTTGTATGCGCATCGCAAGCGCAATGAGATTATGGAACTGTTTTTCGGTCAGGAGGGGCTTCGTTTGAGCATTTTGCGTGGCGAGGTTTTTCCACATTATGATGATGCTACATTCAACTTGAATGAATCTGTTGACTTATCTCTGGATGATCCGTTCTTTGATATTGATTTCTCGGCCGATGGGAATGAGGCTGCTGAGGCTAAAGCTCAACGCAACGGGCAGCTATGGATGACACGTCGAGCGAAACAGGTGTATGGGGTGGATAAATTGATGTTCTCTACATGGACGCCTCCGGCTTCGATGAAAAGTAATGGTAGCACGTCTAAAGGTTCTTTGAAACGCTCTTCTTATCAGGATTATGCCAACTATCTGGCTCGTTTCTGTACGGCTTTTAAACAGGCTGGTCTTCCGGTTTATGCGATCTCTCCGGCCAATGAACCGGAATATGCAGCGGATTGGAACTCATGCTTGTGGCTACCAGGGGCCACTACTTTGGGACCGTTTATCGTGAATCATTTAGGACCGAAACTTCAACAAACGAACCCTGATACGCGTATTATTTTTGGTGAGAATGCTCAGTGGACGGGGATTCTTGGCTTTATCATGGGAAGCAAAAATTATGTGCGCGATATCATTAACTTGAATCCAAGAATCACGAACTATCCGGTGATTGCGGCTGGTCATGGTTATATCGATCCGGTGACGCAGAAAGATCCGGGCATCGAACCGTTTGATAAGGCTTTGTCGAAGGGGATCCCGGTGTGGCTCACGGAGATTAGTGACCCGAGCACGAGTTATGATCCTACGATGACGGATGGGTTGCGTTGGGCGAAACTTTTTCACCGTTATTTGTGTGAGGCTAACACGAGTGCTATTGTGTGGTGGGCGGGTGCTTTACCCGATAATCATACCACAGAGGGGCTGGTTCATATCGATAAAAACCGGACGACTTATGAGGTGAGTAAACGGTGTGAGGTGTTCGGTAATTTCTCTCGTTATATTCCGTTGGATAGTAAACGTATCTCTGCTGAGTATAATCCGGAGAATGGATACATGGTGTCGGCTTATAAGAAGGGTACGAATTATACGGTGGTTGCCATTAATCCTTCTGAAAAGGAGGTGACTATTACTTTACGCCTCGATGCGGCTCAAATGAGTGGGGATCTGCAAGGGTATCTGACTGATGCTACGCATAGGTGGTGTGCCACTGATCTGGTTCAGGCGGTGGATAATGGGTATGTGTTGGTACTGCCTGCTCGAAGTGTGACGACGTATCTCGGCTCTGTTTTATAATTGGTCTTTCTTTTAGCTTAATAACTAGAGATTTAGATTACTTGTGAGTGTGCCAACGGCGTTGGTAGGGCCTATCGTATGTCTTAACGGAAGGTTGGCAGGAAGGGGATTATAGATTATTTTGTTGATCAATTTTATTAAATTAATTTTTTAGTATGAAAAAAAACATGCTTATTTTCCTGTTGTGTTGGTTTAGTCTGTTGACGTATGCACAACATGGTTTGACAATCAAAGGTGTGGTAACGGATGTGGATGATAATCCGTTGGTTGGGGCAACAGTGGCTGTGGTGCATTCTACAGTTGGAACAATAACCGATTTGAACGGTAACTATACGATTGCTGTAAAAGAGGGACAAACGCTGGAGTTCTCTTACATTGGCTTTCAGAAGCAAACGGTCAAGGTGGTTGCCGGACAGACGGTGGTGAATATCAAAATGGCCGAAGGGGAACAGCTCGAAGAGGTGGTGGTCATCGGTTATGGTACGGTGAAGAAGAGTCATCTAACGGGGGCGGTAGCTTCTTTGGCTGGAAAGGATATGCCGGTCAATGTGGCACGGAATGCGTCGGCAGCTTTGCAAGGGCGTATAGCTGGGGTGACAGTGAGTGCACCGAGTGGACAACCGGGTGAGGGGATGAATATCAATATTCGGGGGGTGAGTTCGTTGAGCTCTACTACACCGCTTTATGTGATCGATGGGGTGTATGGCGATATCAACATGGTCGACCCTTCCGATATTCAGTCGCTCGAGGTGTTGAAGGATGCTTCTGCAGCAGCTATTTATGGTTCGCGTGCAGCCAACGGGGTGGTTCTTATTACCACTAAAGGGGGGAAAAAGGAGACACCTACTCGGGTGGAAGTGAATGCGTATACTGGTATTCAGAGTGTAGCTAAGTATATTGAGGTGATGGATGGGAATCAGTTGCGCGATTTTTCGAAATCAACTGGTTATAGTGATAACGCTGAATTGTTAGGTTGGAACGGTGGCGCTGGTACCGATTGGCAGAAAGAGTTGTACCGCACGGCTATGGTTTCGAAGGTGGGACTGAATGTGTCGGGAGGTAATAAAACGTCGACTTATAACCTCTCTGGTAGTTATTTGAACCAGGAGGGTATCGTTAAAACAACGGGCTATGAGGCTTGGAATGTTCGGGCTAAAAATACGTTCTCTTTATTTGATAACCATGTGCGTATGGGGTCGACTGTCTTGGTGCGCTTGTGGAAAAAGAAGTATGAGGATACGTCTTATACGGCTGCACTTACAGCGGTACCTCAGTGGAAGGCGTATGATGAAAAGGGTGACTGGGGACAGGCGCCAACGTGGACGAGAGGGGATAATCCTGTGGGATGGGCTGAGGCTTATGATCTCCAAAAAGAGGGGGTTGATTTGACCATTAATGCTTATGCGGAGGTGGATCTTTTCTTGAAGGGGCTGAAGTATAAACTGAATGTCGGGGTGAATAAGTATACACGCCGTAACTATGATTATCATGTGCCTTATAAATTTAGTACTACGTCGCAAAGCCCTGATTATAGACTGAGTGAGGGAACAACTTGGCAGGATGAGTGGATGGTGGAGAATACGGTGAATTATGATCGTTCTTTTGGACGGCATACTGTCTCGGCTTTAGCTGGTTACTCGGCACAGCGCAACAGTGCACGGGGATTTGATGCGGCTCGCTTGGGAATGCCTGGCGGACTGAATGTGATTGGTGCTGGTTCGGTAGCAACATCGACCAATGGGGGTGATGCGTGGGCTAATACGTTGGTCTCTATGTTCGGACGGGTGATGTATGGTTATGATGATCGTTATATGTTGTCGGCTTCTATTCGTCGGGATGGGTCTTCTAAATTTGCCGATGGGCATCGTTGGGGAACTTTCTCATCGGTCTCGTTGGGCTGGAATGTGATGAATGAGAGCTTTTTCGAAGGATTGAAAGAAACGGTGAATGAATTGAAGGTGAGGGCGAGTTATGGGGTACTTGGCAATTTGAATGGTATCGGTAATTATGCTACGCAGTCCACGGTGACTACCGGATTGAATAACGTACAAGGTGGAACGTTATGGGAAGGGGCTACTACCGGAAGTGCGTGGGTCTCACCGGCTAATGTGACTTGGGAGAAAACGAAGACTACTAACTTCGGATTGGATTTGGGCTTCTTGAATAATAAGTGGACACTGAGTGCCGATTATTTTATTCAGAAGACGGAAGATATGTTGCTTTCTATGCCGCAACCGGGAAGTTTCGGATTGAGTGGATCGCCGACAATGAATGCTGGTACGGTAGAGAATAAAGGACTTGAACTCTCTATCAATCACCGAGATATGATTGGGGATTTAACTTACCGTGTAGGGGTGAATGCTACTTTTATTAAGAATGAATTGACTAAGGTGAATGGTTCTCGCAAGGAGTGGACGGGATTTAATCCACATGATAAGGGGGCGGTAACGTATGCTACAGTAGGTAGACCTATCGGGTTCTTTAACTTGATTAAATCGGATGGCGTTTTCCAAAGTAAAGAGGAGGTACAGGCGTATGTCAATAAAGAGGGTAAGATGATTCAACCTAACGCTGAGGCGGGCGACTTGAAGTATGTCGATTATAATGGGGATGGTAAGATTGATAACTTGGATCGTCAGGATTGTGGAAGTGCATTTCCTAAAATGACTTTGGGTTTGACTCTGGGTTTGGAATGGAGGAATCTCGATATGAATCTGTTCTTTGATGGAAACTTTGGTAATAAGATTTATAATGCGATGTATTATAGTACGGTCTATAATGAATCGACGGGTAATCAATATGCTGAACGTTTGAATAGCTGGACTGAGAATAATAGGAATACAAGTATTCCACGCTATGTGGCTGGTAATGATAAGAATGGTACTAATTGGGGGTATACTGATCGGTGGTTGGAGAATGGCTCTTTCTTCCGTCTGAAAACGTTCGAATTGGGCTATACGTTGCCTAAGAACTGGACGTTGAAGGCTTATATGAATCACGTCCGATTCTATGCGGCTATGGAGAACTTGTTTACGATAACTAGCTATAAGGGGTATACACCGGATTTGGGTATCAACAGCAGTGATGGTGCAGGTATTTCTGGAGGCGAAGGGGTGATGACGCGCGGTTGTGATGATGGGCGTTATCCGATGGCGCGTACCATTTCTTTTGGTGTGCAAGTGAATTTCTAATGAACAACTGACTAAAAAAGAACGAAGATATGAAAAGTGATTTCAAAAAATATATTGCAGTGTTGGCAACGGCTCCGTTGTTTATCACCTCATGTAGTGAAAGCTTTTTGGATGAGATTAATCCGAATAAAGAGACGCCAAGTACTTATTGGGTGAATGAAAAGAACGTCGGCAAGGGATTATCTGCTGTGTATAACCCCATCCGACGAATGAGTTGGGGGTATTATGGTGGGTATGAGGGAATCTTGCATTATCAGATGCGTGCAGATGATCTTTTTCCTACACGCGGAGAGGAACCGGGCATTTGGGAGGCTTTGTCGTTTACCAATACACCAAACACGGGTAATGGATGCTGGGGGTATTTGTATACCGGCATTCAGTTGGCTAATGAGTTTCTTTATAATGCTCCGAATGTGACGAGCATGGATCAGACTAAGCTGTCTCAGATGCTTGGAGAGGCTTATTTCTTGCGTGGCTTTGAGTACTTCCGGGTGCGGACTGACTTTAACGAGGGGGTGATCCGTACATTGCCGCAGAGTGCGGATCCGGTAGCTCATGGATTATCAACTCCGGAGGCTATTTTAGATCAAGCGATTGCCGACTTGAAGGAGGCGAAAGCGCGTTTGCCTAAGGTTCGTCCGGCGGATGAGGCTGGTAGGGTAACTCAGGGTGCAGCGATTGCAATGTTGGGGAAGGCGTATCTCTGGAAAGGCGATTACGTGGCTGCTGAAAAAGAGCTGAAATCGATTATGACAGGGTATGGGTATGATTTGATGCCTAATTATGAGGATAATTTCCGTGATAATAAGGAGTTTAATCAGGAGTCTATTTGGGAAATTAATTTTGAAGCTTTGGGTAACTCTGGCGATGCTTGGGGAAGTAGTACGGGCAATAATGCGTTTATGGGGAGTGTGATTGGGCATTATTTTGGCCCGTCTCTGAAAGGCCCTGGGGCGCATGGATTGAATGCCGGTGGCGGTTGGTATAAGATGCAACCTTCGCCTTACTTGATTAAGCAGTTTGTGGCCGAACCTCGTCCGGCAGGGGCCGATAGTAAATGGGATAAGCGGTTGTATACCAATGCATTCTTTAAATATTCGGATTATAATGATGTGAGATCTGACGATACGTTCTTTGATGGGTTTACATTCGATGAAATCTTTGGTTGGACGGTGAATGATGATAAGAAGTGGAGCAAGGGTGAACCGAGTTATCCTACGATCGAGGGAAAAGCGGGACGTTTCTTGATGAAGAAGCTTACACCGTGGTATAACGCAACGGGGTGTACGATGTATTCTAATAATTCGGGACGTATCAATAATTACCGTATCATGCGTTTTGCTGAGGTGCTTTTCTTACATGCCGAAGCGGCGCTTCAGTCGGGTGATGCGAAATCGGCTATGGCTGATATTAATCGGATTCGTGTGCGTGCAGGATTGCCCGAAAAACAGCTGACTGATAAGGAGGCGATTATGGCCGAACTTCGTAATCAGAAGTTGTTGGAGTTTGCCGGTGAAAATGTACGTTGGGATGATTTAGTACGTTGGTACAGTGCCGATGACTTGAAATCGATTATGCATACGCGCAAGACGGACACAAATATATATAAAGTGGATGGCAGTGGAAATAAAACATTTGTGGGGGTAGAAGATACGCAGAACTTCCAGAATTTCGGGAAGAAGCATTTGTATTTCCCTATTCCACAGAGTGAGGTGGATGCCAACTTGAATTTGGATCAGAAAGCCGATTGGAAGTAAAAGAGGGGTGATTTCTCTTTTTGGAAGGCTCTATTGATGGGTTGAAGAAAAGGGGAGGGTGCATCACAGATTATTGTTGGTTGGAGACTCTACTTGTACCAAACGATGGTAATCTGTGATGCTTGTAATTTTAGCATTAAGAATGTTGTCTATGAAGAAATATGGATATGGAATTGTGGGTTTAATCCTTTTTTTAGTAGCGTGTACTGGCCATAAAGAGGAGTGGGAAGATGCTGGTGAGCTGGCTGCTATAAAGGGGTTGGTAGATAACCATGTGTTGCTGAAGCAGGTTCATTTGAACGCTGATACGTGGAGTTTTTGTTTTGAAAGTCAGACGGTGGATGTGCCGGAATCGGCTATCGAACGGGTGAGTCAGGATGTGGAGAATTGGAAGACTACGGTGTTGTTTAAGAATAGGGAGTCGGTTACTATTCCCACACTTGGTACTGGTTTCGAGAAGTTTATCGGGAATGTGGAACTGAATCCTTCTGGATTAAATCCTTTGGCTGCAACTGTTCAGGTGGCTTTGCCTACTCAGGGGCGTATAAAGGTGGTGGTCCGTAGTAAGAAAGGAGCGCGTGAACCGAATGTGGAACATCTGTTTAAAGCGTATACCGACCGACAGTCGTTGGCTGTTTTGGGACTTTATGCGAACTATAATAATCAGGTGGATTTGATTTATTATGATAAAAATGGGGAGCATGAACGTGGACGGGCTACGCTTACTATTCAGACGGAGGGGTTTGTTACGCGCGCTTTTCAGAGTTTACGGGTGGTGACATGCCGGCCTAACTTGATGGAGCCGGGAATGAATCTGATTAACTCACCGGGAGTGGGCGATGATGATACGTCGGTTCCTTATATGGTCGATGCCGATGGAGAGGTGCGTTGGATCTTGATCTTGGAGCAATCGGAATTGGCTCACTCGGCTATGCAGGGTGGGGTTACTCGCTTGCAAAATGGAAATTTTCTAGCGGGTAATGCCAATCGGAATGACCTCTTGGAGCTCGATGTGTTCGGACAGACTGTTAGGAAATGGAACTTAACGGCCTTGGGGTATCAGTATCACCACGAGGTGATGCAGGCAAAGAATGGCAACTTCTTGGCAACGGTTATTAAAACAAATACGAAATGTTCGGATGGTAAGACGTCGCGGATTAATGATCATATGATTGAGTTTAATCCGGAAACGAGCCGTCTGGTGCATGAATGGGATTTGGTGAATACGCTCGATTCTGCACGTAATGATAATATTGGTACTTTACCCGGAATGTACTTCGGACAGTCGAAGGCGAATTGGGCGCACAACAATGCTATTATGGATTGGGGCGATGATTATTTAGCGACTGCACGGTATCAGGGGATTTTTAAGTTTGATAAGAAAGGTGGTTTGGCTTGGATCATTGCTCCGCATAAGAAGTGGCGTGAACAGTATAAGCGGTATCTATTGACTCCGTTGGATAAGGATGGAAATCCGATTACTGATGAGGCGGTGATTAATGGCGATAAGAGTACGGATGATTTTGATTGGCCTTGGGGGGTGCATGCGCCGGTTTATTTGCCTAATGGGCATGTGATGGCTTTTGATAATGGTTTTTTTCGGAATTTTGTAGCTCGACCGCTTTCGGACAATAACCAGTATAGTCGTGCGGTGGAGTATGAGGTTGATGAGAAGAACCGAACGGTTCGTCAGGTGTGGCAGTATGGTAAAGATCGCCCCGATTGTTACGGGCCTGCTCGTTCATCGGTACAGTATCTTCCGATCAAGAAGCATGTGCTGTTTTGTTCGGCTATGCAGAATAAGTTGAGCAACGGTAGTTACGGTGCTCATGTCATTGAAATTGATCCACAGACGAATGAGGTGGTGTATGAATTGGAGTTGAGTTCGGCCGTTTTTCATCGGGCTATTCGACTCGAATTATATCCTGATACATTCTAGCGGTAGCAGGGTGTGTGTGAACTAACAACAAACAGAGTAAATAAACGAATTGGTATAAAAGAGTAATTTTAAGTGTATGAAGAAGAGTTTTCAATATAGGCTTGAGGCGTTGTATCGTCGGCATGAAGCGTTGTTGACTGAGGTTAATATGGTGGCGGACGGGTTTCAAAACGGTCTTGTGACGAGGTATCAGAATCCTATATTGACCGCACAGCATGTGCCGTTGGAGTGGCGGTATGATTTAAACCCTCAGACAAATCCTTTTTTGTTGGAACGTATCGGCATGAATGCTGTGATGAATAGTGCTGCCTTGAAATGGCAGGGTAAGTATTTGTTGATGGCTCGTGTGGAAGGGGCTGATAGAAAATCGTTTTTTGCGATTGCTGAGAGCCCGAATGGGATCGATCAGTTTCGGTTTTGGGAACGTCCAGTTGCCTTACCGGACATTGATTTGACCGAGACGAATGTGTATGATATGCGGTTGACGGAGCATGAGGATGGGTGGATTTACGGTGTGTTTTGTAGTGAACGACAGGATGATATGGCTTTGCCGGGCGATTTATCGTCGGCAGTAGCCAAAGCGGGGCTTGTCCGTACAAAGGATTTATTGAATTGGGAACGGTTGCCCGATTTAGATTCTGAAAGTCAGCAGCGTAATGTGGTGCTGCATCCGGAGTTTGTAGAGGGGAAATATGCCTTTTACACCCGTCCGCAAGATGGGTTTATCAATGCGGGAACAGGTGGTGGTATCGGTTGGGCATTGGTCGATGATGTCACTTGTGCGGTGATCAAGCAAGAGGAAATTATCAATCAACGTTATTACCACACCATTAAGGAGTTAAAGAATGGTGAAGGACCTCATCCTATTAAAACACCTCACGGGTGGTTGCATCTGGCGCATGGTGTGCGTGGTTGTGCGGCTGGCTTGCGGTATGTGCTTTACCTTTATATGACTGCTCTTGATGAGCCTTGGCGTTTGATAGCCGAACCGGCCGGGTATTTCTTGGCACCGCAACAAGAGGAGCGGGTAGGTGATGTTTCGAATGTCCTTTTCTCGAACGGTTGGGTAGCCGATGAGGATGGAACGGTTTATATCTATTACGCTTCGAGCGATACACGCATGCATGTGGCAACGTCGACAGTCGAGAAATTGGCCGACTACTGTTTGCACACACCTGCCGATGGACTGCGTTCTTTTGAATCGGTTGCTCGAATAAATGAATTGATCGATCGGAATATAAAAACACGACAAGGCGAACTTTAAAAAAACATCATGAAACTACACATTGTTGATATAATGATTATCTGTGCTTACTTGATGGTGATTGTCATCATCGGGTTGGTCTTGAAAAAACGGGCGGCTAAGAACATGGATTCTTATTTTCTTGGCGGCAAGTCTTTACCTTTTTACATGCTTGGGCTGAGCAATGCCTCTGGCATGTTCGATATTACTGGCACCATGCTGATGGTTTATTGGGCTTTTGCTTATGGATTTAAGAGTTTGTGGATTCCATGGATATGGCCGGTGTTTAATCAGATTTTTTTAATGATTTACCTCTCTATTTGGTTGCGTCGGAGTAATGTTCTGACTGGTGCTGAGTGGATAAAGACCCGTTTCGGTCGCGGACGTGGGGCTAATTTAAGTCATACCATTGTAGTGGTCTTTGCCTTGCTGAGTGTACTTGGATTCTTGAGTTACGGTTTTATCGGTATTGGGAAGTTTATGGAAATTTTCTTTCCGTGGGAGGCTGTTTCTGCTTATGTACCTTTTGATGTTCCCGCACAGTATGTTCCTCATTTTTATGGCCTCTTTTTTACGGCTATCGCAACCTTTTATGTGATGTTGGGAGGGATGTTGAGCATCGTGTGGACTGATGTGGTGCAGTTCTGTATCATGACAGTGGCTGGTGTGGTGATTGCTGTGATTGGCATGCAACTAGTTGCCCCGGATATGATTCAGGAATTTGTGCCTGCCGGTTGGGATTCTCCTTTCTTCGGTTGTACGCTCGATGTGGATTGGAGTTCGCGTCTAGGTGTGCTGACTGAGCGGATGGCTAATGAGCCCTATAGTCTGATCGGTCTTTTTGTGATGATGGCTCTGTTTAAAGGGGTATTTATGAGTATGGCTGGCCCGGCACCCAACTACGATATGCAAAAGATTCTATCGTGTAAAACGCCTAAAGAGGCGGCTTTGATGAGTGGATCGGTATCGGTTATCTTATTAATCCCTCGTTACCTGATGATTATGGGCTTTGCATTGTTGGCTATTTATTTCTTTAAAGAGGAACAAGGGCTGACTCAGATGGCGGCTTCTAACTCCGATTTTGAAACGATTTTACCCTATCTTATTACCCGCTATGTGCCTGTTGGCTTAGCCGGTCTATTGTTGGCTGGCTTGCTATCTGCCTTCATGTCGACTTTTGCTTCGACAGTCAATGCGGCGCCAGCATATGTGGTGAATGATATTTATCTGAAATACATCAATCCACAAGCGCCTGTTAAACGTCAGATCAAAGCGAGCTACTTTATCTCGGTCTTGGTAGTGCTTATCAGTACTGTCATGGGCTTCTTTTTGAAAGACATCAATGAGATTTTTCAATGGATTGTGGGCGCGCTCTTTGGGGGATATATTGCAGCCAATGTTTTGAAATGGCATTGGTGGCGTTTCAATGGAGAGGGCTACTTCTGGGGTATGACTGCTGGTGTTGTAACCGCTATTATCATGAAGTTTACGGTACCCGATGCTTGGATCCTTTACTTCTTCCCGGTACTGTTTTTAATCTCTTTGGCGGGGTGTATTCTAGGAACTTATTCCGCGCCTCCGACCGATGATGAGACGTTGATGGCCTTCTACATTCGGGTACGTCCGTGGGGTTTTTGGAAACCGATAGCCGATAAGGTGCTTGAGCGTCATCCACAGTTGGAACGAAACGGGCATTTCAAACGCGACATGGTGAATGTCGTGGTGGGGATACTTTGGCAATGTACGCTTACGATTATTCCGATGTATCTAGTTACCCGTGGCTATTGGGGATTGGCTATTTCTGTCGTTCTGCTTGCATTAACGTCGGCTTTCCTTTACTACAACTGGTATAAACCGATGTGTCTGGAAGAGAAGCAGTACGATGCACAGATCGAAGAGTTGGGGTTAGATGATAAAAAACGGGTAGGCGATGAGTAGAAAAGGAGTTCGTTTAAGAGAGAGCGTTTTAGTTTTTAGCATAGTGATAAGTACTCTATGCATCATCGGTTGTGCAGACCAGCGACAGGTTGTGCACTTTCGCGGTTTGGCAGCCGATGATGATGGAGGAATTGAAGGGCTCTACAACCCCGAACGTGGGTTCCGATTGGAAGCTGCTGTTGATGTTTCTGAATGTTTTGGCTCTCCTACGGTGCCCCTAGATTCGTTGGCTGTTAAGTATGCAGCCGATAAGGTGTCGTTGGCGCAGAGTTATATGTATCTCACTTTTCTGGTGGGCAAGCCCCTCACTTCGGCCCATTTTCAAACCATGCAGAGCTACTTTGACAGGTTGCGTCAATTGGGGTTAAAAGCAGTATTACGGTTTGCTTATGAGAAAGACTTCATGGGGCGTTCGCCCATAGGGCCAACACTGGATGAGGCATTGACTCACCTCGATCAGTTGAAACCGTTTTTGGAAAAGAATAAGGCGCTTATTCTTGTGGTACAAGCGGGGGTGATCGGTGCTTGGGGAGAGTGGCACAGCTCCATTCACGGGTTGGAAAACTCCGATGAGGCGAAACGAGCGGTTTTGGAGAAATTGCTTGCTGTTGTTCCGCCCGAGAAACAGATTCAGGTGCGGTTGCCAGAGTTTAAGAACTTGTTGAAAGATCAGTCGGAAGGGTATCGACGGCTCTCTTTTCATGATGATTTTATTGTCATTAGACCCGATCGTTGGGATGGTGAGATGCACGAAGGAACGGACAACTTCCAACAAATAGTGACCGAATCGCCCTATCTAGTGGTCGACGGTGAGTTGCCGTGGGGATTCTGGAGTGTGGGAGCCGACCCTGATAGCCCGTCGCCCGGTTGGATTATTGATGGGATGGCTACTGCTAGACGACTCTTCTTGCAACACTACACCTCATTGAGTGTGATACACAATTATAAAGAGCAGCATCCTAATCGTTTGTTCGATAATGCCCATGCACCTGAATATTCCATGGTGGTTTGGAAGAAGAGTCTGATTACGCTCGATTCATTGAAGGCCTATCACATGCCGGTATCCGATGCTTATTTTAGGACAAAAGAGGGTAAAGCGGTGTCGCGCAATGTATTCGATTATATCCGTGATCATTTAGGGTATCGCCTTGAATTGCAGCAGCTCACGATGCCTACGAAGTGGGAAAAGGGGCGGAGTCATCACGTGGAGCTAACTTTGATCAATCGTGGCTTTGCAACAGTGATGGGGAATCATCCGGTCTGTTTCGTTCTTATTGACCAAGATGGAAAAGTGACGGAGTGTCCTACTATGATGAAGTCAATTGATTGGCAGCCTCATCGGCCAGGCGATGCCACATACACGCCGTTGCTACAGACGGTTTCTGCCGACATATCACTTCCTGCCGATTTTAAGTCCGGTACCTATCGTTTGGGCTTTTGGCTACCCGATGCGTCGGACCTTTTACGGTACGATGCCCGTTACGCCATCCGGTGTGCTAATGGAGATACCACTTGGTGGGTCTCGGCCGACAAAGCCTATGGGGTGAATGTGCTGACAGAAGTTGATTGGTAATAGGATAGAGTTTTAATATATCTGAAGCGCTCTGTTGGAATCCCAGAGATGGATTCTACAGAGCGCTTCGTCGGGTTAGTGAGTGTTAAATTCGTCTATTTGATGATTTAATCAAATGACTTTTTAGTTAAGGTTTGGATTTAGCGTGTGCCACTCTTTAATAGCAGGCAAGACGCCCATAGCGATGACTTCATCGCGGAGTACACAGAGGTGTCGATAACTTTGTTGGAGTTCCTCTTGCTCATCCGGTGTGCCCGATACGGCAGAATAGTTGATTCCGTTACGACTTATCGTAGTCTCCATGGCCATCATGATGTGGTTAAATTCGCCGTTGCTTACATACGTTCCCGCAGGCCAGCGGAAATCTTTGCCACCCATGGCGGCCGCAATCATTTCGATAGAGAGGTAAGCTGGACTTTGGAACGACGAACGTCCACGTAGATCAATAATGTGCTTACCTCCTTGAATAACTCTAGTCTTTAGTGCTTGCCACTCCTCTAACGGTAGTTGTGATGAACCGATCAGATCTGTTAGCTTTTCTCCTTTAACTTTAGTGGTGGAAGCAAAGACTGCCATCTGTTCACCATGTCCGCCATAAGTCCGGCAATTCTCTATTTCGGAAGTTGGTATTTGGAAATATTTCGCTAATTCATGTTGTAGTCGTGTGCTATCCAATGCCGCAAGTGTAGAGACTTGCGAAGGTTTTAGACCAGCATACAGCAAGGTGATTAACCCTGTGATATCTGCCGGATTAAAGATCACAACAATGTGTTTCACCTCCGGACAGTAACGGCGAACATCTTTGCCAAACTGAGCAGCAATCTCCGCATTGCCTTTCAATAAATCTTCGCGGGTCATGCCGGCTTTACGGGCTGCTCCACCCGAAGAGACGATGTATGCACTACCGGTTAGCGCCTCTTTGATGTCGGACGTATAGGTCAGGTTGACCCCTTCAAAAGCACAATGACTTAGCTCTTCGGCTACCCCTTCCAGAGCAGGAGCAAAGGGATCATACAAGCAGATGTTTGGGGTTAGTTTCATCATTAAGGCTGTTTGAGCCATATTCGAACCAATCATGCCGGCAGCACCGACGATGGTCAACTTTTCAGTGGTTAGAAATTCCATAATCTTTATTGGTTTAGTGATTATTAAATCAATGAACTGCTGCAAAGATAACGGATTCACTGTTTACTTGTCTATATAAAAAAGTTGTTGGTGATAATGAAAAGTTATAGATCGATCAGGTTCAGTGCTTGTCCCACTTTGATGGCTTCAATTGAGCTACCCACATGCAACTTTTCGAGGATGTTTTGCCGGTGGCGGTTTACGGTATGTACGCTGATAGAGAGCTTATCGGCAATCTCCTTACTCATCTCTCCTTTGCTGATGAGCTTCAAGATCTCCTTTTCTCTTTTCGAAAGGATATCCGCACCCTCTCTCACGTTCGGTTTGAAGCACTCTCCACTCACGGTTTGAACAATAAGGCCTTGGATGCCCTGCATCGGAAGGGGCTCGGTGGCGAATGTGTATAGGCATAGATCAAGCCACAGGTTTCCTTTTGTATCACTTTGCAGATAGAACGTTCGGTGACGTACTGCCCGGTAGTTGCCCTGTCGGTCTTTCATCCGAATAATGCTTTGGGTGTGGTAATATTGGCGTTCATGGATAGGGGTTGTTTTCAGTAAGTGAAAGAAATGGAGCTCCAATAGATGCCTTTCGAAAAGATCATCGGGATGGATGGCTTGGAAAATCTCCTCCTCCCAGATAGATTGTATGGTCTCTTCGGGTGTGAAATGCAGATCCAACTGATCGGCCATCTCACCTTTGTAAATGTAGCTTTGATTGGTGTGTAGGTCGCTGAGTACTGCTATGGCATGCTCTATCCGCGCATACATTTGAGCAATATGGCGGGCGTAAGTCAATGTCTGTGTGGCCTCTCTTTCCATTTCGAAAGGCTGATTGAGAAACGCTTCGGAGAGATCATTGAGGATATCCATAAGTCAAAAAATGGTTATTATTCAGTATTGTCGCATCCGTGTGGGTGGCGTACTTTTGCAAAAGTAATGATTCAACGTGAAAGAAAACAACATTAGAGTATGAAAAGAATGATTTATGGCGCTGTTTTAGCAGTTTGCGCCCTGTATGGTCAGCAAGTCATGGCACAGAAATTAGAAAAGATGAATTGGTTTAATGAACCGATGCAGTGGGAGATCACTACTCCTAAGACGCTAGTGATGCAAGTTCCTTCGAAGACCGATTATTGGCGTATCAGTCATTATGGATTTACGGTCGATGATGCTCCGTTTTATTATGCGCTTTATGGCGGAGAGTTTGAAGTGAAGGTGAAAATTAGAGGAGAATACCGTACCACTTTCGATCAGATGGGGTTGATGCTTCGAATTGATCATGAAAACTGGATTAAAGCTGGGGTAGAGTTTGTCGATGGCAAGCAAAACGTGAGTACAGTGGTGACTCATCGGACAAGCGATTGGAGTGTCATAGAGCTTGAATGTGCTCCAAAAGCGCTGTGGATGAAAGCTGTTCGCCGTCGGGATGCGGTAGAGGTCTATTATTCATTGGACGATCAGACCTATAAGATGATCAGAACATGCTGGCTGGCCGACAACTGTCCGGTGATGGTTGGGGTTATGGGGGCTTCACCCGATGGTGAGGGCTTCACGGCTACTTTCGAAGATTTTAAAGTCACTCCACTACCCGATATCAGACGGTTGGAGTGGGCGGCCAAACAGCCTTAAAAAGGGAGAACGCTGAGCATTGTCGGTTCTCGCCTTGATGGGGCGTTTTAACAGAGTCAAGGACAATCATAACGTTAGGAGGGGGATGTTTCTATTTGGAGACATCCCCTTACTGCTTG
>RZZX01000137.1 GCA_009929715.1 Bacteroidia bacterium
TGCGCCAGCTATACCCTCTCAGCGTTATCAAGTAGAATCATATCGTACAGACAGTCAACCCACATTCAACTGCGTAGAAGTTTTTCCATTAACAACTCCACAACTATTGTCTTATCTCACATCTCGGGGCATAGACTATAAGATTGCTATGGAACAATGCAAAGAAATCCATTACCGATACAATATGAATCAATACTATGCAGTGGCCTTTGAGAATATCCAGGGAGGATATGAAATTCGCAATCCCTATTTCAAAGGTTGCATATCTCCGAAATCCATTTCAGTCAGAATGGCTCACGAAGAAGCACTATGCGACAACTGTTGTGTTTTTGAAGGATTCGTTGACTACCTGTCCTATCTAACTCTCAAAAAGCAGATAACAGACTTCACGATGAACGAGAAAGAAACGGACTACATCATTCTCAACTCTGTATCGCAGATAAACAAGGCGCTTCCAATGCTTGAAAAGTACAAGCAGATAAACTGTTATCTAGACAATGACCAGTCAGGTATTGCAGCTACAGACTTAATCGCAGGCAGTTTTGCAGACCGGCAGGTAAACAATGTTTCACTCAGATACAATGATTATAATGATCTGAACGACTTTTTAATGAGAAAGCGCAAGGGATGATAAATTTATAGGGCTCTCGTTAAATGTGGTATAGAGCATTGCCGAATTAATACCGATATAATAAGTTTAGAGAACCAGCGTAATAAATGCGTTGGTTTTCTAAGTTTAATGCTTAGTTTATATAAATGGGGTTGTTATATAAGAAAATGGGATACTTTATAAACAAAAAGTATATCTACAAGCAACAAAATAAACTTTTATTCTTATACTCCAAATAAAAACAGTATCTTTGCTGTAGGAAGTTACGAAAAGAGTGTAATTTATTGGAAATGAGCGTAGGTTAATTGCTCTTGATAGTAATAGGTTACGATTTAGTTAGTTATCTACTGCATTATCCTTCTGCGCGTTGCGTAACCTTCAAAGAACTCTTCGTATGCAAAAGTAGCTATTTAATTCGAGATTTTGATATAAACTCCCGTTTTTTATCCCCTCATTCATAAGAATTTTCCGTAAAAGCGGTATTGTCCGTCGGCACACCATTGCCCAAAACGAGTTTGGAACAAACGTGTGCCGACTACCGCATAGCTGGAGAAAAGGGCATTGCCTCACGCCTAAACGATGTTTAGACAGATGAAGCAATGCCCCTTTCTTTTGCGCCTATGCCAAGAGGTGCTTTTACGGGTTTTCAAATGATTTTTCTTTTTTCGCTGTCTCTTTTGCCGGAAGCGGAAAGTGAATGCAGAGTGTGTCAGCCTGCCCCATGAATGAAACAGGCGCCCACACACAGCCGGACAAACCGGGAAGAATGATTGTTGCCACCCGGCTGAACAAGTTCCGTCGGATCGGAAACAATCATACTTCCTTTGTTGTGGTTTGCCCTTTTCACGCTTCCGGTGATGTCTTTTTCCTTTTGGTGATTCTTTTTTTTACGGATTTTCCCCTGAAGTTTTTTTCTACACAATCTGCCTCTGTTTTCGTTTACCTCCATTTTGCGCCTTTCAGTAAGCCGCATCAGTCAGTCATTTTCGTTCTGGGCGCAAAGGTAATTCCGGGATTGGACGGGAAAGCAAGGTCAAGCCTCCTGTTTTCGGTAAAAATCTCCAGCCCTGCGGGTAGTATTTTGACCGAAAAACCTTGCATTCCCTAATCCCTACCTTTTCAAGCACCCGAAACGAAAACGACCGATGCGACAGAAAGACGCATAAAAAAAATGTCGGATAAACGAGAGGCAGATAAGATAGTTTGAAACTCAACTCCCTCAGCTCTTGAATCCGCATTAAAAACAAAAAAATCAAAAACAGCGAAGATATGACGGCAACGGCAAATTTCAGACAAATGGCGCAACACATCGGGTTGGCGATATGCGGCTTGATGATGCGCACCGCCTTCGGGGTGTTCGGCATCCTTTGGGGCATCATCAGAGAGATTGTAAACGGAGTGTTCCGAGTGGCGATAGGTGTAATCGTGGCTATCCTTTCCACCATTGCCTTCTTTGGCTTCATCCTTTGGTTATTCACCCTTTAACCCTTACCGACATGGCAAAAAGAAACAGCAAGACGGCAGCGCAGCAGTGCAGATATTACGAGGTGGACAACATCTTCGTGTATATGGTGGAAACGTACATCAACGGCAATTTTGAAACTTTCCGAAGATTGTACCACGAACTGAACAAGGACGCACGGAGGGATTTCATGGACTTCCTTCTCAGCGAGGTAGAGCCGACCTATTGGAGAGAGATACTGAAACAGATAATCTAAAAATGACAGCGATATGAAAGGAACAGACCATTTCAAGAGAACGATATATATGTACTTGGAACAGCGTGCGGAGGAAGATGCGCTATTTGCAAAGAAGTACCGCAACCCTGCCAAGAACATGGACGAGTGCGTGACCCACATTCTGAACTATGTGCAGAAAAGCGGTTGCAACGGTTTCACGGACGGAGAGATATTCGGGCAAGCCATCCACTACTATGAGGAAAACGAGATAGAGGTGGGCAAACCGATGGACTGCCAAGTGGTTGTGAACCACGTTGTGAAACTCACGGCAGAGGAAAAGGCGGAGGCACGTCAGAACGCTGTCCGCAAATACCAAGAGGAGGAACTCCGCAAGTTGCAGAACCGCCACAGACCGTCAGCGAGAAAAGAAAACCAACCCCAACCCTCATTATTTGATTTAGGCTTATGAAACCGAAGACCAAGATACAGAAAGAGGTGGCAAGACTTTCCGCCAACCTTCGCCCCATATCAGCGACACAAATAGATTGGGCATACCGCCACTGCGTTGAGCATATCGGCTACCGCACCAAGAAAGGGAACATCACCTGTTCCGACTGCGGTCACGAGTGGCACAGCGACAGCGGACTATGCGACACCCTTGAAGGCTGCACCTGCCCCAAATGCCATGCCGAACTCAAAGTGCAGGACACACGCAGACGCATCTACAAGGAAACGCAGAATTTCAGCGTGATAACCACCTGCAAAGGGTATCAGGTAATCCGCGTGGCGCAGGTCAGATGCGAGAGCAGGAAAGGCGAACCGATGCGTTTCTACTGCCACGAGGTCGTGCAGCGTTGGATTTCACCCGACGGCAAGGTTACGGACATGGCGTTGCTCCGTGGCTTCCTTTTCTGCTATTGCGATGTGTGGGCATTAGGCAGCGATATGGAGGTAAGACCGCACAACAGCCTATACGATGATGTGGTGGCAAGAAGCTGTGCATATCCAAAGATGAGGATATTGCCCCAACTCAGACGTAACGGCTTCAAGGGCGATTTCCACGGCATCTCCCCCGTGCGTCTTTTCAAAGCCTTGCTTTCAGACCCAAGAATTGAAACCCTTATGAAAGGCGGTGAGATTGAGGTCATGAAACACTTTCTTTTCAATACCCGTACTGCCGATGAATGTTGGGCATCATATCTGATTGCCAAGCGTCACAAGTATCAGATAGACAACCTCTCAATGTGGTGCGACTATCTGCGTATGCTCAAAAAACTCGGTCAAGACCTCCGTAACCCGAAGAACATCTGTCCCGAAGATTTCATGGCGGCACACGACAACGCAACCCGAAAAATTGAAGCCATACACGAGAAGGAAAGAGCCGCAGAGCAACGCCGTTGGGAGATTGAAAGGCGTGAGCGTGAGCAACAGCGACAACTCCAACGAAAGAAAGATGCGGAGGATTTCATCGCCAACAAATCCAAATTCTTCGGCTTGGTAATCACGGACGAGGAAATAATCGTCAAGGTGCTTGAAAGCATAGACGAGTATTACAACGAGGGCAAGACGCAGGGCATCTGCGTGTTTGGCAGTGGATACTACAAGAAAGCCGACACCCTCATACTATCGGCAAGGATTGGCGATGAGATTATTGAAACCGTAGAGGTGGACTTGCGAACCCTCGAAGTGGTGCAGTGCCACGGCAAGCACAACCAGGACACCGAATATCACGAGCGCATCATAGACCTTGTGAACAAGAACGCCAACCTTATCCGTGAGCGGATGAAAGCGGCATAGCATAACCCCTAAAACAACATTGATATGGAAGTAAGAATTGAAAGTATGATTTGTGTGTGGGATGATGCAATCCCCACGATGTTCCTTGAATTTGTGAACCTCCTCACTCTCACAACGAGTGAGGGGGAATTGAGAAAGAGCGTAAAGGAGTTTGCCGAGAAGCACGAACTTGACAAGTTTTTCCTTTACGGCTTCGGCTCACACCATTTCTACCTGCACCAACGCTACACAAGCAACCCCGAAATGGTGATGAAGAACAGAGTTCTGTCAGTACATTTTTAACCATCTAAAAAGCAACATTATGACAACACGAATGACCATCAACGGAGTAAGCACCTGCGCGGAAGCAGGTACGGAGAAATACGAGCGTTTCCAATCGGGTATCGGAAGACGCAGGCGGACACTTGTGCAGTACGACTACCGCCACCCCATAGACAGAGAATTGTTCTCTTGTGTCAAACCCACGTTGGACGAGTGCCGAGCCGCACGGGACAAGTGGCTGAACGCAAAGAAGGGAAAGGAGGACAGACTATGAACACGACCTATCAAACGCTGATAGTCAAGTTCAGCGAACCTATCACGGCATTGGACGGTATCTTTGACGATACCGGAGCGTGGGGAACGGACACCCTCAAGGGGTGGATAGATGATTACGAAAGCACACGTTTCACCGCCACCGACAGCCATACGGCAGTCATCACGAGCGAGTACAATATGGAATGTGTGAAAGAGTGGCTACAACGGCAGACCCCCATTTCCGAAATGCGAGAATTTTGAACGGGATGGCGGTGTCCGCACCGCCAATACTTAAAACCCTAAAAACAAAAGATATGATAGCCAAGACGATATTACAGCAGATAGGCGGAAAACGCTTCACCGCCATGACAGGTAGCCGTGATTTCATAGATATGGGCAACGGCTTACGGATGAGCCTTGCAAGGAACAAAACAAGTGCCAACCGCCTTGACATCATCTATGACGAAGGGGCAGACCTCTACAATATGCGCTTCTACCGCAGGACGTTCAGCAAAAAGACCTTTGAGTGCAAGACAAAGGACATTGCCGTACACGAGGGTATCTATTTTGATATGCTGGAGGAAATGTTCACGATGGTGACGGGACTTTACACACGCTTTTGAGTGGCGGGGCGGCGAGAGCCGCCCTACTTTCTTTCAGTGAGCATGATGGCGGACAAAGAAAGTAGCAAAGAAACCTTTGTCCAATCTGCGATAACTAAAAAATCCGCAAGTAAAACTTGCGGAGGCTATATATTGGGTCGTTATTTTTTGGTGGAGGGGAATGATAATCTCGAACCGTTGAACTACACATTTCTGCTTCGTCTCCATTTCCCCCAACGATTTGATACGTTCAATCATTTTTGTTGTTCCTTTCTGAATTTTCCTAAATACTTTCTTCATAATTTCGCTATACTTTTTATGGTTAATAACTATGTTTTGTATTGCTCTCACAACACTTACAACTTGAAGTGTTATTTGGAAACCGATAGGCAAAAATGGCTCAACGATGTCAATTAACGAGAAAATCCTACGATAATCTATCAAGTGATAGAGCAAAAGACGTGCCAAGTTAAATATGGCACGTCTTTTGCCAGTTTTGTCAGTCCTTTTATGGGATATACAACAGCGCAAACTCCGCCTTTCTCCGTTTGAGCAGCATGGCGTGGCGTTTTCCTTTGTAGTTGCAGAAGGCTATATACTCACGGTAGATGTTCCTGTCACCAGCTTCCAGCTTCTTGATTAAGGTGCTTTTGGGGATTGTTTTGCTGCCTAACAGCTTCGCCGGTCCCACATTGTAAGCTAACGTGCCAAGCAAAATTTATCCAAACCAAAATATTATCCCAACTTGACTTTTTACTATATTGAATATCAGTAAATTGTTATATTTTGGTAGCAGATAATAAAGAGTGATTGTTCC
>RZZX01000028.1 GCA_009929715.1 Bacteroidia bacterium
CCTTTTTAGTAACAAAAGGAAGAAAATGACCACGTTTTCAGTAACGAATAATAAAATGAAACAACTTATTTAGTAACTAACCTCTAAAAGTGACAACCAGATCCAGTAGAAGTCAAACAGAGCGGTCCCCTCAACTAAACGGAGCGGTCCCCTCAACCAAACGGAGCGGTCCTCTCAACCAAACAGAGCGGTCCCCTCAACCAAACGGAGCGGTGCGTTTGAGTAAACGGAGCGGTGCGTTTTTGAAGGCTGTATTATGCGTCGAGAGCCTAACGCAAAACTCCTCGACTTTTGATCTGAAAGTCGCCGAGTTTAGAGATAAAAGTCGCCGAGTTTGAACCTGAAAGTCCGGGACTTTTGATCGAAGCCTCGCCGAATCTCCGCCCCAAAAACAATCTTGCTATGCGATTAGTGTTCGACAATCATGGGACAATAACTAAATAGCGAATAAAAACGAAACATTTCCGTGATTTTTTCCTTTATTCATAGAAGCAACGGTTACAATAGCATCAGAAAGCGAAAAAAGAGGCATACGGATATTCCGGAACGAAACGTTCTACAGCAGCACAGCGCTTGGAGATTGCTCCGAAAGGGGACAGAATTACAGACCTAAAAATCTCAGGTTATAAGCGTAGATAAAGAGAAAGAGAATAAAAAGAACTAAAAAAACAAAAACGCTTTGTGCTTTCATGGAAAGGAATTAATTTTGCACCGTTGTTTATGCAATCATTTCAAACACACATGTTCGGGTTCTGTTTGAAATGCGTCCAACAGAAACACACAAAAAAGCGATCTTGAAATTATGTTATCATCCTATTAATATGTAAGATGCAATGAAAAAAGTTTTTATAGTTACACTCTTATTAGGCCTTCACCTTAGCGCCAAAGCGCAGCAAGTTCTCAGCTTAGATAGTTGCCGTGCTTTAGCACTAAGCAACAACAAAGCGCTGCTCATCAGTCAAGAGAAAATAACGGCTGCTCACTACCAGCATAAGGCTGCCTTTACAAACTATCTGCCTAAAATCTCGGCAACGGGAACGTATATGTACAACCAGAAGGAGTTCTCACTCCTAACCGACCAGCAGAAAGCGGGCTTGTCACAACTGGGAACAACTTTTAATGGCTCTATGCAGCAGATGGCGCAAGTTATCGGACAGCAACACCCGGAACTCATTCCGCTGCTTCAATCGTTGGCACCGCTGGGTGGGGCTTTAGCTCCAGGTCTGAACCAAGCTGGCCAGTCGGTGGTGGATGCGTTTCGTACCGATACACGCAACGTCTATGCGGGAGCACTGACCTTAATACAGCCTGTTTACATGGGTGGGAAGATCAGAGCGTATAATAAAATCACCAAATATGCCGAAGAGTTGGCTTACCAACAGCATAACAACGGCTTGCAGGAGGTGATATTGAATACGGATCAAGCCTATTGGCAGGTGGTCTCTCTAGCTAATAAAAAGAATTTAGCGGAGGGGTATCTGAAACTCTTACAGCAACTCGAAGGGGATGTGGATAAGATGATTGCCCAAGGGGTGGCTACCAAAGCGGATGGGTTGTCGGTGAAAGTTAAAGTGAATGAGGCTGAGATGACGCTAACGAAGGTGGAAGATGGACTTAGCTTGTCGAGAATGTTGCTGTGCCAGATTTGTGGCATCAACTTGGAAACTCCTATCACATTGGCTGATGAGAAGATGGCCAACTTAACTCAGGCTGTGCCAACGGCTCAGTTCGATCTGTCGACTGCTTATGCTAACCGACCGGAACTTAAAAGTTTGGAACTGGCCACTAAGATCTACGAACAGAAGGTGAATGTGGCTCGTGCCGAACATTTGCCAACATTGGCTTTAATGGGGAATTATATGCTTTCAAATCCATCGATGTTCAATGGCTTCGAGAATAAGTTCAAAGGGATGTGGAATGTGGGAGTCGCACTGAAACTCCCTATCTGGAGCTGGGGCGAAGGGCATTATAAGGTAAAGGCGGCTAAAGCGGAAGCGCGTATGGCTAGCTATCAGCTGCAGGATGTACGGGAGAAGGTGGAACTGCAAGTCAACCAGGCGGCCTTCAAAGTGAAAGAGGCTATGAAAAAGCTAACAATGTCCAACAAGAACATGGAGAAGGCGGAAGAGAATTTACGCTATGCCACGCTTGGGTTTAAAGAGGGGGTGATCGCTACTAGCCACGTATTGGAAGCTCAAACGGCTTGGCTATCGGCGCAATCTGAAAAGATCGATGCACAAATCGATGTTAAACTCACTGATTTGTATTTGCAAAAATCTCTGGGTACGCTTCGCTAACATTATAAAGAGAATAGGTAAACATTTTTATTTAAGCTATAAAATCATCAAACAATATGTCTTCTACTAAATCACAAAACAGCAATATGCTGTTGGCTTTTCTCACTTTATTGGGAGTGATCACCATCGTTGCAGTTGTCGGGTTCTTTATGTTACGCAAAGGGCCGGAAGTTATTCAGGGACAAGCTGAGGTAACGGAGTACCGGGTATCAAGTAAAGTCCCCGGACGTATCTTGGAGTTTCGCGTCAAAGAGGGCGAACAGGTTAAAGCAGGCGATACACTGGCTATTCTTGAAGCACCGGATGTGGTGGCCAAAATGGACCAAGCACGTGCCGCAGAGGCTGCTGCTCAGGCTCAAAACTTGAAAGCAATTAAAGGGGCGCGCCAAGAGCAGATTCAAGCGGCTTACGAGATGTGGCAGAAAGCACGTGCTGGTGTGGCTATTGCCGACAAATCGTATAAGAGGGTGAAGAATTTGTTCGAGCAAGGGGTGATGCCGGCTCAAAAATTCGATGAGGTAACAGCACAACGTGATGCGGCTGTAGCCACCGAGAAAGCGGCCAAAGCGCAATATACAATGGCTAAGAATGGGGCCGAACGGGAGGATAAAATGGCTGCCGAGGCATTGGTAAATCGGGCTAAAGGGGCTGTTGCCGAAGTGGAATCGTACATCAAAGAGACGTATCTCATTGCTCAAGCAGCGGGTGAGGTTTCTGAAATATTCCCAAAAGTAGGTGAATTGGTGGGTACGGGTGCTCCAATCATGACCATTGCTCAGATGAATGAGATGTGGGTGACTTTTAGCGTCCGGGAGGATTTGCTGAAAGACTTAACCATGGGAGCTGAGTTCGAAGCTATCGTGCCGGCACTGGATAACCAAACGATTAAGTTGAAGGTCTATTACTTGAAAGATCTTGGTACTTATGCGGCTTGGAAGGCTACCAAGACAACGGGACAGTTCGATTTAAAAACATTCGAAGTGAAAGCCTCTCCTATCGCAAACATAGACCACTTACGTCCGGGCATGTCCGTTATTATCAAGAAATAAAATGAAAGAGAAAAGAGCTAAATACCAACAATTGTGGCAGGTCATGCGCAGAGAGTGCCGACGGTTAGTGTCCCGTCCGCTTTACCTCTTCTGCATGGTTATTGCTCCCTTGTTCTGCTACATTTTCTTCACCACGCTTATGAGCTCGGGATTGCCTCAGAACTTACCGGCAGGGGTGGTGGATATGGACCAGAGCAGTACGTCGCGTCGGGTGGCACGCAACCTCGATGCTTTCTCACAAACCGGTGTCGTGGCTCATTATAGTAATGTGACTGATGCGCGTATAGCCGTACAAAGGGGGGAGATTTACGGATTTTTCCATATTCCTAAAGGGCTTTCTGAAAAAGCGCAAAGTCAGCGACAACCGAAGCTCTCTTTTTATACCAACTATTCTTATCTGATAGCGGGATCACTGCTGTTTAGAGATATGAAAATGATGGGTGAGCTCACGGCTGGTGGAGCTAGCCGATCGGTTCTCTATGCCAAAGGGGCAACGGAGGACCAAGCGATGGCGTTCCTGCAACCAATTGTTATCGATACGCACCCGCTGAACAACCCGTGGCTAAACTATTCGGTTTATCTCTGCAACACCTTGGTGCCGGGAGTGCTGATGTTGCTCATTTTTATGGTAACGGTTTATTCCATTGGGGTGGAGATTAAAGATCGCACAGCTAGAGAGTGGCTGAGAACAAGTGGAAACTCTATTTATAGGGCATTGGCAGGTAAACTGATTCCACATACAGTGATCTTTTTCTTAATGGGGATACTGTATAATGTTTACTTGTATGGCTTTTTGCACTTCCCATGCAACAGTGGTATTGCACCGATGCTAATCGCCACGTTGTGTCTGGTGCTTGCCTCGCAGGCGTGTGGCGTTCTGATGATCGGGGTTTTACCAACACTCCGCTTGGGCTTGAGCTTTGCCTCGCTTTGGGGGGTGATCTCATTCTCTATCTCCGGATTCTCGTTCCCGGTTATCGCCATGCATCCGGTATTACAGGGGCTGAGCAACTTATTTCCTTTGAGGCATTATTTCCTGATTTATGTGGATCAGGCACTCAATGGTTACAGCATGGCTTACTCATGGACCAATTACATGGCTTTACTTATATTCATGTTGCTTCCGTTCTTGATTGTCCACCGACTGAAGGAGGCGTTGATTTATTATAAATATAGACCCTAAATGAAAATAACCAAACTAAAAGATATTATCAAAGAGGGGATAAACGATTTGTTTTATATTTGGAAACAAGAGTTCCGAACAACCTTTCGTGATCAGGGGGTACTTATATTCTTTATCATAGTGCCACTGGGATACCCTATCTTGTATAGCTTTATCTACAACAATGAGGTGGTGCATGAAGTACCGGCTGTGGTTGTGGACCAATCGCGCTCTGCCTTGAGCAGAGAGTATCTGCGCCATGTCGATGCCACACCAGACATCCAAATTGTGTCGCATTGCAGTGATATGGAGGAGGCCAAACTGATGCTTAAAGAGCGTAAAGCCTACGGCATTATCTATGTACCGAACGATTTCAGTACCAATATCAATACGGGAAAGCAGACGCAAGTGAGCCTCTATTGTGACATGAGTGGTTTGCTTTACTACAAAGCGATGTTGCTCGCCAATACTGCTGTTTCACTAGAGATGAATAAGGAGATTAAAGTCAGACGGGCAGGAAACACCACCAACCGACAGGATGAGATTACGGCTTACCCCATCGTTTATGAGGATGTCTCAATCTTTAATCCAACCAATGGGTTTGCGGCTTTTCTAATCCCTGCTGTCTTAATCTTGATTATCCAACAGACGTTGTTGTTGGGTATTGGTTTGGCTGCCGGCACAGCACGCGAGCAAAACCGCTTTAAGGATCTTGTTCCAATTAACCGCCATTACAACGGCACACTGCGCATCGTTTTAGGTAAAGGGTTAAGCTACTTTATGGTGTATGCACTTGTTTCGGTGTATGTGCTATGTGTGGTCCCGCGGTTGTTCAGCCTCAACCAAATTGGTGCCCCATCGGACTTGCTGTTGTTTGTTATGCCGTACTTGGCTGCTTGTATTTTCTTTGCCATGACTACCTCCATAGCCATACGTAACCGAGAGACGTGTATGCTAATCTTCGTCTTTACCTCCGTTCCGTTGTTGTTCATTTCGGGTATCTCATGGCCGGGATCGGCTATTCCGCCGTTCTGGAAATATGTCTCTTACATCTTCCCATCGACTTTCGGAATCAATGGTTTTGTACGGATCAATAACATGGGAGCCACACTATCGGAAGTTGCCACGGAGTATAAAGCGTTATGGATACAAGCGGGCGTTTATTTCTTGACGACGTGTTGGGTCTATCGCTGGCAAATTTTGTCGAGCAGGAAACATGCCATTGCTAAGTATAAAGAGCTTAAAAAGAGACGAGACGAACGCCTTTAATAAAGGGAATTTAGAAAAGAAGAAACTTCGCTAACTAACTGAAAAGAGTAGCGAAGTTTTTTTATTTGAATTCATCAGGATAGACTATTATGAGTATCTTTGCATCAACATAATCTGATGGGTGATGAGGAAAGTAGTTGTTTTAATTATTGGCTTATTTTGTCTTTGGTCCTCCATGGCTGCCAAATCTCAAACGATTAATCGTCCGAAATTTGCAGCTTGGAATTCGTCTACCTTGGAGATAGAGAAGGTAGTCCTGACGGATACTGCGACAATCATCTGTTTTAAAACGTTCGGCCAACCTCACTCAAGGGTTCAGATAGCCAAAGGTAGTTTTCTGAAAGATGAGCAAGAGATGCTTTACCCTGTGCGATACGGTGTGGGAATAGAACTGGATATACCGTTTGTTATTCCGTCTTCCGGAGAGGCAACCTTTGAACTGCACTTTCCACCTATTCATAGCCCAACAGCGACCGTCGACTTTCAAGAAGGGAGTGAAAATGGGCTTCATATCTGGGGAATCGAGTTGGTGAAACAGAAACCACCCGTTCTTTCTTACCCAATAGAACGCTGCAAAAAGAATCAAATTCTCGAACTACCTGTCACGAAACATGGGAAGGCAACATTGCGAGGAAAGGTCTTGGAACTGCCTCGGGATATGCGGCATCAGGGTACGTTACAACTTTATGATGCTGTCAGGGGGGTACAAAAAACAACAGTGCACCTAAATGCACAAGGGGAATTTGAAGTCGAGCTGGAGCTAGCCACTGTCACGCCTTCATTGCTTATCTTACCTTTCGGTGAAATAAGCTGTTTTTTAGCTCCCGATAAGGTGACGGAGGTCGTAGTCAATACCCGCGAATGTTGCCGCCGACAATCACAACTGCATCGGTCCGATAAGGCTTATGGCAGAGGGGTTTACTACTGGGGCTATTTAGCTGGGATACAGCAGGAGTTGGAACAGGATAGAGACCGCCTCGATTTCTCACTCTGTTCGCCGGAATTTATTGCGGCATCGGATCTACAGAATGCCGATGAGATCAAGTCTTATCTGCTTGATTTACGCGATGAGTATCGCCTGCAAATAGAGAAGAGTTCGCTCTGCTTGGCTGCTAAAGAGATTCAGACAATCACGGTCGATATCAAACTCTCTCTCTGCTTGATCAGGACAAAGGAGATCTTAATGACTCTTTATTTGAAAAATCAACGCATAGACAGAGAGGAGGCAGAGGGGCATCTCCGAACAATGACCATCAAACTGCCCACGCACTTCTATGACTGCTTGTCGCAGTTTTCCACACTCAACTCGCCTAAAGCTTTTTATGCGCTGCCGTATGGAGAGGCTTGCCAACTCTATGCAGGTATCGAACCAGAATGGGCTAAAATTCTGAATACAACTGACGGTACGCTCTTCGAGGTGCTTGCCATGAGACGTTTGTTTACACCGCTTGCAGAAGGTATCCCTTTTACAGAGCAGCAGCAAGCTCTTCTTGAAAAATCAACCTTAACGGCTTATGTTGAAATGTTTCAGGCACTGAACCGGAAAGTAAAAGATCGGCTGGAGGAGTTCCGCAAAAAAGAGAAAACAGTGATTGTTGAAGTTCCTCAAATAAGTGGTAAGGAGTTACTTCCCGCTATTCTTGCTCCTTATAGAGGTGAGGTGGTCTTAGTGGATTTCTGGGCCACATGGTGTGCTCCATGCCGCATGGCGAACCAGGTCATTCAGACTCTAAAAAAAGAACTTTACCAGCAGCCGGTGGTTTATCTTTATATCACGGGGGAGACTTCGCCGGAAGAGGTTTGGGTGGAGATGATTAAAACGGTTCACGGTAATCATTACCGACTCACGAAAGAGCAATGGCAAGAGCTTATTACGCTTTATGGCATCAAAGGTATTCCCACTTATTTTATTATCACACCAGAGGGTGAACTTCATTACAGAAAGACGGGCTTTCCAGGCATCGATGTCATGAGAGCAAAGCTCTCAGAGGTTATCAGATGAGCAGTAGAAGGATGAATAGGAGAAATAAAAATCTCCGATAAGGGAACAAAGTGAGGTGTTGCTACCCTATCGGAGAGAATGAAAAGATCTATTCGGTCTTATTTATGTAACGCAACGATCTGAGTCGGCCCCATCTCTATGTTGCGACGGTCTACCTGACGCACCACACTAGCAGCCAAAGAGAGGAAGGCGCGACCGGTTATGGTCGTTTCATCCAGTGCGGCTGGGGTACCTTTGTCGCCGCTTTCACAAATGCTTTGCACAATAGGTATCTGACCAAGCAACGGTACGTTCATCTCTTCGGCCAATTTCTTGGCACCCTCTTTACCAAAGATGTAATACTTGTTTTCAGGCAGCTCTTCTGGTGTAAACCAAGCCATGTTTTCTACTAACCCTAAAATAGGTACATTCACTTTATCGTTCGTAAACATGTTGATTCCTTTACGCGCATCGGCCAAAGCAACCTCTTGTGGGGTGCTAACAACAACAACGCCTGTCACCGCAAGAGTCTGAACAACAGTTAGATGAATATCGCTTGTTCCAGGAGGTAGGTCAATGAGGAAGTAATCTAAATCGCCCCAAGCGGCATCACCGATGAGTTGCTTCAAGGCGTTGCTAGCCATTCCACCACGCCACAAGGTAGCTTGTTGTGGGTCAACAAAGAAACCGATAGAGAGCAACTTGACTCCATATTTTTCAACCGGAATAATCACCTCACGTCCGTCGATCTTCTCGGCATATGGACGGGCGTCTTCTACCTGAAACATCTTAGGCACAGAAGGTCCAAAGACGTCGGCATCTAACAGCCCCACTTTGTGACCGAGCTTGGCCAAAGCAACAGCTAGATTGGCCGAGACAGTCGACTTTCCAACCCCACCTTTACCAGATGAAATACCAATAATATTTTTTACTTGAGGCAATAACTTACCAACTTCCGGACGAGCTGCTTGCGCCGTTTTCACACTGATGTTACCTGCAATCTCAACCTCTTTACTGACGTAAGTCAAGATAGCCGTTTCGGCTGCTTTGATAACCGATTTCATGAACGGATCGGTCGGCTTTTCAAAAAGAAGAGAAAAAGAGACCTTCATCCCCTCAATGCGGATGTTGTCCTCTACCATGCCAGCCTCAACCAGATTCTTCCCTGTACCGGGATAACGTACTGTAGCCAAAGCATCCAGTATTAATTTCGGATAAAGTGTCATATCTATACGATTTTATGAACTGTTTATTGTAATGTATGAGCAAAGCTCTTACGGTTATTTCTAACTATTTGCCGGTTTGCGAACCACTTCGCTTGCTGCGATTATAGCTCCGGTAAGCATCCAATTCAATCTCAACATCGGGTTCAACCAATGTGCCTTCGTGAGGCAAACGAAATTTGATGTACTTAATGTCCAAACCGCGATCGAGCCACTGCTGCTCATAGTAGGTTCGAATTCCCAAAATGTCATCGGCTAATCCGGAATGATAAAGATCGTCTGTGATCACCTCCACGGGCAGCTGATTTTCTTCAATCATATACTTAGTGTAAGTAAACATGAAGTTACTATCGGTTTTCAGATGCACCAGTCCATTATCGGTCAAGAACTTCCGGTAACGTTCCATAAAGTAGGTAGAAGTCAGCCGTTTAGTTGCCTTCTTCATCTGAGGATCAGAGAAAGTTAGCCAGATTTCACTCACTTCACCCGCCGCAAAGAAACGATCGATAATCTCAATGTTGGTCCGTAGAAAAGCCACATTGGTCATCCCGGCCTCCAAAGCCTCAGTCGCCCCACTCCACATGCGAGCGCCTTTAATATCGACTGCGATAAAATTCTTATCGGGAAACAAGCGTCCTAGTCCCACGGTATATTCACCACGACCACACCCTAATTCAAGCACAATGGGGTGATCATTCTTGAAAAAATGTTCGTGCCATTTTCCTTTCATCTCAAAAGGTACATTTTCCGACACGGAATAGGGATATTCAAACACGTGTGGGTAGCGCGCCATATCGGCAAATTTCTCTAATTTATTTTTTCCCATATCTATCTAACTAGTAAGTGCGCAAAGTTACTTATTTTGAAGTAACCAACAAAAGAAGTGAGGCACAGATTACTCCATGCCTCACGTTCAATGATCATTTCTATTTATCGTACAAGTTTCAAACAGCTGTATCAACAGCTAGATTGGCTTTTAAATCTTCGTAGAATGAATTATTCAACAATCGTCACCCAGCCATGTGTATCTGGCTCGTCACCATACTGAATAGCCCGTAATTTATGATATAACTTCGTACAGATCGGTCCTGGTTTACCGTCTTTAGAAATCACATACGACTTGTCATTATCCAAATCGTCAATGCGCTGTATCGGGCTAATGACAGCAGCCGTACCACAAGCACCAGCCTCTTCGAATGTAGCCAATTCTTCCTCCGCTACCGGACGACGTTCAACCTTCAATCCTAAATCTTCGGCTAGTTGCATTAAGCTCTTATTAGTAATAGAGGGTAAAATAGACGATGACAAAGGCGTGATGTAGGTGTTATCTTTGATTCCAAAGAAGTTGGCTGCTCCACACTCATCAATGTATTTTTTCTCTTTAGCATCTAAATAAAACTCGGCTGCATAACCCAAATCGTGCGCTTTCTTACCGGCACGCAAGCTGGCTGCATAGTTGCCACCCACCTTAAATGTTCCTGTACCATAAGGTGCCGCACGGTCATACTCCCGAACAATCAGATAAGGATTGGTCGAGAATCCACCTTTAAAGTAAGGACCTACCGGAGTAACAAACACCACAAACATGTATTCCGATGCCGGACGTACACCAACTTGAGCACCAACACCAATCAGCAACGGACGAATATAAAGAGAAGCACCCGTTTCATAAGGCGGAATAAACCGCTCATTCAACTTCACAACCTTTAGAATGGCTTCTCTAAACCGATCAGTCGGAAGCTCCGCCATCATAATCCCTTCACAAGTCGACTGTAAACGTGCCGCATTCTCTTCTAAACGGAAAATACGCACCTTACCATCTTGCCCACGAAAAGCCTTCATGCCTTCGAAAGCTTCCTGTCCATAGTGTAAACAAGTAGAAGCCATGTGCAGGTTAAGGTACTCACTGCTGCTGACTTCCAATTCCCCCCACGCACCTTCGCGGAAGTTAATTCTTACGTTGTAATCTGTCTTCTCATATCCGAATGACAAATTAGCCCAATCTATTTCTCTCATAACGATCTAATTAAATATTAGTTTTGTGTTTTTACATGAATGCACAAAAATAACTTTTATTATTAATAATATCACCTTTTTTGCAATAATTTTTCAATTTCTTTATCAGCCATCGTCAATTTGGCTGTACAAAACGAAATGAGCTCATTGGCCTCTTTTATTTTATCACTCAACTGGTCAATATCTAGTTCATTATTATCTATTTGACGAACTATTTTTTCCAACCGTTCCACCGCTTCCGAATAAGTTTCTTTTTTCTTAGCCATACGTACTTCCTCCTCTATCGTTACTGATTTGTTTAAATCATTTTATGTCAAACAAGTATATTACAACGCTTTTATTTTGCAATTCCAAAGCTAAAAGCATTTATTAATTAACAACTGAAACTACTTCGCCATTCTTCAACCTAGTATGTATCACATCGCCTGCCTGCAAAGTGGTCGCATCGGTCACCAATTTACCGGCTTTTAAGGTTAAGCTATACCCTCTTTCCAACAACCGCTCGGGTGAAGCATCACTCAGTTTCTGCTGCATGAGTGCTAGACGGTGTTTCTCCTTCGCTAAGTAAGTAGATACCACGCGTTGGAGTTCACGCTCAGCCCCCATCAGCATCAAGCGTTCCTCCGAAAGACGTTTCCCAACCACAAAAGGGAGGCGGTTCACAGTCTCAGTTAGCCTCATGCGTTCTTCATCCAACACCCCATAAACGCTATCGACCAACTGACTAGAGAGTTGTTCTATCCGATCGGCCAAGAGTGTGAAACGGGCAATGAACCATTCGGCTACTGCTGTGGGGGTCTTTGCTCTGACATGTGCTACGGCATCGAGTACTGTCTCATCTCGTTCATGCCCGATACCGGTGATAATAGGCAACGGGAATTGGGCGCAAGCTGCCGCTAACAAATAGGTGTCAAAACCTGATAAATCGGAAGTGGCGCCACCACCACGAATAATAACGACAACATCAAACTCCTCAAGTCGCTGCTGAATGGCTTCGAGTGCATTCAAAAGAGACTCCTCAACCTGATTGCCTTGCATCAAAGCTGGAAACAACTCCACCGCAAAGAAAAAGCCGGACGGGTTGTGCAATAACTGATGCCGGAAGTCCTCATAACCGGCTGCAGTCTCGGAAGAGATGACTGCAATGCGCTGAGGAAGGGTGGCCATTTTCAGCTCTTTATTGAGGGTAAGGACTCCATCTTGCTCCAATTGATGCAGAATTTCTCTTCGTTTACGCACCATATCGCCCACCGTATAAGTGGGGTCAATGTCGAGTACTGTCAGACTATAGCCATAAAGTTCATGAAACTGCACGGCCACTTTCACTTGCACCTTGATGCCAGAGGTAAAGAGCTGCCCAGTGCTCTCTTCAAAATAGGGTTTAAGAAAACGATACACGTTGTTCCAAATCATCCCACGTGCTTTTGCCACAAAAGTCTGGTTCTTAACATCCTTCTGCACAAATTCGAGGTAGCAGTGTCCCGTTGCATTGGAACGTACATCACTCAGTTCGGCTTGTATCCAATACTCACTAGGGAAACACTGTTCAAGCCCCTTCCTGACTAACGCATTAAAATCAAAAAGCGATAACGCTTCCATAGGCTTTATTTTATTAAACTCTGTTGGTAGGCTTTCCACAAATCAGGAATGCCGTATCCATAAATGTTATCAGGAAAGTCCACTCTATCGCCCGACTGCCTGACCAATTGAATGATCTCTTTAGCCGTAAGCCGAGGAGATGCTTGCCAAAGGCAGGCCACCATACCACATAAGATAGGAGAAGCGAAAGAGGTACCATTAGCCAACCGCAGGTTTCCATCAGTTCCCATCACGTTGGCTTGATAGCCAACAGCAACCACATCAGGCTTAATTCGGTTGTCTGCTGTATTTCCAATGGACGAAAATCCGGCCAATATCCCTTTCTTATCAATCGCCCCCACCGTAAGCACGTGATCGGCATCTCCCGGGGGAGTGATCTTCTTCCAAGGGCCCGCTCCGGAATTGCCGGCACTGCACACTAGAACCATTCCTTTATCTGCTACACGGGATGCTTGCCTGGACATCAGGGCAAAATGGCCGTTTAAGTTGCGGTAAGTATAATTTTTCGATGCATCATCAAAGGTGTAATAACCCAGTGAGGTGTTGATCACATCCACACCAACGCTATCGGCAAACTCCACAGCTGCTGCCCAATAGTCTTGTTCCACTAAATTTTCTGTATCTTCATCTTCACTGCGAAGCAACCAATAGGAGGCTTCAGGAGCGGTTCCAATCATCACCCGAGGCTGATTCATAGCCATGCAAGAGAGAACCGATAAACCGTGGCTACTTTCTGCAAAGATATCCGCTGTAGGATTGACAAAATCTCTGGTTCCTAAAAGATGGCTATTTTTGAAGTCCGCTATCCGATCGACGTTATGAAAACCAGCATCAATCACGGCAATAGTCATTCCCTGCCCCCTGAATCCCGCTTCATGAAGTCGATTACCCCGACTCATTTCAATCTGTGTGATGGCCTTGCCATAGAGAGAGTCGGTGAGCTGTTTGCGGTCTATCAGGGAGTCTCGGCGAACGGATTTCCGAATCCCGCTATGCTTCCAAACTCGTTCGGTAGAACGGACAAACGGCAATAGGGCTATCTGATCGATCAAAGTACTGTCATTACAAGAGACGGTCACAAAATTGTCCCACTTACCACTTACTAAGATGTGAACACCGTATTGCCGAATGCGATCGATGTATGGCCGACAAACGGGTAAGTCGGTGGAATCAATAGCCAACTGCTGTCTGTTTCTGCGGGCAATCGCTTGCTCGGAAAGGAACTCCTGCGGACGCTGCAACGAGTAATTCGTGGCTGCCTTATCTCTCAACCCAATGCGGTATTTCAACGTATCACTCTCTGTAAACTGTGCCCATGCTTGCATACTCAAACTTAATGCCAGCAGCAACACTACGCTTTTTTTGATCTCTCTTATCATAACTCTGCACTCAATTAGTCTGTTATATACTGCCCGATGCCACGCTGAGAGGCTATAAATGCGCCACCTAGCATCCGATGTCCTTCATAAAAAACAGCCGACTGTCCGGGAGCTACGGCCGATGCTTGCTCCAAGAAGTGAACCAACAGGCGGTGGTCATCTAAACGCCTCACTCGACAGGGGATCGGTCGGCTCCGGTAGCGAATACGCACCGACAGCTCTTGAGAAGCCAATAGTTCCTCTTCATCAATGATTAAGGCATCCTCCACCAACATATCATAAGTTTTAAGTTGGTCGACATCTCCCAGCATCACCGTATTTTTCTCTGGATTAATTTTCAGGACATAAGCCGGTTTACCTAAAGCAATCTCCAACCCCTTACGTTGCCCAATGGTATAATAAGGTGCTCCCTTATGCTGTCCGAGCTTGACCCCACTAGCATCAACAAACCACCCCGGTCCGATCTCCTCATCCAACTCCGGACACTGCTCGCGCAAGAAATCGCGGTAATCACCTTGGATAAAACAAACCTCCATACTTTCGGCCCCTTTAGCTTTCGCCTCATAGCCGTTTTTTAATAAATAGTCGCGTACTTCGGGCTTAGTATACGCCCCTAAAGGGAATAAACATCTATTCAGCACCTCTTGCCCCAATCGCCATAAAAAATAAGATTGATCCTTTTTATCATCCTCACCGGTAATGATATAGCGTTTGCCCTTTCGTTCTTCCAATTGTGCATAATGCCCGGTCGAAATCCAAGCACAACCCAGCTTATCCGCCCACTCCGTAAGAATACGGAATTTAAAGAGCGGATTACATACCACACACGGATTAGGGGTACGCCCATGCTTATACTCATCAACAAAATTCTTAACGATAACCGCTTGAAAAGCCTCGCGTTCATCGGCCACATAATGTTCTATATTCATCTGAGCAGCCAACTCAATAGCCTCATGAGGTTCCTCTCCCCAGACGCGCATGGTCAGCCCCACGATCTCGTATCCCTGTTCTCGAAGCATCAAGCAAGTGGCCGTACTATCGATCCCGCCACTCATACCTACAAGCACTCTTTTGTTTCGTTCTTTCATCGTTATTCCTCTATGCATTTATGCAAATGTAGGAATTTCAATTAAGAAACCCATCGAAACCTTTGCTTTTTCAGGACAAACCTTTATATTTGGAGTAACCATAAAATAAAAGCGACTATGCGAAACCCTAAATTACCAGGCGTTACAGAAGATGAACAACGAATTTTATATGCCAAATTAAACGAATATAACCGACACAGAGGCTCGTTTAAAGAAGTGGGTATCTACCTCATAGTACTTCCCCGAAAAAATCAGCCCAACTATACCTTGTGGATCTACTCACCACTTCCCGAGAAACAGACACTCTTATACATCGACGAGTTATCATCGAGTATTCACGACTCACTTCGCACAGCTAGCACAATGCTTTACTACTCACACCGAGGGATTGTAATGACCGAATACAATGAAGATAAGATGCAAAGTAACGGCGATGATTTGATTTTCTTTGGCCAGTATCGGGGACATTACCTCCACGAGATCTTGCGGGTAGATCCCGGATATTTAAGTTGGATAGCCCATAAGTTTACCCCACGAATAGCCAAACAAGAACGGTTTGTCAAAATCGCACAAGTGTATCATTCGGTCTATTTAGATCTAATGCTTAGAGCAAACAAAAAGCTGGAACGTCAAAGCGTCTACCTAGGCTCACCTGGTGAAAAACTCACCGACCTAAAATTGAAAGTCGTAACAGTTAAGCTAGAAGATGATCCATATAAAACCAAACTAGTGGGAACAACAGCCTGGTTCTACGTCAAGCAAATTCTAACACTCACTGACCTCAAAGGCAAACGGGTGGTGATTCAATTCGCCTCAAAAAATCCCAGTACGGCATCATGTACCTTATCTAGTTTGGAACATGCCTACCAACTGGGAGAAGTTTTATTTGTTCTATCGGCACGCATCTTGCATACCTATGAAAGCCGTGGTTTTAAATACACCCGCTTAGGGCATGTCAAACTCAATCAGTTTTCCGAGTTTTCCAATCGTCCTTAACGTAATCTGTGGGATACACATACCGATCTAACGTACGCCCTTTCTCTCGGATCCATGAGGTAAACGTCCGACTACCTTCTTGAAGAAGAATAACCCGTGCCCCATTAGGCAAGTGGTTATAAACAGTGTTTCCACCAGTATAACGTCCATAAGCTAATAAAATGTCGTACCACATCACAGCATAATCATTATCGTGATCATGGCCAACAAATACCCCCATAACATCACCACACTCCTTCATAGCGGTAAATAAGCCCGAGTTTAATTTAGGTGCACAAGCCGTTTCCATGCGAGTACCTCTCAAGATAGCACTTTCTGAAGCGGCAGCCTCATTATATTCAGATAAAGGAATATGGAAAAAAGCCAAAGCAGGAAGCGGCTGGTTGCCATTCTCGACCGTATAAGTACGACTCTGTTCTTTGTACCAGTTCACTTGAGCAGAAGTCATCCAAGCATAACCACCAACCCCTTTCAGTGGAGAGTAAGAACCAGAATCCATGCAATAAAGCAAAGCTGCCGTTTTTTTAGAACTTTTTGAAGAGCCAATAGGTAAGACATAATCGGGTGAAAGTGTGTCCTTTCGATCGGGCAACAAATTACCTTTCACCGAACGGATGATATCATACAAGCCTGAACGTGACATTTTCTGTTCATCATCGTGATTTCCAAAAGTGACAACAAATGGTATATGACGTTTAGAAACCTGTTCTAACACCTTAACCAAACCACTATCGGCTGGAGGAGCATAAATGACATCACCTGTAAAAACAACCAAATCTGGTTGTTCGGCATCGAGCACTTCATTGATGCGTTCCAAGGCCACATCCGAAGCCGGATTACCATATTTAAAATGCACATCCGTCAGTTGAACAATCTTAAATTGTCCCTCTTTGTTAAACTTCAATCGGTCTTGCCGAGCAGAGGCAAAGAGCGAAAACGCCAAAAACAAAAGTGTTAAACCAAAATTAAAAAATCTCATGATCGTGTGTTTTATTAAGTAAGTAAAATAATTCAGGTCCAATAAAACGTACTAAGGCTTAGTAATTAAAACCGAAACATACGCAGAGATACCCTCCTCCCGTCCGGTAAAGCCCAGTTTTTCTGTTGTCGTAGCCTTTATCGACACATCATCCAAATCAATCTCCATCACATCAGCCAAGGTTTGCTGCATCAAAGGGATATGCACTTTCAGTTTAGGACGTTCGGCACAAATGGTCGCATCAATATTACCCACTTCATACCCTTTTTCACGAATCAATGCCATCGTCCGTCGGAGCAAAATCTTACTGTCGATATCCTTGTATTCACCTGCTGTATCAGGAAAATGATAGCCGATATCACGCATATTGGCAGCCCCTAATAAAGCATCGCACAACGCATGAATCAGGACATCAGCATCAGAATGGCCCAATAAACCAGCTGTATGTTCAAGACGAATACCACCCAACCACAGTTCACGTCCTTCGACCAACCGATGGACATCAAATCCAAATCCAACTCTTACCTTCATAACCTCACTTTTTTAGACTTATCGAATATGGAAATCGAGCAACTTCTCACCCTCCAAATACCCCTGCAAATGTTGTCCGATAGACACCGGCCCCACCCCAACAGGAGTCCCTGTAAAGATCAAATCGCCAATTTTTAATGTCACAAAACGACTCACATAAGCGATAATCTCGTCAATCTTAAATAACATATCCGCACTACAGCCACGCTGCACCACCTCTCCATCGATCTCCAGATGAAAGTTCAACTGCTGCACATCCGCATACTGCTCCACAGGCACAAACGTTCCGATAGCTGCCGAAGCGTCGAACCCTTTGCAAAGCTCCCAAGGCAAACCCTGCTCACGAAATTTTCGTTGCAAGTCACGTGCAGTAAAATCGACCCCCACCGTAAGCGCATCATAATAACGTGCAGCAAAGCGAGGCGATATATTTTTCCCCAATCGGTTAATGCGCACCACCAGTTCCGTTTCATAATGAACTTCCGATGAGAAATCAGGAATAAAAAAAGGCTTTCCATCTTTTAAAATCGCAGAATCCGGCTTCATAAAAATGACCGGATCCGCCTGCACCTCTTCGTGCCCCAACTCTTGATTATGCAACGCATAATTCATGCCTACAGCTATAATTTTCATTTCTTAATTTCGTTAAAGTTCAATCGGTTAAACATCACTGCCAAATGAGCATATAAAGAGGTATTCTGAACCACAATATCCTCGGGTACTCGAATTCTAAACGGCGTAAAATTCCAAACCGCTTTGATCCCCCCTTCAACCATGTCGTTTGTGATCTGCTGAGCTATTTCAATAGGCACTGTCAAGACCCCAATCTGCACTTGATACTCTTTCATTTTTTGTTCAAACTCATTCGAATGAAAAATAGGTATTCCATTCAACGAAGTTCCCACAAGCTCTGGGTTCACATCAAAAGCAGCTACAATCTCAAGGCCGAAATGTGTTAAACCAGAATCGCGAAGCAAAGCTCCACCTAAGCTACCCACTCCAAAAAGGAAAGCCTTATGAATCTCCTTAAATCCCAGAAAATTTTCTAAAACAGTAATTAATGTATCAATATCATAGCCTACCCGTGTACGCCCGGAGATATTGACATACGATAAGTCTTTGGCTATTTGCGAAGCATCAATATTAATCTCTTTTGAAATCTGTGTGGAAGAGACATAACGTTCTCCCTTTTTCTTAAGCAACTTCACATTCGACAAGTACCAAGGCAACCGACGTAAAGTGGGTTCAGGTACCTTTATGCCATCTTTATAGTGTATAATCTCTTGATTTGTTGCCATTTTTCTTCTCTCTTCGAATTAATGATATACAAAAGTACGTTTTTTTTCTAAAATACGGGGCTAAGTGAGGCAAGGTTAACATAATTTCCGCAAAAAAAAGATGAAAGTAAACAGGTAGAGTCTCTTTCTTCCAATTTCACTGATCACCCATAACACACTCATTTTGCAGAGAAAAGAAAAAAAAATTGCACAGAAGGAAACAATACACTATTTTTGAAATCAATAAAAGAAGATACGATATGAAACAGAACGATTGGAAAGACCGCCTGAATGTAGTTTACTCTACCAACCCAGATTTCAACTATGAAGCCGAAGAGCAAGACGAGGAGACAGCCACGCTCGATCCGAAAGATCAAAACCTGCGCGTGCAGCTCGATCGCAAGAATAGAGGAGGCAAAGTAGTTACTTTGATCACAGGCTTTATAGGCTCTGACAATGATTTAAAAGAGCTAGGCAAGTTGCTTAAGACCAAATGCGGTGTAGGAGGGTCGGCCAAAGAAGGTGAGATCATTATCCAAGGAGATTTCAAGCAAAAGACCATCGATCTCCTGCTCAAAGAGGGTTATAAACGCACCAAAGGAACCGGTGGCTAATGAAGCCATACTAATAAAAAGAAAGAGGGCATCCTTTGGGGGATCCCTCTTTACTCATTCTATTCTAAGAGAGAGTAATTACTCAGCTCTCAAAGTATAACGTTTGAATGCAGTAATTGTTAAGTCCTTATCGTTAGATTTCAGGAACTCTTCTACTGTCATCTTAGCATCTTGAATATACTCTTGTTTCAAAAGACAAACCTCTTTGTAGAATTTGCCAATACGTCCCATAGCAATTCTTTCAATCATGTTTTCAGGTTTACCTTCTTGACGAGCCTTATCAGCAGCGATTTCTTTTTCTCTTTCAAGAACATCAGCAGGTACGTCATTTTCGTCCAAAGCAATCGGGCACATAGCAGCGATTTGCATAGCGATTTCATGACCAATTTTAGCGTCAGCTTCCTTATTCAACACGACCATGGTGCAAAGGAAGTTTTTGTTTTGGTGGTTATAAACGGCAATAGAAGGACCTTCAACTATAGCGTAGCCATCCAATTCCATTTTTTCGCCAGTGATACCACTTCTGTCTATTACTGCTTGGTTGATTGTAACATCTCCCATTGGAAGAGCCAAAACCTCCTCAATAGTTTTGCATTTGTTTGCAATAGCAGCATCCAAAATATCTTGTGTCAGCTTAACAAATTCTTCATTTTTAGCAACGAAGTCTGTTTCACATTTCAAAGCGATCATTGCACCAAAGCCATTTTCTACTTTAGCAAGCACACAACCTTCAGAAGCTTCACGATCAGAACGTTTAGCTGCAACAGCTTGTCCTTTTTCACGAATAATCTTCATTGCAGTATCAAAATCGCCATTTGCATCTGTCAATGCGTTTTTACAGTCCATCATACCAGCTCCGGTCATTTTGCGTAGCTTGGTGATATCAGCCATTGTTACAGCCATAATATTTTTTATTTTAAATGAATAAATAATTACACAAAAACAAAAAAATGCGCCAATTGCCAATCAAGATATAAGTGTGAGACACACCTATACATTAGCAAATTGGCACATTATATTATTCTATTAAGCCTCTTCGTCTTCTTTCAAGTAAGCAGCAGCTTTAGCAGCATTGATTGCTTCCTCGTCCGATTTTTCAAGTCTAGCTTTAGTAGTTTTTCTTTTACCTTTGTTGGCAGAAGCTTCACCTGCAGCCTCCATATCAACTTTTTCAGCTTTTCTTTCTTCCAAGCCTTCGATGATAGCAGCGCAACAAGCTTCCAAGATAACCTCTACAGATTTTGTTGCATCATCATTAGCAGGGATTACAAAATCCACGTCAGTAGGATCCGAGTTTGTATCAACAATAGCGAATACAGGAATACCTAAGCGATTAGCTTCACGTACTGCGATATTTTCTTTCATCACGTCGACGATGAACAAAGCAGAAGGAAGGCGAGTCAAGTCAGCGATTGAACCTAAGTTCTTGTCCAATTTAGCACGTTGACGAGAAATTTGAAGAACCTCTCTTTTAGAAAGATTAGAATATGTACCATCGTTAGTTAACTTATCGATAGTAGCCATTTTCTTCACAGCTTTACGAATAGTCGGGAAGTTGGTCAACATACCACCCGGCCAACGTTCGATAACATAAGGCATATTTACCGATGTAGCCTTATCAGCAACAATTTGCTTAGCTTGTTTTTTAGTAGCAACAAAAAGGATTTTCTTGCCTGATTTTGCAATTTGTTTCAAAGCTTCAGCAGCTTCGTCTACTTTTGCAACAGTTTTATGAAGGTCAATGATATGAATACCATTACGTTCCATAAAGATATAGGGAGCCATTGCCGGATTCCACTTTCTTTTAAGGTGTCCGAAGTGACAACCAGCCTCTAATAATGTATCAAAAGTTGTTCTTGACATTTTTGTTTTTCTTTAAATCGTTTACTTTCTTTTTTGTTTTTTCTAAACCAACCGCCAGGTAGTCTCAATCCAAACCAGATAAAGAGTCCCGGTAGTTTAGATGCTAAACGTCCTCTCCAGAGATTCCTCCAGCAGATATTAACGTTTGCTGAACTGGAATCTTCTACGAGCTTTCGGTTGTCCCGGTTTCTTACGCTCTACAGAACGTGGGTCACGAGTCATGAAGCCTTCAACACGAAGAGCAGCTTTATCTTCAGCATTCATCTTCACCAATGCGCGAGCGATAGCTAAACGCAAAGCTTGAGATTGGCCTGTAAAACCACCACCACACAGATTTACTTTAATGTCATATTTTTCAGCAGCGCCTAATTTAGCTAAAGGCTGTTTCACAACATACTGAAGAATAGTTGATGGAAAGTACTCTGCAAGGTCTCTCTTGTTAATAGTAATCTTTCCTGTACCTTCGCTTACGAATATACGCGCAATTGCACGTTTACGTCTGCCTAATGCATTTACTACTTCCATTATATCTTATTTATATGAATTAATATCAATCAACTTAGGGTTTTGTGCATCATGTTTGTGTTCGCCACCTGCGTATACATACAAGTTGCTCAACAACTGAGCACCTAATTTATTTTTAGGAAGCATACCCTTTACTACTTTTCTCAATAATTTGTCTTCACCATTAGGTTTAGCAATTAAGCGAGCAGGAGTAATAGATTTTTGTCCACCAGGATAACCACTGTATGACAAATAGACTCTATCTTCCCATTTATTACCACTTAATTTAACCTTTGATGCATTGATGATAATAACGTTATCACCGCAATCTACGTGAGGAGTAAAGTTTGGTTTATACTTACCTCTCAACAATTTTGCAACTTTAGAGCCAAGGCGACCCAATGTTTGGTCGGCAGCATCAACAATAACCCATTCTTTAGCTACTGTGGCTTTGTTTGCAGAAATGGTCTTGTAACTTAAAGTATCCACTCTTAATTTTGTTTTTAAAATGTTACTACTAAAAAAAATCGTCACCACATATTATTTTCCCCGGACAAAGGAAGATATAACATGCTATGAATTAATCTCTTATCCTTTTTTGATAATAATCGGCTTGCAAAAGTACGGCTTTTCTTTGAAACGGCAAACAAAATTGGCCTTTTTTTGGTTTTATCCGGTTGATCCACAAGCCTCAACTTAAAAGCAGCCTCACGCCCATTCCTATTCACAATAAAACGTTCACAACGAAAGGAGGCCTTTAGGAGCTCTTTCTAAAGGCCAACAGAAAAAAACAACGTCCTTTATCTGTCTCTGTAAAAAGAGGATGAACAATCCGCCTACCCTCAGAAAACAGTCAAAAAGCACTTAACAAGACACCCTATTTATTAAGAACTTAATTCTCATAAACAGGGTGTTTTGTTAAGTGCTCATCGCACGATATCGTCCGGAAACATCGCCGGCATTTTAACCCGCTTCCAAGTTTCATAATACCACGTATTCAACTCGTTTCCTTTCAAATCTTTTTCAATGTAATATTTAAGATATAGAAGCTCATCATCGACCAGCTCAAACTCAATCATGTTGTCTTTGTTATCAAGCATAGGTAAGTGAATATTCTTTTCGATACTCTCTTTATACATCACATTAGTAAGCTGCCTATAGGTACCGTACCCTGTAATAATGGCCTCATAACCAGGTCGAACAGTAAAATTAACGATCCGTCCATCATCACTCAAGACCTTAAACGTATTACTTGGCTTTAACGCCCCGGGGACTTCAGCCTGATCGGACACATAATGACACAATTGCCAAATTCCTTTCAAATGAGCCGGTTCAAACGCATCACCTTTTTTTTGCGCATGTACCGCCATTGACCCGATGAACAAAACAGTCCAGACGAGTAAAAAAGAGAGTTTTTTCATACCATATCGCTTTAAAGTTCATACTAGAAAAAGCACTATACAAATATAACTTTTAATTTTCTAAAAGCAATCTTTTCTTATTAGCTACTAGCTACTTAACTCTACTAACAAAGAAAAGCTACTTCGGTTTAATCCAAAGTAGCTTTTAACTTTTAGCATTTGCCTAAAATCAGGACAAACGTCAGATATTCTCTCTATTAATTAGAAATCAGCATTGTTAGGCGTACGTGGGAACGGAATAACATCACGAATGTTAGACATACCTGTCACGAACAACAATAAACGTTCAAAGCCCAATCCAAAACCGGCGTGTGGGCAAGACCCAAATCGTCTTGTATCCAAGTACCACCACATATCCTTCATCGGGATATCCAGTTCCTGAATGCGTGTTACCAACTTATTATAATCCGATTCACGTTCAGAACCACCTATAATTTCGCCGATTTTTGGGAAAAGCACATCCATGGCACGCACCGTTTTGCCATCTTCATTTTGCTTCATATAGAATGCTTTTATCTCTTTCGGATAATCAGTCAGAATAACCGGCCGTTTAAAATGCACCTCTACCAAATAACGTTCATGTTCAGACGCTAAATCGACTCCCCAATAAACTGGGAATTCAAATTTATGTCCCGCAGCCACTGCTTCCTCAAGGATCTTAATACCATCGGTATAAGCCAATCGAACGAAATCATCTTTCAAAACCCCTTGCAACCGTTCTATCAGTCCTTTATCGAACATATCGTTCAAGAACTTAACATCATCGATACAATGTTCCAAAGCCCATTTCACACAATACTTGATAAACTCTTCAGCCAAGTCCATGTTGTCTTCGATCTCATTGAAAGCCACCTCCGGTTCGATCATCCAAAACTCCGCCAAGTGACGAGGCGTATTAGAATTCTCGGCACGGAAAGTTGGTCCGAAGGTATAAATAGCCCCCAAAGCCGTGGCAGCCAACTCCCCTTCCAACTGTCCAGAGACAGTTAAGCTCGTTTGCTTACCAAAGAAATCATCCTCATAAATAATTGTTCCATTCTCATCCTTCTTCAAATCATAAAGATTCTTAGTGGTTACCTGAAACATCTGTCCGGCACCCTCACAATCAGAACCCGTAATAATCGGTGTATGAAAATAGAAGAAACCTTTTTCATGAAAGAATTTATGGATAGCAATAGCCATGTTATGGCGAATACGAAATATGGCACCAAATGTGTTCGTTCGTGGACGCAAGTGAGCTATTTCGCGCAAGAACTCCATAGAGTGTCCTTTTTTCTGCAAAGGATAAGTATTATCACATCCTCCAAGTACCTCTATAGCACGAGCCTGCACTTCCGCTTGTTGTCCAGAACCAACCGATTCTGTCAATACACCATTGACGCTAATACAAGCACCAGTAGTGATCTGTTTCAGCATCTCTTCATCGAAGTTAGCCAAATCGACTACTACTTGTACATTATTTATTGTAGAACCATCATTCAGTGCGATAAAGTTAACCTGTTTGCTACCCCTACGAGTGCGAACCCACCCTTTCACATTGACCATTTCACCGAAATTGCTTAATTTCAGCAGATCAACAATTTTTGTTCTACTAATCTTTTCCATAAAAGCTTTATTTATACATTAACTATTATTCGAACGATCCCATACGGAGATAGTTCACTTCTTGTTCAGTCAGATAACGCCAGTCTCCGCGACGCAATCCTTTTTTAGTAAGGCCTGCAAAGAAGACGCGATCAAGCTTAATTACTTTATAACCTAAAGATTCAAAGATACGGCGTACGATACGGTTCTTGCCAGAGTGAATTTCAATCCCCACCTCGTCACGTTTATCGTCGTCAATATAGCTGATAGCATCCGCATGAATTTCGCCATCTTCCAACTGAATGCCAGCAGCGATTTGTTCCATATCAGCCTTTGTCAGGTTCTTATCAAGGAATACGTGATAGATTTTCTTCTTCAAGAATTTGGGGTGAGTCAGTTTAGAAGCCAAGTCACCATCATTAGTCAACAACAAGACCCCGGTAGTATGACGGTCAAGACGGCCAACAGGGTAAATACGCTCATTACAAGCCCCTTTCACCAAGTCCATCACAGTCCGACGTTCCTGAGGATCATCCGATGTTGTAACACAATCTTTCGGTTTATTCAACAACACATACACTTTACGTTCAATGCTGATCGTTTCATCGTGAAATTTCACGATATCCGTGCGTTTAATCTTAGTTCCCAATTCAGAAACCACTTCGCCATTAACGGTAACCACACCAGCTGTGATAAACTCATCCGCTTCACGGCGTGAGCAAACCCCTGCATTCGCTAAAAACTTATTTAAGCGGATAGGTTCATTCGGGTCAATGAATTGCTCTTTATATTCAATTTGTTTTTTACGACTATATTTTGCGTTAGGATCATAATCATCCGAGCGGCGCACCGGTCGATCACTGTAAGATCTAGGACGGTATCCCCCATCGCGGTTATAAGAAGGACGTTGCGGACGATCCCCACCTTCGCGGTTATAAGAAGGGCGATACGGACGATCCCCACCTTCACGATTAAAAGAAGGACGTTGCGGACGATCCCCACCTTCGCGGTTATAAGAAGGGCGATACGGACGATCCCCACCTTCGCGGTTGTAAGACGGGCGATACGGACGATCCCCACCTTCGCGGTTGTAAGAAGGGCGTTGCGGACGATCCCCACCTTCGCGGTTATAAGAAGGACGATACGGACGATCCCCACCTTCGCGGTTAAAAGAAGGACGTTGCGGACGATCCCCACCTTCGCGGTTATAAGAAGGACGATACGGACGATCCCCACCTTCACGGTTGAAAGAAGGACGTTGCGGACGATCGCCACCTTCGCGGTTAAAAGAAGGACGATACGGACGATCGCCACCTTCACGGTTGAAAGAAGGACGTTGCGGACGGTCCCCACCTTCACGGTTATAAGACGGACGATACGGACGGTCACCACCTTCACGTTTGTAAGGACGGTTATATCCACCTTCTTGTCTATCTCTGTTGTAATACCTGTTACCATCACGGCCATCGGCAGAACCCTCTTCATTAAAAGAATTGTTACGCCATTCTTCGTTTTCTGTACTCATCTTTTTTATTCGAATAAAAATTTAACTTTGGCCTCACGGCCGATTTAATATATCAATTAAACTCCCGTATAAGTATGTGGAGTTATTTTTCTTAATTCATTTTTCAAGTCATCACTCACGTTTAGTTCATCTATAAACACTTGAATAGATGATTCAGTGATAGCTTGATTCGTTCTAGTCAATGCCTTAAGCGCTTCATACGGATTAGGATACGCCTCCCGTCGGAGCACCGTTTGAATGGCCTCAGCCACAACACTCCAGCAGTTGTCCAAGTCGCGTGCAATAGCCCCTTCATTCAACAACAGCTTACCCAACCCTTTAAGTGAGCTTAAGACAGCGATAACCGTATGTCCAAAAGGCACACCTACATTACGCAAGACGGTAGAATCGGTCAAGTCACGTTGCAAGCGAGAAACCGGTAATTTAACAGCCAAGTGTTCCAAAAGTGCAGTTGCCACCCCTAAGTTTCCTTCTGCATTTTCAAAATCAATCGGATTCACCTTATGAGGCATAGCACTTGATCCAACCTCTCCCTCTTTGATTTTCTGCTTAAAATACTCCATAGAGATATACTGCCAAAAATCGCGGTTCATATCAATCATCACCGTATTAAGACGCTTCATGGCATCAAACACGGCCGAAAGGTTATCATAATTAGAGATTTGCGTGGTATATTCTTCCCGTTCAAGTCCTAATTTATCCGCCACAAAGCGGTCTCCAAACCTTTTCCAGTCAATGCCCGGATAAGCCACACGGTGTGCATTATAGTTTCCTGTTGCTCCACCAAACTTAGCCGTAACAGGAATATTTTTCAGCATAGCCAACTGGCGTTCCAGTCGATAAGCAAAGACCATCACCTCTTTTCCCAACCGAGTTGGCGAAGCTGGCTGTCCATGCGTCTTAGCCAACATAGGGATATGAGCCCACTCTTCGGCATAAGTTTTCAACTGTTCTATCAGCATCTCCATCAACGGGAAATAGACCCTTTGCAAAGCCTCCTTAATAGAGAGCGGCACAGCGGTGTTATTGATATCTTGCGATGTCAACCCAAAGTGGATAAACTCCTTATAGCACTCCAGACCACCCAGCTTATCGAACTCCTCTTTCAAGAAATACTCTACAGCCTTTACGTCATGGTTTGTTACACGCTCAATCGCTTTAATGCGTTGAGCATCTGATTCTGAAAATTGGCGATAAATTCCACGTAGCGTTTCAAATAGTTCGGGCTTAAAATCGGAGAGTTGAGGCAACGGAATCTCACACAAAGAGATAAAGTACTCCACTTCGACTTGCACACGGTATTTAATCAACGCAAATTCTGAAAAATATGCTGCTAATTCCTTCGTTTTGTCTCTATATCGACCATCTATCGGTGATATGGCCGTCAGTAAATCAAGTTCCATAGGTATTTAAGATGATTTGGAGGTGCAAATTTAGCGCTTTTTCCTGATTTATAAACCAAAAAGGCAAAAGAAAGTTTAAATAAAAAACAAAAACAGAGACGATTAAAGAGAATAGCTCACTCTTTTTTAGTCAAAACCAACTTGAATCACAACTCTGCTAAAGCAATCTGGTTCCACTTTAGCCTTTGAAATAACGAAGCTAAGTTTAGGAATGTGACGCACCACATTCCACGAGACACCAAGAGACCAAACGATATCTCGTATCGTAGCAAACCGAGAAAGGTTTATTCAAAGAGTTCACGTAAAAAGACTTTCATGGCTTTATTATAAGACAGTTTTCGCCAACAAGCGATTGATATTATCAGTTGCTCCGTGAGTTGGGCTACATCCCACAGGTGACAGGTGTAGATCTCTCCATCGTCTCAGATTTGTATTATTTTCATTCTACGAATGCTTTATGGATGGAACAAAGTCGTTTACTAACGGATCATAAAGGTCGTGATGATTATTAGCAATAAAAAAAGGTGTAACACCTTCTTATTCAAATGCTTCATAAGGTGTTTAAGGTGAAATAGAACAGGCATTAATTTCAGAACTCAAAGCTATTTAATGCTTTTATCCGTGCTATTTCTACACTTCACCTAGGTGAAGTGTACACGTCATGCAGGTGAAGTGTATACTTCACCCGGGTGAAGTGTATACTTCATGCAGGTGAAGTGTAGTAATAACAGTTCTTTAACAGTTATCCGAGCAGTGATAGCGACTTAACAAAGGCATGTTGCAGTCAAAACTACCCGAGGAAAAGATGAAAGGGCGATGGAAATGCTCGGTTTATTCTGCGCTCAACGGCTTGTGCCAACAAAGTCA
>RZZX01000384.1 GCA_009929715.1 Bacteroidia bacterium
CAAGAAGGATCTGCCCGTGATCATGGTCACGACCCAGGACGAAGCCAACGACAACAAGGCGGCCCTGGAGGCCGGAGTCAACGACATCCTGCGCAAGCCATTCACGGCCGAAAGTCTGGGGACGGTTTTCAAGAAGTACCTGTAGAAAACAAAAATCGCCCGGCCCGGGCCAACCCGGGCCGCGACCGCACTAAGGTGCCTTCAAAAAAAGACATGGATCCCCTTCTTCAAGGGGATGACGGCGTTTTGCAGCGGCTTCTATTCCCCGCGTCCCGCCATTTTCAACAACTGAGGCATCTGAAATTCCCGGGCAGTCCGCCCCCGCACTGTACGAGCGGGCCGGGTTGGGGCGGGCGAGGGTCGCCGACTGTCTGACTGAGCCAGGCATCGTTTGTTGAATCGCTGCTCATCGTGCTGTCCGGATTTTTCGTACTGCGCGCAGCGATTCAACTCTACGAGGCCGGAGAAGGAGTTTCGGCGGCCCTTGCCCGCCCCAACCCGGTCTGCGACCACCATGAGATGCCTTCAAAAATAGACATGAATCCCCTTTCTTCAAAGGGATGACGGCGCTTTGCAGCGGCTTTTGTTCCCCGCGTCCCGCCATTTTCATTTTCAACATCCCGGTCAATGAAAAAAAATCACCCCAATCCCAAGCGCTTCAACTTCTCCCTGAGCGTCTTGCGATCGATGCCCAGGATCTCGGCGGCGCGGGTCTTGTTGTCGCCGGTTCGGGCCAGGACCGCGCGGATGTGGTCCGTTTCGACCTCGGCCAGGGTCTTGTCCCCGTGGCGGCCACGGCTAATGGAAAAGCGCATGGATTCGGGCAGATCGGTGATGTCGATGACCGGCCCGTCTCCGACGATGACCAGACGCTGCAACAGGTTTTCAAGCTCCCGCACATTGCCGGGCCAGGCATATTGCGCCAGGGCGTCCAGAGCCTCATCGGTCATGCGCGGAGTCTCGCGGTTCATGTCCGTCGCGAATTTACGCAGGAAATGATTGGCCAGCATGAGGATGTCGTCCCTGCGTTCGGCCAGGGACGGCAGGCGGATCTCCACGACGTGAATGCGGTAAAAGAGATCCTCCCGGAAAAGGCCCTGCTCCACCAGCCGCTTCAAATCCTT
>RZZX01000385.1 GCA_009929715.1 Bacteroidia bacterium
AGACGCTGAACCTTGCCCTGTTCTGTAGACAGCAGGGAAAGCAGGGAGTCGTTCCCTACACTGAACTTATACCCTTCGTACTGAAGAGACAGATCATTAAACTCGTCTTCGAGGGATTCCTTTTCAAGCACAAACGCTTGCGTCATCTCACTCATCTGTTGTTTTTGGTTATATATATAATATCCACCACCTGCTACAAGCAACAACAACACAACCACAGCCATTATAAGCAAAGTAAGCTTATTGATTCGTTTAATCTCTTTCTTTTCTGTATCCATAGTTCGTTATAAGAGTCACTAAAAAGATCATGCAAAGGTACACTTTAATCCATTGCAGAAAACTCTTTTGCCTTATATTTACACATTTTTAAGGACTTGTTAACAATTGCTTCCAACCTTAGCTTTAATTTGTGGTAAAGGAGTTTTTATGGTATCATTTTTTATTGCTAACTTTGCGCCACTCAATTAAACACTTATTGCATGCACGAGAAAATTATTATTCTTGATTTTGGCTCGCAAACAACTCAGCTGATCGGACGCAGACTCAGAGAGTTAAATATGTATTGTGAGATTGTTCCCTACAACCATTTCCCGGAAGATGCATCGGACGTGAAAGGGGTGATTCTTTCAGGTAGCCCTTACTCGGTAAATGACGAAACAGCGTTCAAGGCCGATTTATCTGAAATCAGAGGGAAATACCCGGTACTTGGCATTTGCTATGGCGCACAATTCTTAGCATATACATCGGGCGGAAAAGTAGAATCGGGCGACTCTCGTGAATACGGTCGGGCTAATCTTGGTTCTATTAACGGCAACGACCCATTATTAAAGGGTATTGAAGCAGGTTCGCAGGTTTGGATGTCGCACGGAGATACCATTACGGTTCTTCCCTCTTCATTCAAAATTGTAGCCAGCACAAACGACGTTCCGGCTGCAGCATATCACATTGAAGGCGAGCAGACCTGGGGTGTACAGTTCCATCCGGAAGTATTCCATACTACAGACGGTACTAAGATTCTGGACAACTTCCTTTCTATCTGCGGATGTGCAAAAGACTGGACTCCGGCTTCTTTCATCGAGTCTACAGTGGCCGAATTGAAAAAACAATTGGGCGACGACAAAGT
>RZZX01000386.1 GCA_009929715.1 Bacteroidia bacterium
TAGAGTCTGCCTGTCTCGATGGCATCCAGGAATACCTTTCTGATAGCCGAAGGCGAATTGTTAATCTTATCCTGTACACCTACGTATACCTTTTCCCAGAACCGGGGAACGTTGCACATCAGGGTAGGGTGTATCTCGGGAAGCGTTTTTTGAATCATCTTCGGATCGTTGTTGATGGCGATCTTCACCCCTTTGTGAATACAGTAGGCTACCCATGCTTTTTCGAAGATGTGGGTGAGCGGCAGGAAGCACATGGAGGTGTCTTTGTCGTTTACTTCGGGCAGGCGCAGGGTGTGGATATGCATGGACTTCATGAAGTTGGAGTGGTGCAGCATAACGCCTTTGGGCTCGCCGGTGGTGCCGGAGGTATATACAATGGTAGCCAGATCGTCTTCCGATGCCTCCTTCATACGTACCTTCACAGTCGATTCCGCATGGGTGTTGTTGCCCAAACGCAGAAAGTCGTCGAAGTATACCGATGTTTTATCTTCCGGATTTAGCTTTACGCTGGAGTCGAATACGACCAACCGGGTAAGAACCGCCGATTTTTGTTGTACTTTGAAAGCGTTGTTGTATTGTAACTGTTCGCCAACAAACAATGTGTGGATTTGGGCGTCGTTCACAATGTAGTCTATCTGAGCCGGCGAACTGGTTGCGTAGAGCGGGATGGGTACTGCCCGGTTTGCGTAGGCTCCGTAATCAGTATACAGGCATTGTTGCATGTTCTGCGAATATACGCCGATGTTTTCTTGAACGCCTATGCCGAATTCCGCCATGGCTTCGGCGGTTAGCATAACTTTGTCAGCAAACTCCCTCCAGGATATCTTGAGCCATTTCCCGGTTTCGTTATTTCTGTACTTTAATGCGATGCGTGACCCGTACTTGTCGGCCTGACGGTGTACTACTTCGGCAAAATGATAGTAAGACATAATCCTTTATTTTGAATTGAATATACAAAAGTAAGCTTTTCATTGGATAATGAGTAGGTAGATACTATTATTTTACACAAAAAGGACGTTTATGTGCAATAATGCTGTTAAATTTGGCTTTTTACCGGTAATATTCGACTCTTTTATGTGAACAAATGTGAAATATATTGTAAAAAATAAAATTATTTGA
>RZZX01000387.1 GCA_009929715.1 Bacteroidia bacterium
TTGCAGAAAGGTTATCACTATGGACTATACACAGTTTACAACAAATCCGCGAAAGAATAAACACCTAACTTTGACTGAGAGGGTAAAAATCGAGCTTATGCTTAGGGATAACAAGTCAGCTTATGCTATCTCAAAAGCTATGAATCGCCCTATCAACACAATTCTGAACGAAATCAGACGTGGCACAGTAGATCAGATTAAAGCAGGTAAAAAGATTAAAATTTACCTCGCTGATGCTGGACAGGCACGATATAGAGAAAATCGTAAGGCCTGCTGTAAGCAATACCAGTTGCTGGAATCTGAAGAGTTTGTCAGACACATAGAATCGTCTATGCTTGAGAATTCATGGTCTGTGGATGCTGCCGTAGGCAGAGCCAGGGAAGAAGGGATTTTCAGCAAAACCCTTTGTACCAAGACCATCTACAACTATATCGACCTAGGTATGATAAGGATCAAGAATTTCCACCTACCTCTCAAACTAAGACGTAAGTCCAAAGGCAGCGTCATTCGAAAGAATAAGAAAATTTTAGGTGATAGCATTAGCATCCGTCCCTACCATATCAACAATCGCGAAGAGTTTGGACACTGGGAAATAGACACTGTCATAGGTTCAAAATCCAAGAAGGATGAAGTTCTCTTGACCCTTGTAGAACGAAAGACCCGCAACGCTATGGTACGGAAAATTTCAGGCAAGACAGCTGACGCTGTAATGGCTGAATTGTATCAACTTAAGGAATATTTCGGCAGTGAATTCTCAAGGGTTTTTAAGACTATAACATCTGACAATGGTTCTGAGTTTTCTGATCTGTCTGCTTTGCGAACCAGTAATACAAAGATATACTTCACTCACCCTTATTCATCCTTTGAGAGGGGTACCAATGAGCGTCACAATGGACTTCTCAGAAGGTTTATCCCTAAAGGAAGGCGTATATCTCACTACAGTCACGAAGCGATAAGCTTACTGGAGGACTGGATCAATAACCTCCCAAGGAAAATTTTGGGATATAAGACTCCGGAAGAACTCTTTGATTTAGAGCTGGACCTGATTTATTCTCAATAAATATTACAACAGATTTTCAAGGTTTAAATAATTAGTTCAATTTGTTATTGCAATTTAGG
>RZZX01000388.1 GCA_009929715.1 Bacteroidia bacterium
CACAGCGATTCGTTTGTTGCATAAAGAGGGAGCGGATGCGCCTAGCACGTATGATTTAAGCTCTTTAAAGGTCTTAGGAACGGTGGGTGAGCCGATTAATCCTGATGCGTGGATGTGGTATTACGAGGAGATTGGTGGAGGTAGATGTCCGATTGTAGATACATGGTGGCAAACGGAGACAGGTGGTCATATGATTACGCCATTGCCTGGTGCAACACCGATTAAGCCCGGCTCTGCGACTTTCCCACTTCCTGGTATTAAAGCGGAGATTATTGATGAAAATGGCAATCCAACACCAAAAGGTGAAAAAGGATTTTTGTGTATCACAAAGCCTTGGCCATCCATGATTCGCAATATCTGGGGCGATAGTGACCGATTTGTGAAGTCTTATTTTGGAGATTGTAAAAAAGATGGTAAACCCGTCTATTTCTCAGGCGATGGGGCGATGTACGATGATGATGGCTACATCGTCATTACAGGTCGAACGGATGATGTCATTAACGTTTCAGGTCATAGAATTGGAACGGCTGAAATTGAGGCGGTACTGGGTCACCATGAGAACGTGGCGGAGGTTGCGGTTGTTGGCAGACCTGATCCGATTAAAGGCGAGGGTATTTTTGCTTATATTGTTATCAAAGGGACAGATAGCATTAGCGAAGAGGTTTATATGATTCAAGAGCTTAATAAGCTCATTGTAAAAGAAATTGGAAATATCGCCAAACTCGATGCCATTCGTTTCGTTCCAGGGCTTCCAAAAACGAGAAGCGGAAAGATTATGCGTCGCATTTTACGCTCTATTGCCAAACATGAACCAATCACGCAAGATATTTCAACGTTAGAAGATCCAAGCATTGTGGAGAAAATCCAAAACCTCGTTCAGTTTTAAAATACCTTCTTTTCTCTTTTTAGGCAAAGTCTTTTTAGGCTTTGCCTCTACACTTTAGAATCTACTTTTTTAAAATATCTGCTTTTTCGTCTTTTATAGTTTTGATAAATATTATTGATTTCATGCAAAATTAAGTTCAAAGAGTCTAAAATTCTGATAATGGTTATTACAACAATAGAGGAAAAATGGAAAATATAAAGTTAGCGGTAGATTATGGGGCATTGGGCATT
>RZZX01000389.1 GCA_009929715.1 Bacteroidia bacterium
ATGATTGTGACCGCGACAGGATTCAAACCTGTAACCGGCTGATCCGTAGTCAGCTACTCTATTCAGTTGAGCTACGCGGCCAATCAATTATGTAAAATATCGCTAAATTAATGTGTGACCACGACAGGATTCAAACCTGTAACCGGCTGATCCGTAGTCAGCTACTCTATTCAGTTGAGCTACGTGGCCAATTAATTTATATCTCCGAATGTGTGACCGCGACAGGATTCAAACCTGTAACCGGCTGATCCGTAGTCAGCTACTCTATTCAGTTGAGCTACGCGGCCATTACTTCGTGATTGCGAGTGCAAAGGTAGCCTTTTCTTTTATTTCTGCAAGCATTTCTGCTAGTTTTTTAACCTTTAATCCAACATTTTTGGATTAAAGATAAGATAGCCTATATTCAACCCAAAGTTAAAATTCTGTTTGGGATAGCTGTATCCATTGGCATACAAACTGATAGAGGCAAAGGGAAGTCTTATTACCAACGATGTTTCTCCCATAAATTGAAAAGACCTTAGAAAGTTTCCGTAATAGGGAGAATCGATATATGTGGACCCGGTGGAAATAACATCTTTCTTAATTTCGTAGAAAGGAGCAAAGCAATAGAGGTCTGCTCTGAAGTGAACCAGCTTACTCAACTTAATTATGGGAGAAAGACCAACTGCGGCATATTGATTGGCTCTGAATGCCTCGTTAAAAACGATTTCACTATGAGGGGTTGGTGTAAATGCCGGAGCCTGAAGGACAGATGAAGTGTAATTATTCATCAGATTTTTACTTGAAATAACAGTTTCCGCCGTATAACCCAGATTAAAACGGTTGGAAAACTGATGATATTGATGCAAACGTCCCTTAATCTGCAACCAGCTATGAGGTTTATCCGCCGTATTAAGTTGAGCAGAAGTACTGGCAGGATTATATTTTTCCTCTCCGTTTACATATTGGGCAATAATATACTGCTGTTTACCGGCAATAGGATAAAGCTTGTCATCCAAAGAATTTCGGTCCAGTCGTAGTGATACAGCAAAAAGATTATATACGCTGTTATCAAATTTAGAATTAGGAAACAAGATATTGGATGTCTGAAAATAGCTGTCATTAAGGTGACC
>RZZX01000390.1 GCA_009929715.1 Bacteroidia bacterium
CATGGAGTATGGCGTAATGCCGCCGGAGATATTACTCCCGGCAGTAAAGAGGCTTTTGGAGATTATGTTGGTTCATACATTCAGTTTACACCCGGTGAGACCGTGGAGGCCAAGGTAATTTCGTCGTTTATAAGCATTGAGCAGGCAGAGCTAAGCTTTGCAAAGGAGCTGGAAGGTTTGCAGACTTTAGAGCAGGCTAAAACAAATGCTCAGAATGCATGGAATGAGCAATTAGGGAAAGTGGAGGTGGAAGGCGGAACGGACGAAGAGGTGGCTACTTTTTATTCCTGTTTCTTCCGGTCTATGCTTTTTCCCCGCAAATTTTATGAATTGGATGCGAACAATAATCCTATCTATTATAGTCCGTACGACGGACAGCTTCATGAAGGATACATGTATACCGACAATGGTTTCTGGGATACCTTCAGAGCTCAGTTTCCGCTTAATGCGTTACTACATCCGCAAATGCACGGACGATATGTTAAATCGCTCATAGATGCATACGACCAAAGCGGATGGTTGCCATCGTGGTCGTTTCCGGGACACAGTTGCGGAATGGTTGGTAACCATGCTGCTTCGTTGTTGGCAGATGCCTGGGTGAAGGGTATTCGCACCTTCGATCCCGAAAAAGCATTGGCGGCCATGTATCATGAAGCAACGAATAAAGGGCCCCATGGTCCGTCTAACGGACGTGATGGATGGCGTGAATATTTTCAGTTGGGTTATGTACCCTATCCCGAATATGGCGAGTCGGTTGCGAAAACACTGGAATTTTGTTACGATGATTTCTGTGCGATGCAGTTGGCCAAGCTTACGGGAAACCGTTATTATGAAACAATTTTTGGCCGTCAGATCTTTAATTACAAGCAAGTGTACGATACCGGAACCCGGTTTATGAGAGGCCGGAAGAAAGATGGAAGTTGGGTGGGCAACTTTGATCCTACCGAATGGGGTGGTCCCTACACCGAAGGCTCGGCATGGCATTATCACTGGTCGGTTTTTCATGATGTGCAGGGATTGATCAACCTGATGGACGGAGACCGTAATTTTGTAGCCAAACTTGACTCGGTATTTTCGGTTCCCAACACTTTTAAGGTGGGAACATACGGC
>RZZX01000138.1 GCA_009929715.1 Bacteroidia bacterium
TTTTTTTAAAAAAAAACTCCGACGAAATCACTTCGGCGGAGGTTCTTATACTAAATGTGGCTACGTAATAAAATTATGACTAATTAATTTCTCACACCACAAAGATACGTTGATTTCTTGCGACCCACAATCCCCTTTTTTAAGTATAATAGGCCTTGTGTCTACTTATTAATAGTGATTGCTCTCTGATAAGTCGATTTTAATCCACCGTTTTTGCTCCTTATCGTACCGTTTGACCACACGTGCCGGGTTTCCGATACACACCGAATAAGGAGGGACATGACGCGTAACGATGCTTCCAGCCCCGATAACACTGTGTTTCCCAATGGTTACACCCGGTAGAATCACAGCATTTGCTCCGATCCAGACATCATCTTCGATGATCACCGGATGCGTTTCAACCCCTTGCTCATCTATTCGTAAATCGATCGCTTCGTAGATGTGATTCAACCCCGTAACTGTGACATTTTGAGCCAGATTAACATGGTTGCCTATTTGTGCCGGTCCGATAAGCGTGTTATGTAACCCTATTCGGGTATGATGTCCGATGATTAAATCGCCTACCGCATTATTGAGACATGAAAAATCCTCGACCACCGAATAAGCGCCTAGTTCAAACCGGTTGAATGGCGGCAAATCCTGTCGCACACTTCGGTAAATAACAGATCCCTTTCCCCGTTTAAGATAGAGAAAAGAGACCGCACGAATCCAGAAGTTAGGGCGCGTCTTAGTGGGGTGCATCACGAAGCGATGCAGTCGGCGTTTAAGGGTTGGGTTCTCCTTAATCTTTCTTTTGAGGCTGTTCATCACTCCCATAGTGGTTTGCTATTTAGACAAACAAGTACGTTACACATCCTCTTTTTGGATGAATGCTGTAAATGTTTTAAAAATAATCTTGACATCCAGCCAGAAAGAGAACGTTTTGGCATACTTGATATCCAATTGTTTACGTTCTTCGGCCGAGAGCTTTCCGCTGCTCCCCCGTTTTTCTACCTGCCAAAGGCCAGTAAGTCCTGCAGGTGCCATAAACCGGTCGATATGATCATCGTTGGTTAGCAGCTCTGCTTCATAGAGTGGGAGAGGGCGGTTGCCCACGATAGACATATCCCCTTTGAGGATATTGAATAACTGTGGCAATTCATCAATGCTATATTTTCGGATGATTCGTCCTACTTTAGTGATGCGTGGATCATGCTCCAGCTTAACAAAAGTATTCTTTTTCTCCACACTTTTTTGGTTGATGTAATCTTTTTCAGAGATGATAAAATCATCTGAGATCAGGATGGTATGCTCTTCGCCTATTTCCTCTTCTTTGTCGATCAACGAATTTTCAGTCAACTTTTCTTCATCCTCTTCAAAAAACTCCTTGTTGGCCTTGGCATTCTGTCCTTGGCTGTATTGATTGAGAGCATTTAAATCCTTTAGATGTTTGTCGGCATCCGTGTACATCGATCGAAATTTGAGAAAATCGAAGATGTCATAGTTGCTTCCCACCCGTTTTGATTTATAGATAATCTGTCCTTTACTCTCTAAGCGGATGGCCAAAGCAGTTAGTAGCAATACAGGCGATAAGAAAAGGATGGCTGTTCCGGCAAATAAGACATCAAAGCCTCTTTTCCATAAAGGGAGTGAGAATGTTTGGTGCTTATGATGCGATTTGTCCTTCAGATCTTTAATGCGCTGTTCTTTCCGAGCTTTTAAGAAATTGGTCAGTGTGGCAAAAGCGGCCTCATTGGTGTAGTAAGATATGGTATTATTAATTCCCGCGTTTAGATAACTCCGGCTCTCTTCGGGCGTCAAGGAGTCTATGATTAAGATCATGTAAATATGCGGATATTTTTCTCTTAGGGCTTTAATAACTGGGGTATCTTTTTCCGCATTCGATTGTTCAAAAAAAACCGCAACGTCATACTTCTCTTTAATCTGATCAAGGGCTTTTATCGCTTTATCGTAATTGGGGACAGCGTAAAACGCTCCTTGGCATAATTGTGAGAAATAGTTGATAGTTTGATGATGTCTTCCGATATAAATGAGATTTTCCATTTTAAGGCATTAATTAGTCTATAATCTTCTTAATTCTAACCTTTAGCTCTAATGGATTAAACGGTTTTAATATGTAATCTTCAGCTCCTTCTTCCAATAATCTGATACGTTCGGATGTGCTCTCTTCGCTAGATAAGACCATGATAGGAATGGTTTTGAATAACTCATTCTGTTTCATGTATTTCAGAAACTCATCGCCAGTCATTAGTGGCATGCGGATATCGGTGATAATCAGGTCGGGGATATTGCCTTCATTTAGCCATTCGATAGCTCTAATAGGATTTTCAAGATACACGAAGTCATAATCTTTGCTTAGATATATGCTTGCGACTTTTCCTATAGTGGCTTTATCATCAATCAGCAATATTTTCTTTTTCATAAAGGGATTGTAAATCAACTGTTTTTTATTCTTGTACTTTTTCTCTGAATGCAAATATATACTAATTATTTGTCTTAAAGCGAGTTTTGAGATAAAAAAAACCGAGAAAATGAACTTTCTCGGTTTTTTTTATTATTTAAAAGACTTTACTCTGGTCATGGGTATCGAACCAATGATCATTGATGAATCCTCCCGAGGTGACCCAATCGACAAATTTCTGGTAGGCTTCTTTGATAGAGACATATTCTAGCGGCCATCGCCATAATTTCGTCTCTTCAGAGAGGGCTATATCTTGTGCCATTAAGAAGCCCCATGGCAGATTATCTTCACTGGTATAATACGCATTCTTTTCGGTCGACCGGTCGTTGTTGTTATTGAAAAACCTCATCGATGCCAAGTTGGTTGGCGTTTTTCCCATTAAGTGAATCTCTTTTCTATCTTTACCCACCAAATTATCAGTGATGATAAAGAGGTTGAAATTATCTACTAAGGTGAAACTCTTAACCGCTTTGCTCTTGAACACGATGGTGACCTTGAATGTTTTTGCAGGAGAAGTAGCCCCTGTTTTAATGGTGTTCACCTGTGTTAGTTTCTGATTAAACACGTTGTGTACGTTGTAAAGCAATGGGATAACCGCATACGTCTGTCCGTTTTCGAGGTATCCACTGTGGTCAAAACGATCTAATCCGAGTTGTGCTGGCGACAAGTAGCCCTCTTCTGAGCTAAATGTGACCGATTTAACGGCACTCTTATCTATACCATCTAGCTGTGTGCCCAATGAAATGATCTTCGTTGCCCCTATCGCCATCACTCTACAAGTGAATGACAAGGTGTCAATGCCTTCAAAATCACTCGCTTTCGTCTTAACCGTTTTGAAGTCGCCTGTTCTAACCACAAAGTCGTTCAGGTCATAATCTCCGTATAGCGGCCATTGATCCTCGAAAGCATAGCTATACGTGTACTTATCTTTGGTTACAAGATCCTCCTCTGGTTCTTGTGGATCAGTTCCCCCCGAAGGGTCATTGATGGTTCCGGCACAAGTGGTAATCACGATATCCGATCCATTGTAAGTGGTCATGGTTGCCCCTTGTTCCAATCTGTAAGGCGACCACCATTGAGTACCCTGCGGATGCTCATCGACCTCTACCGTCAAAGCCCCTCTGTAGGTGTTATTTGCTCCAGAGTTATTTGTACCAAAGATTATTTTAGGCGTTTTGAGTAGCGAACGTGCCGCAGTTGTATTCTCAATCGTTGTATTCGAATTGATGTTGATCATCTGACTCGCTTTCAGCATAGAGCCATTCAGCAGGTAGACTTTGTTGCCATTAAACTCAATCGTCTCTGCTCTGATTCCCCCTTTCGTTAATTCCAATAGTCCCTCTCTGAACTGGAGTGCATGAGTCACATCAAGCTGACAGTTGTTTACAAACTTTGCTCCCCATGTGGTAACCATTTCGTTGGCTGTAATTTTCCCATCATTATAACAGAGTGCTCCACCCAGCATGAAAGACTTTGTAATATTCAGTACCGCATCCGGTCCGTTGTAGAACACACCGGGGTTATCTTTCGTTTCACCCAGAGTCATTTTACCCAAGTTAATCAAGCGGTTGCCATTGGCAAAATGCAGTGTCCCAAGCTTCACTTCGCCCCCGTTCATCACTTCTAGTGAAGATTGGTTCACAAACTCAATGTAGTTGGCTTCTATTTTAGCTCCAGGTAACACAATGATCTGAAGTCCCGTTTCCACCTTAAACGTATCGAACTTCCAAGTACCTGTAACGTACAGTTTAGAATTGCTTGTTCCGTAGGTGATAAACGTTTCATTATAATTGCCCGAGATCTTATAAGATTTATTACTTTCGATCAGCGTTTCCGGTGTAATCTCTATGGCGTTAGCTGGAATATTCTGACTCGTATAGACCGTATAAGTAGGGCGTTCTGCTATACTTTTAGTCTGCGCTCTAGTTAAGGCTTTAGTAGAAGCCTTTCCGAAGCCGTAATAGACGGTACCCGCTGTGGTTACGCGTGGATCTACCGTTCCTACCAACTTACGTCCTCTAGGATCGGTCTGTTCGACATACAAAATCGTATCCCCTTTGAGGCAGTTGATGCTCGTCTCATAGGCCTTCCCTTTTTTAGCTACCCCCGTACCTAGTTGATTAGCTCCTTTGGCAGTGGGGTATCTGTCATAGATACTAACAGTGTAGTTATAAGTCCCATTATACTCATCATTCACATCAACTCTGATTTTGGCAGACGATACCGTTTCCCCCTTGAATCCATCCGGAGCCTTAATGTCTAAAGGGTTAGACGTCTTGAAAGTAGGATCATAAAGATCTTTTTCTTCGTTTACACAATTGGTCAGGGACATCGACGAGACAAACAGTCCGAGGATGGCCCATTTGTTCATTTTAATCTGCATAATTTTCCTCATTTAATTGATTTCTGATAATTAAGTGTCTATCACAGAATGCTATACGAAGCATAATGTCGGTGCAAAAGTACGGCTAAAACATTAAAAACCTTTTTCTTTCTTTATAAAACGTTTAGTTATTGTACTTTTTTAAATAAAGTGCCGACTAGAGAAAAACGTTTATCTAGCTTTAAATCCGCTGTTTAGCTCCTTGTGCTTCACACGCATTTACTGTATCTACACTTATAACAAAACAGATTTTTAGTTTGTTCGGGCTTGGGTGGTCAATTTCACCATTTCAGTTAAAAAAAACGTTTACCTCTTTTTTTAAATTAGATCGATCTTGTAATTTCGCCAGCCAGTGAAGAGCTCATTTTATACCTGATCTCCTTGTTCGGTAAGTTATGTCCGAGTAAGAACATCAGTTTGGTCAGAGCACATTCCGGGGTACAATCATATCCGCTGATAACCCCTGCTTCGAGTAAGTGAATTCCTGTTTCATACCGTTCCATTTCCACTGCTCCAGAGGTACATTGTGTAATGTTGACGATAACAATTCCCCGGTCAGTAGCCTCTTTTAGTTCCCTTATAAACCACTCTTTTTGAGGGGCATTTCCCGATCCAAATGTTTTTAAGACCACCGCTTTCAGTCCCGGTACATGCAGTACCGAGTGCACCACGCTCTCTTGAATACCAGGAAAAAGAGTTAGAGTCACCACATTGGTATCGAACACATAGTGTGGGTGTAGCGGTTGGTCGGGAATCGGTTTCCGAATGAGATGCGGCTCATATTTAATGTGAATCCCCACGCGCGCCAATGCCGGATAGTTGAATGAACGAAAAGCATTAAAATGCTCTGCATTAATCTTTGTTGTCCGGTTGCCCCGCATCAAGTGATTTTGAAAAAAGATGCACACCTCGGGTACGATAGCTGTTCCGTCGGGGTTCTTTGCTGCCGCTATTTCGATAGAGGTAATCAGGTTCTCTTTGCCATCTGTTCG
>RZZX01000391.1 GCA_009929715.1 Bacteroidia bacterium
CGTTGGCATACCAAAGACATCAACCCCTTGGAGTCCATTTCCAGTAGAAAGGATTGCATCTGGATCGAATGGTGCATCTTTGTAGATGAAGCATAAGTTACGTCCGATCAGTGATAAATCGACCCCTTTGAGCACTCTGGTTTTTTCAATCAATGTTTTAGGAAGTGAGTAGCTCAATGAAACCTCACGTAGACGGATATTGGTTGCACTATACATGTAGTATTCTGAGATACCATTCTTGTCGCCTACTGAGCTGAAGAATTTCTGTACATCTGTGAATTTAGTTCCACCATATTCTACAAATCCCGCATTACGTGCATCGGCAGTGGCCTGTGTAACCCCTTTCTTATCGAGCATTCCTTCCGTCAATGACATAACATCACCACCCGAGCGCATATCAATTAAGAAATAGAGGCTGAACCCTTTGTAAGTTAGAGTGTTGTTCCATCCCATTAAGAAATCCGGATTACAGTTGCCCAAAAGCGTTTTGTTACCAGTTTCAGCTACAGGAGAACCATCTTTATTCGTTTGGATTTTACCGTTCTCATCGCGAACAAAAGCATTACCATAAATATCGCCCATAGAGCCCCCTTCTTTGATACGCATCAAATACCCCATAGAGATATTCGGGTCACCATAGGTGAATGTTTTAAATTCTGGGTGCAAAGAGAGGATCTTGTTTTCGTTTTTCGAGAAGTTTATACCAGTTTTCCAACGGAAATCTTGAGTCATCACCGGTGTAGCCGTTAAAGCGATTTCAATACCTCTGTTGCGTACTTCGCCTGCATTTACATACTGATAAGCATAGGCAGAACCCGCTTTGGTTGGCATTCTTAGTAACTGATTTTTGGTATTTGTCTGATAATAAGTGAAGTCGATACCTAGACGTTGGTGGAAGAACTTCCATTCCGTACCGAATTCATGAGATGTTGTGAGCTCCGGTTTCAAATTGCCGTCATCGAATGTATTTTTACCGATAAAAGCTCCACCGGCACCGATTTTATCAGTTTGGTAAGTTGTGTTCCATGGCAATCCATTACCTACTTGAGCCCATGCACCACGTACTTTAGCGAATGAAACCCACTCAGGCATTTTGATGG
>RZZX01000392.1 GCA_009929715.1 Bacteroidia bacterium
TAAAATGAAAGCAAATCACAACAGAAATAACAATCCGGGGAATATAAGGATTGCTGTTTCCAATGGTTCAAAGATACTAAAATGAAAGCAAATCACAACGTACTGTAACGGCTTCTGATTTAAATAGTTGCTGTTTCCAATGGTTCAAAGATACTAAAATGAAAGCAAATCACAACAGTTAATAAATACACTAGAACGGCAAGTGTGCTGTTTCCAATGGTTCAAAGATACTAAAATGAAAGCAAATCACAACTAAGAATGGAAATTTCCGAACGCTACCTGAGCTGTTTCCAATGGTTCAAAGATACTAAAATGAAAGCAAATCACAACACTGATATTAGGACGAAGCAAAAGAGAGGGGCTGTTTCCAATGGTTCAAAGATACTAAAATGAAAGCAAATCACAACACCTCCCCACATGCACACATCATCAGAATGCTGTTTCCAATGGTTCAAAGATACTAAAATGAAAGCAAATCACAACTGACAGCTTGCAGAGCCTATTCGCAACTGGGCTGTTTCCAATGGTTCAAAGATACTAAAATGAAAGCAAATCACAACCGTACATTAATCCTGCCCCCCAGCAGAATGGCTGTTTCCAATGGTTCAAAGATACTAAAATGAAAGCAAATCACAACTCCCGTTTTCTTGTCAGAGAAAGCACCAACGCTGTTTCCAATGGTTCAAAGATACTAAAATGAAAGCAAATCACAACTAGACAGCGGTTCAGGGCGTGGCGTGCCGGGCTGTTTCCAATGGTTCAAAGATACTAAAATGAAAGCAAATCACAACCCGCTGCATTGTTGGATGAAATTTATGGTTGCTGTTTCCAATGGTTCAAAGATACTAAAATGAAAGCAAATCACAACGAGCTTACATCGGACGGTAAGTTGGTCGCAGCTGTTTCCAATGGTTCAAAGATACTAAAATGAAAGCAAATCACAACACATATCGTTGGTTGGGGATGTTGTATCTTGCTGTTTCCAATGGTTCAAAGATACTAAAATGAAAGCAAATCACAACTGAATCGGTCGATACTATCGATATCATACGCTGTTTCCAATGGTTCAAAGATACTAAAATGAAAGCAAATCACAAC
>RZZX01000393.1 GCA_009929715.1 Bacteroidia bacterium
GATGCGTTTGATTTAGTGTATAAGTTGCCAGAAGAATCTGGTCGCGAGGATTTTGAAGCGATCTCTTTCAGCTTTATAGATAAACAAGATAGAATCTGGTTGTGTGCCGATAAGGCTGTTTATCTATACGACATTGCTACGGGCAAAGTAACATCCGTCAAGAAGGCCTCTTTAGCCCTTATAACAGCGGTGCAACAGATCGATGAGGCGCACTTTTTGGTAGGGACCACACACGGGTGTCATCACGTCTTACTGACTCATCAGGCACTTGTGCACCAGCCTCATAAGCAACTCGATCTTTTTCCAGTTGAGATTAGTGATCTTTACTTGAACGCCTCTTCTGATAAACTGTTTATCGGAACGTTCAAAACTGGATTATTTGTGTATGATCTGAAGAAGAAAGAGGTGTTGCCCATTTTGGGACCGCTTACAGATGTCTCTATTAATCAGATAAAGCCGCTTAATTCCAAAGAGCTATTATTGGCTACTGATGGTGCAGGTGTTTTTAAACTGACGATGCAAACCAATGAGATTGCTCCTTACGTTACTCCAGGATATACCTCTTACAACTTAATAAATGAAGCAAGCATCACAGATCTTTATGTAGACGATGGGCACAGCGTTTGGATGGCCAATTATCCTACGGAAATTACTGTACGTGATAATCGGTATGATTCTTTTCGTTGGCTCAGACACTCTTTAGGCAATGCCCAGTCTTTGTGCAACAACCAGGTGAACGACATTCTAGAAGACAGCGATGGTGATTTATGGTTTGCTACCAATAACGGCATTAGCCTCTACCAAAAGCGTACACAGCAATGGCGCTCTTACATGACTTATACAACTTCTAAGCCCTCTAGCGAAAGCCGTATTTACCTCTCCATTTGTGAAGTTTCTCCCGGTGTTTTTTGGGTTGGTGGCTACTCATCGGGCATCTATCAAATTAATAAAAGAAGCCATTCTGTGACTAAAATATGTCCACAAAAAGATTTTCATTCAGCGGTGAAGTCTGATAAATACATCCGGGACATTCAAAAAGATAGTTACGGTGATATTTGGGTCGGAGGCTATTATGGTTTGAAGAAGATCAATCTTAAG
>RZZX01000394.1 GCA_009929715.1 Bacteroidia bacterium
AAGCCTCTGTGGAATTGGCAAAAAAGTATATTAGCGATAAGTTTTTACCCGATTCAGCGATTGATTTGATTGATGAAGTGGGTGCGTCGTTTCACTTAGCCAAAAAGCGTAAAAAAGTGGTGGAACTTCATGATCTTGAAGCGGTACTTTCCAAAATTGCCAACATTCCAAGTCGCAGTGTGAGTCAAGACGAGGGCGAGGTGATGGCACACTTAGAGACGCATTTGAAGGCTAAAATTTTTGGGCAAGATAGAGCGATTGAAGCTTTGTGTAAAGCGATTAAGCGAAGCCGTGCGGGACTTGGAAATCCTACCTCGCCCATTGGCTCTTTTTTATTTGCAGGCCCTACGGGTGTGGGTAAAACGGAAGTGGCAAAACAGTTGGCGTATGAGTTAGGTGTTCATTTTGAACGCTACGATATGAGCGAATATATGGAGAAGCATACGGTGAGTCGTTTGATTGGCGCACCTCCTGGTTATGTGGGATACGATGAGGGTGGTCAGCTTTCTGAAGCGATTAAAAAGCATCCTTACTGTGTGCTTTTACTCGATGAGATTGAAAAAGCGCATCCTGATATGCTCAACATTTTATTACAGATATTTGATAGTGCGACCTTGACGGATAATAATGGCACAAAGATTGATTTTCGCAATGTTATTATTATTATGACGTCCAATTTAGGCACCAAAGAAGCGCCAACGATGGGCTTTACTAAAAGTGAGACCTCTCGTGCGGATGAGGCGATTAAGGCCTTTTTTGCACCAGAGTTTAGAAACCGTTTGGATGAGGTGATTCATTTTGCACCCCTAAGCGAAGCGGTGATGGTCAATATCGTCGAGAAACTCTTAGCTGAACTCTCTGAGCAACTCAAAGACAAAAATGTCAAAGTTATCGCAACGCTTGCAGCTAAGAAGCAGCTCGCAAGTGAGGGATACAGTAAAGAGATGGGCGCTCGTGTGATGCGTCGGGTGATTCAAGAGCAGATTAAAACACCACTTGCAGAAGAGGTGCTTTTTGGCAAGCTTAAGCATGGTGGCGTCTGTACGATTGATATAAAATCTAAAAAATTACTCTTTAGTTACAGCGGTGGCAAC
>RZZX01000395.1 GCA_009929715.1 Bacteroidia bacterium
CGTTTTTTCGGCAATTTCTAAAGATGGAGTGATGAGAATCGAACTTGCCATCTCATCGTGTTCGGCTTGAGAGAGCAAATCAATGGCTAAATGGTGAGGATTTGCACTCTCATCTGCCAATACACCAATTTCACTAGGCCCTGCTATCATATCGATGTTCACTTCTCCAAAAACGAGTTTTTTAGCCGTTGCGACAAAGATATTGCCAGGTCCTGTGATAACATCGACTTTGGGAATACTCCTAGTTCCATACGCCATCGCTGCAATCGCACTTGCCCCGCCTACTTTGTACGCCTTTTTAATACCACACAGGTGCATCGCCGCTAACAAAAGAGGGTTGAGTTCGTTGTTGGGTGCTGGAGTACACACCACAATCTCTTTCACCCCAGCGACAATGGCAGGAATGGCGTTCATTAAAAGAGAGCTTGGATAGGCGGCTTTGCCTCCTGGGATGTAAAGCCCCGCTCTATCGACAGGGGTTACTTTTTGCCCCAAAACCGTACCATTGTCTTCAAAATCAAGCCATGATTTTGGCATCATTTTTTCATGGTAGGCATAAATGCGCTGATATGCAAGTTCTAACGCTTCTCTGAGATTTACATCCAGAGCATCATAGGCTTGTTTCATATCAGCAGTTTTCACTTCAAGGGCTTCATCATTTTCAACATGCCATTTATCAAATTTTTCAATATGCTCCTTTACTGCGCCATTACCTTGCTCTTTAATCTCGGCAATAATCGTCAACACAATTTTGGAGACATTTTCCATATCCATATGCCCACGACGTAAAAGTTCGTCAAATTGGGCTTTAAAATTTTCTTCATTCGTTTTTAAAAGTAACATATTTTCTCCTTCATAAGGTCTTAATTATAGTTTTTTTTCGCTTATAGCGTTCTTCCATCGAAACATTACCCAAAAGACCGCCTTGATGGAGGTAAATAGGCTCACCTTGAAGATTAGGCAAATGCTCTAAAAATACATGCCATCCCACAGGGTCATAGACCAAATCAAACTCTACGCCCATCTCTTCTTTTAATTTTAGCCATAATACATATAATTCTATGTATAATTTTCCATAATGGTACTTTTTTGAA
>RZZX01000396.1 GCA_009929715.1 Bacteroidia bacterium
TCAGAATCAACCAGGTTTTTGGAACACCCCAATGTAATAATATCAACTTTATTTTTTCTCATATATAAAAATGGAGAAAGAAGAGCAAGCCCTTCTTTGTATATTTATTCTCCGAATAATGAATTTACAAACTCTTTTCTCTGAAATACCTGAAGATCTTCCATACCTTCACCCAGTCCGATATATTTTACGGGTATTCGGAAGTGATCTGATATACCTATAACCACTCCCCCTTTAGCCGTTCCGTCTAATTTAGTGATCGCAAGTGCATTTACTTCCGTAGCAGCCGTAAACTGCTTAGCTTGTTCAAAAGCATTCTGTCCGGTCGATCCATCTAAAACCAGCAGAATTTCGTGTGGAGCATCCGGAACAACCTTCTTCATCACATTTTTTATTTTGGTAAGCTCGTTCATCAGGTTTATCTTGTTATGGAGACGTCCAGCAGTATCAATAATAACCACATCCGCATCATTGGCAACAGCCGAATTCAAGGTATCATAAGCAACCGAAGCCGGATCAGAGCCCATCTTCTGTTTTATCACAGACACCCCTACCCGTTCGCCCCAGATTACCAACTGCTCTACCGCTGCAGCACGGAAGGTATCAGCAGCACCCAGATACACTTTTTTCCCTGCTTTTTTAAATTGATAAGCAAGTTTGCCAATTGTAGTGGTTTTACCCACGCCATTCACACCTACAACCATAATTACATACGGCTTCTTATCATCCGGAGTTGTAAATCCCTCCGTATCTTCTGTATTGTTTTCGGTAAGCAGACTGGCTATCTCATCACGCAGAATGGCCGTAAGCTCTTGCGTATTTACAAATTTATCTGAGGCCACCCTCTTCTCGATGCGGGAAATAATTTTAAGTGTAGTATCCACTCCAACGTCCGAAGTGATAAGTACCTCCTCCAGATTATCCAATACTTCATCGTCTACCTTGCTCTTGCCGGCAATTGCCCGGGCAATCTTGGTAAATACATTTTCTTTTGTCTTCGATAATCCCTTATCTAATGTCTCTTTTTTTTCTTTACTGAAAAAGCTGAAAATACCCATACTTTATATTGCTAGTTTATACCACTCTAATT
>RZZX01000397.1 GCA_009929715.1 Bacteroidia bacterium
CTAAGTTTGTTTTCAAACCTCGCATATTCTTTGAAAAAGATGAGGTCCACTTTACCCGTCGGGCCATTTCTGTTCTTTGCCACGATCACTTCAGAGGTGGGGTCTACTGTCTCACCTTCCTGGGCGTAGTATGCCTCCCTGTAAAGGAATATGACCATGTCTGCGTCCTGTTCTATAGCACCGCTGTCGCGAAGGTCTGAAAGCTGCGGTTTCTTGCTTCCGCCGCGCTTTTCAACATCCCTTGAAAGCTGTGAAAGGGCAAGGACAGGCACTTTAAATTCTCTCGCTATCCCCTTGAGGGCCCTGGATATCTCAGACACTTCCTGCTGCCTGTTTTCAATTTTTCTTGCAACGTTCATAAGCTGGAGATAATCAAGTACGACCAGACCTTTGCCAGACTTATGCTTTGCAAAAAACCTCCTGCATCTGCCTCTGAGGTCAAGCGTGTTGAGTGTCGAGCTGTCGTCAATATAAATTGGGCTTTTTGACAGGTTTGATGCGGCTTTCGAAAGATCCTGCCACTGTTCGTTCTGGACCTTGCGCGATTCAAACATCTGTCTGAGATTGACCCTGGATTCAGCTGAAAGCATCCTCTGGGCTATCTGTTCAGCAGACATTTCAAGGCTGAACATCAGGACCGGAATGTCTTCCTGGAGGGCAGCATGCTGCGCAACATTAAGAGCAAAGGCAGTTTTACCCATAGAAGGCCTGGCAGCAAGAATGTAAAGGCTGCCTGGCTGCATTCCCCCCGAAAGTTTGTCAAAATCGGCAAAACCTGATGGAACTCCGGTGATATCCAATCCTCCGGCCAACCTCTTCTCAATTTCACCGATAGCTGACGTTACAACTTCCCTGGCTCCCTTTAATCTTGAAGTCCTGCCGGACCTGGCTATCTCGAAGACTTTTTGTTCTGCTGTCTCCAGTGCCTCATCGATCCCGATCTCCTCAGAAAAACCCATCCGAGATATGTCTGTCCCAACAGTTATGAGTCCTCTGTGTACAGATTTATCCCTAACGATACCTACATGATATTCGATATTTGCTGTCGTTGTGACTGCATCCATAAGTTCTGCAACAAATGGAAGTCC
>RZZX01000398.1 GCA_009929715.1 Bacteroidia bacterium
TGATATAGTAATCGCAAAGGAAGTTAAAAGGGCTGAAATTCAAGCGAGAATTTCAGCCCTAATTCTTGGGGGAAATAAAAGTTTTACCGGACAGCAATACTTTTTTTTAAAAAAAAAGGGCTTCCTTGGGAGGGATAGGATGGAATCCGACGAGTAACAAGGAGCTTTCAGCATCTATTTGCAACCGCATATAAAGACAACCAAACAAGAGAATAAAAGTCATGCTAGAGGAAATTCTAAGTAGAGCTAATATGCTTCAAGCCTATGAACGGGTCACTTCTAATAACGGTGCCCCGGGAATAGATAAGATGTCCGTGGATTCTCTCCATGAACATCTAAAGCAGCATTGGGTTTCAATCCGTAATCAGATTGAAACGACTACTTATATTCCCAAAGCTGTAAGAAAGGTTGAAATACCTAAGTCCAATGGCGGTGTTCGTATGCTCGGTATACCTACGGTAACCGACCGTTTGATTCAGCAATCCATATCACAAGTCTTAAGTCGTCACTATGACAGTAGGTTCAATGATAATAGTTATGGTTTTCGTCCTTGCCGTTCAGCTCACCAAGCAGTCACCCAAGCCCAGGGTTACCTTAACGATGGATATACTCACATCGTTGAATTAGATTTAGAGAAATTCTTTGATAGGGTAAACCATGATAAGCTAATGACTCTTTTGAGTTATCGTATAACGGACAAACCCCTACTAAAACTCATTCGTCGCTATCTCCGCACGGGGATTATGGATGGCGGTTTGGTTAGTGCTCGCACAGAAGGGACCCCTTAAGGTAGTCCCTTAAGTCCCATACTCTCGAATATCCTACTCGATGGATTGGATAAAGAATTGACCCTTCGAGGTCTCCGTTTTGTTCGCTATGCTGATGACGTAAGCATCTATTTAAAGAGCAAACGTTCAGCTTATAGAGTACTTGATAGTATCACCTCTTACATTGAAAAGGTGTTATTACTAAAGGTGAACAAGGATAAAAGCAAGGTTAGCCGTCCAAGTAAAAGTAGCCTTTTGGGTTTCACCTTTGGAAAGAGTGGTCCCTTATGGAAACCTCGCATCTGTTCCAAATCCAAAG
>RZZX01000399.1 GCA_009929715.1 Bacteroidia bacterium
AAGCCGGCAATGATAAAAAACAAAGCCTAATTCAACCCCGGTCAACCACAGCCCCTCCGGAACTTTTCCTCCTCGCTCACTTTGTTCGCTGTGGCGGAGGTTCCTTCGTGTCTCGGTTGATTCAGGGAGGGATATGGCAATCTTTTAACATAGTTTACACAGCGGGTTTGATCTGAAGTTTCCCACGTCAGGGACCAGAAGTAAACTATATACCCGTACCGCTATAACTCACAGTATATCTTCAAGTTAACACTTAATCCCGCGGATCATCTGCGGGATTAAGTGTTAACGTACAATCAGTAAGCAAGTTGCAGCCGCACGGGTCTGATACTTCACCGCCTCCCGCCACATCATCCGCAAAGTTTATAAGGTGCTTCGCAGTTTATACGGCCGGTTCCCGGCCGGTTATCTTCCCCGGTTGGTCGTTCGCCCTACCCGCGCCGCTGTAACACGCAGATTACCTGAATATAAGCAATCCACCTGTCAGGTGACCTGACAGGTGGATTGTCTAAACATTGATAATCTGCGACTTAGAACCGCACGGGTTTCGCAAAAATCATCTGCCGAATGGCTAACTCAGGCCGGGCTGGCGGGTAACCGCCAGGTCTCACGCCCGGCACCATATAAATGTCTCCGTTCCACAACAGAAGGAGAGTTGGCTTGACAGGGATATTCGTTTATATGCCTATATAACAAGTAATTAGAAATCGTGTTTAAATAAACTTTTCTAAAAACCAATTTTTAAGTATCTAATATCCTGTTATATAGATGAATATCCCACTCAAACCCTAAAGTTTCCCACATCAAAGACTGATTGTGAATTCTATATCCGTGTCCTTGTAACACGCATTCAGTAAGCGAGATATAGCCGCGCGGGTCTGACACTGCATACCCGTACTGCTGCAATTCTCATAAAATCAGCAAGAACCACTATCATCTGACATGTTGATTTCCTGTAACCAATTAATCAGTGAGTTACAGCGCAGAGGGTTTTAGATTTTCAAGTGAAACGCTCGTAAATTATACGAGTCAGATCAAAATGGATATGTGGGAAACACCGGAGCCTAATTTTCTCTGTCAAGTTC
>RZZX01000400.1 GCA_009929715.1 Bacteroidia bacterium
CCAATGCAACGAGTGTTTTAATGCCTGTGTACACCTGCAACGCTTTAATGTGACACCTGATAGTTACATCCGAAGCATCAACCACAATGAGCGCATTATTTTAGGAACCCACCATGCCAATGCGATGATTAACGCTTGTACCCAGTGCGGTTTATGTAAAGAGGTCTGCCCTGTGGATATTGGTATGAAAGAGATTATTCATATGACACGAGAAAGTATGGTTGAGCGTGGGAAAATGCCTATCTCAGCGCATGATTTTGCCCTGAAAGATATGAGCTTTAGCCACAGTGATGCGTTTTCTTTGGTGCGTAAACAACCGAGCAAAGAGGCGTCTAAAGAGCTTTTTTACTACCCTGTGATTGCTTTTTCGGCGTACGCCAGAGGGCTTTACAAGGGTTCTGGCAAAACAGGCTACCTCTTTTACCCAGGGTGTCAACTCAGCTCCACGCACACAGAGCATATCGGTGAGATTTACAAACATTTGGTGGGTGCTATAAAAGATAAAGATGCGGATAATGATGTGGGGCTGTACTTGGGCTGTTGTGGCGCACCTGCGGATTGGGCGGGACGGCTGGATTTGATGCCTGAAAGTATCGAAAAAATTCGCCAAACGTGGGAAGAGATGGAAGAGCCAACCTTTATTCTCGCCTGTTCGAGCTGTTCGGCGACGTTTGAGAAGTACTTGCCGATGATCAAAACCATCTCATTATGGGAAGTCTTTGAAAAATACGGTTTACCAGAAGTGGAGATTAAAAAAGGGAAACGAGAACTGTGCATTCACGATGCGTGTGCGACCAGACACGATAGTAAGGTGCATGAGAGCATTCGGGGCATTGTTAAAACCTTAGGCTACAAAGTCGAAGAGCTTGAATTTTCCAAAGAGAAAGCCAAATGTTGTGGGTATGGTGGGCTCGTAGCTTATGCCAATCCTGAACAAGCCTGTGATTTTGTCAATGATAGAAAACAAGAGAGCGAGCACGATGTGTTGGTCTATTGTGCGATGTGTAAAGATATGTTGGTCAAGGGCAATAAAAAAACGTACCATATTTTGGATTTGATTTATGGAAGTGATCAAACCCCTCAA
>RZZX01000401.1 GCA_009929715.1 Bacteroidia bacterium
TGTCCCATATCTATTTTCTTATCCTTGAGTCCCACCTGTATTTCGGCAGGCAGTTTAAGCAGACGAAGGTAGTTTGCGATTGTTGTTCGTTTCTTTCCAACCCGTTCACTCAGTTTCTCCTGGGTAAGTTCGTAATTATCAATTAGCTTTTGATAGGCCAAAGCGATTTCTATGGCATTCAGGTCTTCGCGCTGAATGTTCTCTATCAGGGCCATCTCCACCACATGCTCGTCGGCGGCTGTTTTAATATAAGCGGGTATCTCTTCCAATCCGGCTTTAAGGGAGGCTCTGTAACGGCGCTCACCCGATATGATCATATATCTGTCCGGACCAATTTCTTTCAGGGTGATCGGCTGGATAACACCCAATGAGCGTATAGACGTAGCTAATTCTTCCAATGCCTCTTCTTCAAACATGGAACGTGGCTGGTCCGGATTAGGCTGAATTTTTGATAAAGATATTTCACTGATAGAGGATGATCCTCCCGTTTTCAGGTCTTCCATCGTTATTAAAGCATCCAGTCCGCGTCCGAGTGCCGATCTCTTTATTGCTGCCATATATACTTTTATCTTCTTTTATTTGTTCTTATCTATCAGCTCGCGTGCAAGCTGCATATGATTAACTGCACCTCTGGATTCTGCATCGTACAACAATGCCGGAATTCCGTAACTGGGTGCCTCGCTGAGTTTGATGTTACGCTGTATCACCGTAGTGAAGACCAGTTCCCTGAAGTGGCGTTTTACCTCTTCATAGATCTGATTGGCCAGACGAAGTCTCGAATCGTACATGGTAAGAAGGAATCCTTCTATCTCAAGCTGCGGATTAAGCTTCGACTTTATGATTTTAATGGTATTAAGCAATTTGCTGATTCCTTCCAACGCAAAATATTCGCATTGTACGGGGATGATAACAGAGTCTGCTGCCGTAAGGGCATTAACTGTTATTAAGCCGAGTGACGGAGAGCAGTCTATAAGAATAAAATCATACAGCTCTTTTAATGGGAGCAAAAGCTGCTTGAGAATCTTTTCACGCTGATCCAGGTTCAGCATCTCAATCTCCGCTCCTACCAAATCAATATG
>RZZX01000402.1 GCA_009929715.1 Bacteroidia bacterium
TGGAATTACTAACTTAGCCGGGACACAGAGTTAAGCATAAAAGCTTATTTTTGTGTAATATGAGAAAACAAAGGACCCATTTTGACAAGGCATTCAAAGAGAATGCGGTCAAACTCAGTTTAGAACGCAAGAATGTTTCCGAGCTTGCACAGGAATTGGGTATTGCCCCCTTTCTTCTATATCGTTGGCGGAAAGAATACCAGCAGAAAGGTGAAGCCAGTTTTCCCGGACACGGAGTCCAGTCATTAAGTGAGGACACCAAAAGGATTGCTGAACTGGAAAAACGTCTGGGTGAAGCTGAAACGGAGCGGGACATATTAAAAAAAGCTTTGAGCATCATCTCCAAGATAGATCGTTGATCTATCTCTTTATAAAGGAATACAACTCGAAACAATGGACGATCGAGGTGATGTGTAAAGTACTGAAAGTGCCCAGGAGCAGTTATTACCGCTGGCTTAAAGATCCGGAGGGCGCGCGTAAGCGTAAGTATATGGAGCTGGACGAAAAGATCAGGGATGCCTATTTTGCTGCCAAGGGACGCAATGGAAGCCCCCGGCTGGCGAAGGATTTGCAGGTATCCGGAACTCCCGTCTCGAGAACCACCGTAGCATGCCATATGAGGGAAATGGGCTTGCGCAGCAAACTCTCGAGACGATTTAAAGTGACGACGGATGCCTCTCACAACTATAAGGTTGCACCAAATCTGCTGAATCGCAGGTTTAATCAGAATGAGCCTGTGAAAGCATGTGTCTCTGACCTGACCTATATTCCATGTCGGGATGGGTTTCTTTATCTGACCTGTGTGCTGGATCTTTTTGATCGCAAACTGATCGGGTGGTCCATAAGCGATCATATGAATGCCTCCCATACCGTAGTCCCGGCCATAAGGATGGCCAATAGGAACAGACCTTTTGCAGAAGGAATGATATTCCATTCTGACCGGGGTATCCAGTATGCCTGCAAACAGACTGTCAACCTTTTGAAATCCTTGAAGCTGGAACAAAGTATGAGTGGAAAGGGAAATTGTTGGGATAATGCTGTGGCTGAAAGTTTTTTCAAAACTTTCAAATCTGAATTG
>RZZX01000403.1 GCA_009929715.1 Bacteroidia bacterium
CCTAACTTCCAATATCAAACGCAACCGCTAGAATAAAACATGTAATCAGGAAAGGATTAACATGAGTCATCTAACGGCTGCGGATCGGGGCAAGATTGAAACCTTGCTCCAAGAACAGTATACAAACAAAGAAATAGCAAAGCGAGTCGGTAAGCACCCGACTACAATTCACCGCGAAATACAAAAGGGCTTAGACGGTTGCGGGATATATTACGCTTGGATAGCCCAGGTAGCTTATGAATCTAACCGGAAGAGATGCAAGCAGACACCAAAGTTAGATCATCCCGCCAACCATCGTCTTCGTGGTTGGATAGTGTCATGCCTACAAAAGGGTTGGGATCCCTCCATGATCTCTGGTCGCATGAAAGCCGAAGGCTTTATGACAGTTTGCGCTGAAACAATCTACCAATGGATATACACCAGTGCTTGGGCTATTGCCGAGAAACTGTACCAGTACCTGCGCCAAGGCAAGAAACGGCGCACCAAACAAAATGGTCGGTCATCGCATAAGTCCAAGATACCCAATCGGGTGTCGATTCATGATCGCCCTGCTGTGGTCGACGAAAAGGCTCGCGTTGGTGATTGGGAGGGAGATAGTGTTATCTACACTCACAAACACGCGGTAAACACTGTGAACGAGCGTCTGAGTGGTCTAGTTGCTTTCACGAAGCTAACACAGAAGACAGCCCTTCTGACGGCAGAAGCGGTTATTGCGAAGCTGAGTGCATACGTAGCCCATACTATTACGTTCGACAACGGCACTGAGTTCACTCAGCACGAGAAAATAACCGAAGCTCTTGGCGTGAAAGTATACTTTGCTGACCCTTACAGCTCATGGCAACGCGGAGCTAACGAAAATCTAAACCGACAACTGCGAGCGTACTTGCCAAAACGAAGCGATATACGTGATCTCACTCAGCAGGATCTAGATGACATATCCTGGGAGTTAAACAACAAACCAAGGCGCAAGCTTAACTGGCATACCCCACAAGAAGTTTATGACTGGCTTGTGCAAAACCCTGGAAAACAGTTAGACTTAGGTCAGGTTGCGTTTGGTTCTAGAATTTAGG
>RZZX01000404.1 GCA_009929715.1 Bacteroidia bacterium
CCCCTTACAGCCAAAATGACAGTCTTTATCGCATTAAAATAAAAGACCTTCAGTCCGCTGACTTCACTTTCCGTTATCCGCCAGATGTCGTAAGTGATAAAGCGAATTGTCCACGACAATAATTCGTTTACGCGTTCGCTGAATGGTATTTTCTCCTTATTTTTCATACGAAAATCATTACGTGCTCTTTTTAAGATAAACATTCAAAAAAAGAATTGCAGCAGACCTATAAGCCGGGTTCTGTACCTTTGTCCGAAAACAAAGGCGTCTGCCATTTATCTCGACCAGTTGTCGCCAACTGGCTCTAGCGGTCTACCCCCCGGCATCGGACGAGCAATCCTACTGCGCCGGTATACATGACCTTACAACCCATAAGACGTACGGCATCGCGTATTGCTACGCAACCCGGTGAGCTCTTACCTCACCTTTTCACCCTTACCGGCATGCCGGCGGTTATTTTCTGTTACATTACTCTGCTCTCACAAACAGCTTCCCGTTAGGAAGTATGGTGCTCTGCGTTGCCCGGACGTTCCTCCCACATAGAATGTGAGCGACAGACCGGTCTGCTGCAATGACGCAAAGATAGATTTTTTTTGTTGATTTCTCCTATTATTATGTCAGTAAAGAAAAAACATTCTGCCGTAGTTGCTGTTATAATACATATATGATGACCTTTTGACAGTTGATTATTTCTTAAAAAAGTACCTTGTTATACCTGTTACTGTTAACACCGGTTAAGCAATGAGTATGAGGAGTTAAAAGAGATAAAAAATAACTGCAAAAAAGAATAATTGCACGTTTTTTGAACTTAATTTGTCGCAAGAAAAGTGTTAAATTTAAGTTTTAAAAAATAAGATGAATATGAATACAACGATGAAAAATGTACTTGGTATTGTCTTGGTAGCGGTAGTTAGTTCCGGTCTTACTATTGGAGCAAACGCTTACATGAACAGACAGCATGCGAATGTTGCTACAGTAGATAACTCGTATGGATTTAATCAGCCTTTGCGACTAACGAACTACAGCGGTGTTGCAGCCGAGAATACGGATTTTACAATGGCGGCCGAA
>RZZX01000405.1 GCA_009929715.1 Bacteroidia bacterium
GCAACAGGTACCGGCAAGACTTTACTGGCCAGGACTATAGCTAAACTACTCCATGTCCCATTCGCGATTGTGGATGCGACTGTGTTGACCGAGGCTGGTTACGTGGGTGAAGATATTGAAAGTATCCTTACCCGTTTATTGCAGGCTGCCGATTATAATGTGGAAGCAGCTCAGCGCGGGATTGTTTTTATTGATGAGATCGACAAGATTGCCCGAAAAGGAGATAATCCTTCCATAACCAGAGATGTTAGTGGTGAGGGAGTTCAGCAAGGATTGCTTAAGCTGCTTGAAGGATCAATTGTAAACGTGCCGCCTCAAGGTGGTCGTAAGCATCCTGACCAAAAGATGATTGCGGTTGATACCAAGAATATCCTTTTTATTTGCGGTGGAGCTTTTGACGGGATCGAGAAAAAAATCGCCCAACGTCTTAATACCCGCGTGGTAGGATATGCAGCAAGCAAAGAGGTGGATCTGGTAGACAAACATAATTTGTTGAAGTATATCACGCCCACAGATCTTAAATCCTTTGGTTTGATTCCTGAAATAATAGGTCGTTTGCCCATTCTTACTTATTTGAATCCGTTGGATCGGGAAACGCTTCGCAATATCCTTACAGAGCCCAAAAATTCGATTGTGAAACAATATATCAAGCTTTTCAAAATGGACGGCGTCGACTTGTCCTTCGATGAGAACGTGTACGAATATATTGTGGATAAGGCCCTCGAATTTAAACTGGGTGCCCGTGGATTGAGATCGATTGTAGAAGCTGTAATGATGGATGCAATGTATACCATGCCATCAAAAGAGGAGAAAGAGCTCCATGTTACCTTGGATTATGCGGTTGAAAAGTTTGAAAAATCTGATGTAAATCGTTTGAAGATTGCTTAAAGTAAGTGATTTAATAATATAAATGTTGTATGGCAAAGAAAGACAGCTTGACTGAGGAGCTAAAAAAGCATTTTGGTTTCGATACTTTTAAAGGGAATCAAAAAGCTATAATAGAAAATGTATTGTCTGGAAATGATACATTTGTGCTTATGCCAACCGGAGGGGGGAAATCTTTATG